>NZ_JBNCKP010000021.1:0-75 GCF_049841575.1 Micromonospora sp. DT201 | reverse complement strand
GCGCCCCGCGCCCCGCGCCCCGCGCCCCGCGCCCCGCGCCCCGCGCCCCGCGCCCCGCGCCCCGCGCCCCGCGCC
>NZ_JBNCKP010000020.1:0-158430 GCF_049841575.1 Micromonospora sp. DT201 | reverse complement strand
CGAAAAACCCTCGACTGGCATAATCCGGCCGAAGTACTCCACAAACACCTGGTTGCAACCGCCGCTTGAAACCGCCGAGGCAGGATGCCGCCGCATCGGCGACATGGAGTCGATCATGTCCGAATTGCCCCATAGGTGAGCACGTGGTCGGGTTTGGCGAACTGGGCGGCAGGCCCAGAGTGAGGGCGAAACGGACAAATGCGCCTAGTCAGGGCCGGTAGGTGCCGAAGGTCCAGACGTTTCCGTCCAGGTCGCGGGCGGCGTAGTCACGGGAGCCGTAATCGGTGTCGAACGGCTCTTGGGTGATCTCGGCACCGGCCGCGCGGGCCCGAGCGCAATGGGCGTCGACGTCCGGCACCGCCACGTAGTCCTGAGGATCGTCGTGGATCAACCTGGGTGTCGCGTCGGCCCGACCGCCCAGCATGATCATGCCGGTGTCGAGGACGAGTTCGGCGTGCGCGACCGAGCCGTCCGGCGCCTCGTGCACGGCATGCGCCTGGAAACCGAAGGCGGAGCAGAGCCAGTCGATCGCGGAGCGGGGATCGGGGTAACGGAAGACGGGATAGACGGTTCGCATGACCTGATTCTGCGGCTGGTGGCCCTGCTCCGGATTGGACGAATGTGACCTCGGCGCGGCGTCAACCGAGTGGTGCCGGCCGAGTGGTGTCAGCCGTCCGTCGACCGGGCGGAGAGCAGCGCGGCCGGAGTCGCCCCCGCGAACTGGTGAAAATCCCGGATCAGGTGGGACTGGTCGTAGTAACCGCATCTTGCCGCCACCGCGGCCCAGTCGATGGCCCGTGTCGCGCCGAACTGCCCGGCCCCGGACGAGGACTGCCCGGCACCGGAAACGGACTGGCCCGCACTGGACACGGAATGCCCCGCACCGGACACGGACTGCCCCGCACCGGACACGGACTGCCCCGCACCGGACACGGACTGCCCGGCACCGGACGCGGACTGCCCGGCACCGGACGCGGACTGCCCGGCACCGGACGCGGAATGCCCGGCACCGGTCGGCGGCCCGGCACCCGCCCCCGCGTTCGGCCCGAGGGTTACGCCACCGTCGGCCAGCGCCGCGCACGCCTGCTGGAAGCGCAGCAACCGGGCGACCATCTTGGGCGGCAGCCCGACGTCCTGCCGGAACCGGGACGCGAGGTGCCGTCGGCTCCAACCCAGTTCGTCGGCGAGCACCCCCACACACCCTCCTGCCCACCGCTGGCGACGAGCCATCGCCACGCCCAGTCCAGTCGGGCATCCACCGGCGGGGACGACGCCAGCCGACCGGCGAGCACCCAGTCGAGCAGGGCGAACCGTTCCGGCCAACCCGCCGCCTCGGCGAGCCGGCCGCGCAGCCGATCCAGCCAGCGGCCCGGGAGCTGCCCGACGCCAACGGCCCGGTTGGTCAGCTCGCTGAGCGGCAGACCGAGGAGCCGGCGGGCGGTCAGCGGGGCGAGCAGCAACTCGACGCCCTCCCCCACACCCATCGTGCGTGTGGTGCACCAGCCGTCGAAGGTGCCGGCCACGAACGAGTCGACCTTCGTGGCCCCGCGCTCCGCGCTGCGCGGGTCGGTCACGTCCAGCGGAGCGCCCCAGCCCAGGATCAGCACCACGAAGACACCCGCCGACTCCCGGCGCACGTCGGCCCGTTCCCGATAGCCGACGTACCTGTCGACGAACGGACGCAGCCGGACGTCGGGCAGCCCAAGAACCATCTCCCCGGCCGGTGCCACCGCCGTCAACCTCGCCCGCCCTCCGCGTGCCCCGGCTGGCCGCGCCCAAGCGGAACGCTCGTCGCGGCCAGCCGGGTGGCCGTCACTTCACGCCGGCGGCGTCCATGCCGCGCAGCTCCTTCTTCAGGTCGGAGACCTCGTCACGGATCCGCGCCGCCAGCTCGAACTGCAGCTCACGAGCGGCGGCCAACATCTGGTCGTTGAGCTCCTGAATGAGCTGGGCGAGGTCGGCGCGGGCCATCCCCTCCCGCGAGGTGGTGGTGGCGGCGGACCGGCTCCGGCTGCGGGTCTCCTTGACCGGCGCCTTGCCACGGGACAGCTGACGCACCGCGCCCCCGACCCGGGAGTTTTCGGTGTCCTCGGCCTCGCGGTAGATGTCGTCCAGGATGTCGTGGATCTTCTTACGCAACGGCTCCGGGCTGATCCCGTGCGCCTCGTTGTGCGCGATCTGCTTGGCCCTGCGCCGATCGGTCTCGTCGATCGCCGCCGCCATCGACGGGGTGATCTTGTCTGCGTACATGTGGACCTGACCGGAGACGTTTCGGGCGGCCCGACCGATGGTCTGGATCAGTGACCGGCCGCTGCGCAGGAAACCTTCCTTGTCGGCGTCGAGGATCGCCACCAGCGACACCTCGGGCAGGTCCAGACCTTCACGGAGCAGGTTGATGCCGACCAGCACGTCGTAGTCGCCCTTGCGCAGCTCGCGCAGCAGCTCCACCCGGCGCAACGTGTCGACCTCCGAGTGCAGGTAGCGCACCCGGATGCCGTTTTCCAGAAGATAGTCGGACAGGTCCTCGGCCATCTTCTTGGTCAGCGTGGTGACCAGGACCCGCTCATCGCGATCGGTGCGCAGCTTGATCTCATGCATCAGGTCGTCGATCTGACCCTTGGTCGGCTTGATCACGACCTCCGGGTCGACCAGACCCGTGGGCCGGATGACCTGCTCGACGAACTCGCCCTGGGCCTGCTCCATCTCCCAGGTGCCGGGGGTCGCGGAGAGGTAGACCATCTGGCCGACCCGCTCCAGGAACTCGTCGAAGCGCAGCGGCCGGTTGTCGGCCGCGCTGGGCAGCCGGAAGCCGTGGTCGATGAGCATCCGCTTGCGGGACGCGTCGCCCTCGTACATGCCGCCGATCTGCGGGATGGTCACGTGCGACTCGTCGACCACGGTGAGGAAGTCGTCGGGGAAGTAGTCGAGCAGGGCGTGCGGCGGGCTGCCGGGCAGCCGCCCGTCCATGTGCATCGAGTAGTTCTCGATGCCGGAGCAGAAGCCCACCTGCCGCATCATCTCGATGTCGTAGGTGGTGCGCATCCGCAGCCGCTGCGCCTCCAGCAGCTTGCCCTGCCGCTCCAGCTCAGCGAGGCGCTCGGCCAGCTCCACCTCGATGTCACGGATCGCCCGCTCCATCCGCTCCGGACCGGCCGCGTAGTGCGTCGCCGGGAAGATCACCAGCTGGTCGACCTCGCGGACCACGTCACCGGTCAACGGGTTGAGGTAGTAGAGCTTCTCCACCTCGTCACCGAACAGCTCGATCCGGATCGCCAGCTCCTCGTACGCCGGGATGATCTCCAGCGTGTCGCCGCGAACCCGGAAGGTGCCCCGCTGGAAGGCCATGTCGTTGCGGGTGTATTGGATGTCGACCAGCCGGCGCAGCAACTGGTCGCGGTCGAGCTCCTGGCCGATCTGCACCCGGACCGCCCGGTTGAGGTATTCCTCCGGAGTGCCCAGGCCGTAGATCGCCGAAACGGTCGCCACCACGATCACGTCGCGGCGGGTGAGCAGCGACATCGTCGCCGAGTGCCGCAACCGCTCGACCTCCTCGTTGATCGAGGAGTCCTTCTCGATGTAGGTGTCGGTCTGCGGGATGTATGCCTCAGGCTGGTAGTAGTCGTAGTACGAGACGAAGTATTCGACCGCGTTGTGCGGCAGCAGCTCGCTGAACTCCTTGGCCAGCTGCGCACAGAGCGTCTTGTTCGGGGCGAGCACCAGGGTGGGGCGCTGCAACCGCTCGATCAACCACGCCGTGGTGGCGCTCTTGCCGGTGCCGGTCGCACCGAGCAGAACGGTGTTGCGGTCGCCGCGCCGAACCCGGCGCTCAAGGTCGTCGATGGCGGCCGGTTGATCGCCGGCCGGCTGGAACTCACTGACGACCTGGAAGCGGCTGTCGAGCCGGGGAATGTCGAGCGCCATGCCAACAACGGTACGCCGGAGGTCCGACAGGAACGGCCGTCACGCCACGTACGTGATCGGCTTCAATATTCCCATTGTGTGGCACATGTCACCGGGACTACCCTCTCCATGTAGGCCGCTCGCGGCGGCCGACCGGGCCGGTGGCCTGGCCGTCATCACGGCCGGCTGCCCCCGGCACTGCGGTCGCAGCACCCGGCTCGTCCGGCGTGCGCACCCGTGTGGTCGCGCTCGAGGCGCAGACCGGCCGCCGCGGGCGCCCCTGCTCGTCACCCTGGTGCCTCCCCGCCCGTTTCATCTCCGTGGACACCTCTCCGACCCCGTCGCCCGACGCCACCACCCCCAGGGGCACGCCCCGGCCGGACGGCACCGACTCCGACACCCCGCAGCTCAGCACTCCCGCCAGGGGGAAGTCCGGCACACCCACCGCGGGGAAGTCCGGCACACCCACCGCGGGGAGGTCCGGCACACCCACGGCCGGGCGGCACGGCACCGGCTGGCTCAGCACCGGGCGGGTCGGCACCGGCTGGCTCAGCATCGGGCAGCGCGGCACCGGGCAGCGCGGCACCGAGCGGGTCGGCGCCGGGCAGCGCGGCACCGGGCAGCGCGGCACCGAGCGGGTCGGCACCGGCTGGCTCGGCACCGGGCGTCACCGCACCGGCTCGGCCGGCGCCTCCGCGACCATCCGGAACACCGGGAGCGGATCCACCACCGGCCGACCCACCACCGGTCGACGGGCCGACAATGACCGAGCTGCCAACATTGACCGGCCCGCCGGCAACGACCGGTTCAGCGACAACGACCGGCCAGCCGCCGCCCGCCGAACCGCCGCCGCCCGTCGGGGCCTCGGGAAGTCCCCGACCACCACGCGCTCCGACGCCATCGCCGACCCAGCCGCCGACACGGCCCACACCGCAGGTCCGGCTTCGGCCAGCCATCGCAGACGTACCGTGCTGATGTTGCTCGGTCTGACGGCGGTGACGTCCGCGACAGCGTTGGTTCTCGGGCTGTTGAGCTGGGCGCCCGACCCGCCCGAGCCGGCCCGGCCGCTGACCCTCGCGGAGGGCGAGCGGTTGGCCGCCGCGCGGGTCACCAACCTGCGGGACCTCCGCGCCGGGGTACGCGTCACCGCTGGCGTCGACGCCACCCGGATCGAACTGGTGGGCTGGGTGGACTGGTCGCGGTCACTGCTCTACCTCGACGTGGGCGGGCCGGGCGCGAGTGCCGAACGCGGGCTGTTGCAGAGATCTGGTTCGGTGCTGGTGATCCGGCCCGACCCGGGCGCGGTGCCCACCCCGGCCGCACCCCCGCTGGTGCCTCCGACAGACCGCTGGCGGCTGCACCGTCTGGTGCCCGGGACGGGCCTGGCACCGGTGCTCGACCTGCTCCTCGGTCTCGCCGCCGACCGCCCGGACCCGACCCAGACGGTGCCGGGCAGCGGTGCGCGCTGGATCGCCCGGGACACCGTGGCAGGCGGCCCGGTGGACGTTCTGCAGGCACCGCTGCCCGGCGGGACACCACCCGCCGCCAGCACCACACCGGGCAGCACCACACCAGGCAGCACCACACCGGGCAGCACCGCGGCATCCACGGCGGACGCCGCGTCGGCGGGCACCGACCAGGACGGGCAGACCCGGTACTGGCTCGACCAGGACGCCCGGCTACACAAACTGGTGACCCGGCTGCCCGGCGTCGGCCCGGTCACGGTGATTCTCAACCGGGTGGACCGGCCGACGCTCTGGCCGGTGGATGCCCTCGGCGGCCGGCCCGGCCTGCCTCGCGCACTGACCGACGTCGAGCAGCGTCGGCTGGCCCGGATGCCGGCCCGGCTACGCGCCCAGGGCGGTGCCACGGTCACGCTGACCGCGCCGACGGGCACGGACACGAACCTGCGGGGCGCCGGCTGGTTGAGCTGGACCGCGCGTACCGCGTACCTCGCGGTTGCCGATCTGGGCGTACCGGATCGCCGGACCCTGTTGCGACGCGACGCCGCCGGTCTGGCCCGGGCGGACCTGCCGGCGGCTGCCGCCGGGGGCGGCACGGCGGAGACGCCGGGCCGGCCGCCGCTGCCACCCCCGGCCGGGGCGTGGCGGGTCTCCCGATCCGGTGGAGACGACCTGAGCCTGCTGGTCGACGCCGCAGCGACCGCCGGGTCGGTCGGGCTTCGCGGTGCGGCCGTGCGGGTACGCGAGGATGTCGCCGCCGGACGGACCGTTGACGTCGTCGAGATGGGCCCGGCGGACGCGCGGCTGCGCTACTGGATCGACCGCGACGGGTCGCTACGGCGGCTGGAGCTGCACACCGGCGCCAACGCCTGGGCTCAACTGGACCTCCACCCGGCCGTGGTGCCCCGACTGGCCCCGGTGCCCCGACTGGCCCCGGTGCCCCGCCCGACCGCGAGCCCTCGGCCCAGCACCGCCCGGCCCGGCACCCGCTGACCGTGACCCTCAGGGCCGCCAGTCGGTCTGCGCGGCCCACTGCTCGGCCCGCAGGTACTCCTCGTCGAACCACGGGTCGCGGGCCGTTCCGGAGTCGCCGGCCGCCGGCGCCGCGTCGACCAGGTCCCGCTTGAGCTGCAGGTACGCGGCCCGCTGATCCGGGTCGGCACGCAGGTGGTCGCGCATCAGCAGCGCGTACCGCCAGCCCGGCGAGCCCGCCACGCGCACGTGCAGCCGAACAGGGCGGGCCGGGTCCGCGCTGCCGTGCAGCCGCTTCTCCCACCGAGCACTGCCGGCGGGGCGCGGATCGTCCCACCACTGCCCCGGCACCCGTGGGAACCCGGCGTTCGCCAGCCGGTCGGCCAGCGCCCCGTCAGCGTCGGCGAGGCTCGTCACGGTCACCTGCACGTCGATGACGTCCTGGGCGGCGAGGCCGGGCACCGCGGTCGAGCCGATGTGGTCGATCCGCAGGGCATCCGAGGCGAGCGCGTGCCGGATCCGGGCGGCCAGCCGCGCGTACTGCTCAGGCCAGCTCGCGTCGGTCCCGGCCGGATCGACCCGGCCCGGCTGAACCACCCGCCGCTCGCGCAGATTCTCCTCGTAGGGCAGCAGTCGCTGCCGCCAGAGCGCGTCGACGGCGTCGTGCAGCGCCGCCAGGCTCCCGTCGTTGCTGAGCACCACGTCCGCAGCCGCCCGGCGACGGGCGTCGTCGGTCTGGGCGGCGATCCGCCGCTCGGCCTCCGCGCGACCCATCCCCCGGTCGCGCGCCAGCCGTTCCAGTCGGGTCGTCACGGCCGTCTCCACGACGATCACCAGGTGGTACGTGGGCGCGAGACCAACCTCGACGAGCAGCGGTACGTCGTTGACGACGATCGCGTCGGGTGCCGCCGCAGCGGCCAGCTCCGCGGTGCGGGCCCGGACCCGAGGGTGGGTGATCGCCTCCAGCCGACGGCGGGCGGACTCGTCGGCGAACACCACCGCGCCCAGTGCGGCACGGTCCAACGCACCATCGGCATCCAGCACCGCGTCGGAGAAGGCGGCAACGATCTCGGCCAGCCCTCCCGTGCCCGGGGCGACGACCTCCCGGGCCACCCGATCGGCGTCGATGAGCACCGCGCCCCGCTCGACGAGCCGCGCGGCCGCCGCGCTCTTGCCCGACCCGATCCCCCCGGTCAACCCCACCCTCAGCACCCGACCAGTCAACCGGATCACGGGCCGAGCCGCCAAACCCGCCGCGCTGCGGCCCCCCAGGCCAGCGGCCCGGCCCGACCCAGCACGGCCCAGCACGGCCCGGTCCGGCCCGTGTGATCCACTCCATGTCGCCGATGTGGCGGTGTCTCCCCCGGCTGATACCGCCATGTCGCCGACCTGGAGTGGATCACGCCCCGACGCCCACCACACGGGATGACCACCGCCCGGGCACGGCGAAGGCCCCGCCCCCAACGATCCGGAGATCGCGGGGACGGGGCCCGTCGTCGTTCAGTCGTTCAGCGGGTCACTTACCGCCGGCGAGCTTCTCCCGCAGTGCGGCGAGCGCCTCGTCGGTGGCCAGCGTGCCGGCCGGCTCCTCGGCCTGCCGGCTCGGGGCCGGGCTGGACGAAGAGGTGGTGCCACCGCCGCCAGTGCCGCCAGCGGCCGGAACGGCCGGAGTCGGGTTGGCGGCAGCCTCGGCGTCGGCGGCCCGAGAGGTCTGCACCTGCTTGGTGTGGGCCTCCCAACGCAGACGAGCCTCGGCGTACTGGTTCTCCCAGGTCTCGCGCTGCTTGTCGTACCCCTCGAGCCACTCGCCCGTCTCGGGGTCGAAGCCCTCCGGGTAGATGTAGTTGCCCTCGGTGTCGTACGTCGCGGCCATGCCGTAGAGGGTCGGGTCGAAGTGCTCCTCGCCCTCGACGAAGCCCTCGTTGGCCTGCTTGAGCGACAGGGAGATCCGGCGACGCTCGAGGTCGATGTCGATGACCTTGACCATGACCTCGGAGCCGACCTGGACGACCTGCTCCGGGATCTCCACGTGGCGCTCGGCCAGCTCGGAGATGTGGACCAGGCCCTCGATGCCGTCGTCCACGCGGACGAACGCACCGAACGGCACCAGCTTGGTGACCTTACCCGGCACGATCTGCTGGATCGCGTGGGTGCGGGCGAACTGCCGCCACGGGTCCTCCTGGGTCGCCTTCAGCGACAGCGAGACCCGCTCGCGGTCCAGGTCGACGTCCAGGACCTCGACCTCGACCTCCTGGCCCACCTCGACGACCTCGGACGGGTGGTCGATGTGCTTCCAGGACAGCTCGGAGACGTGCACCAGACCGTCGACGCCGCCAAGGTCCACGAACGCGCCGAAGTTGACGATCGAGGACACGACGCCCTTGCGGACCTGGCCCTTCTGCAGCTTGTTGAGGAACTCGGTGCGCACCTCGGACTGCGTCTGCTCCAGCCAGGCCCGGCGGGACAGGACCACGTTGTTGCGGTTCTTGTCCAGCTCGATGATCTTGGCCTCGAGCTCACGCCCGACGTACGGCTGCAGGTCGCGCACACGACGCATCTCGACCAGGGACGCGGGCAGGAAGCCCCGCAGCCCGATGTCGAGGATGAGGCCGCCCTTGACCACCTCGATGACCGAACCGCGGACGACGCCGTCCTCGTCCTTGATCTTCTCGATCGTGCCCCAGGCCCGCTCGTACTGTGCCCGCTTCTTGGAGAGGATCAGACGACCCTCCTTGTCCTCCTTCTGGAGGACCAGGGCCTCGATGTGGTCACCAACCGTCACAACCTCGGCGGGGTCCACGTCGTGCTTGATCGACAACTCCCGAGAGGGGATGACACCCTCGGTCTTGTAGCCGATGTCGAGCAGGACCTCGTCCCGATCGACCTTGACGACGGTGCCTTCGACAATGTCGCCGTCGTTGAAGTACTTGATGGTCTCGTCGATCGCGGCGAGGAATGCCTCCTCGGAACCGAGATCGTCGTGGGTGACCCGGGTGGCGCTCGAGGGGGCCTCGATGCTGCTCGTCATGTGGGCGGTTGCTCCGGTCGGTGGGTTGTCACAGCAGGCTGGTGTCGCAGTGACCTGTTCGCGCCAGCGGATCCGTCGCCGGGCACACCGAACGATCGCCTAGTGAGATCATGATGTGGCTCCGTCGACCGCGCACCTGCTCCCTGCCGAGGCAACGCGATCCGCGAGCGCATCGTCTAGCCTACCGTGCGCATTACCACAGCGTGCAAGCCCTCCCGGCTTCTCGCCGTGCGGCGACCTGCGAAAGACGAACAATCGCCCGGAAACCACCCCTGCTGTCTCCTGCGTCACACCGACCCCAACAACCCCAGCAGCACCGCCCAAGACGGACGCACTGCCAGCGAAACTGACGCCTGCTGACGCCTTGGCGGCGAGATCCCTCCCCGAATTCACGGACAACCTGGCCGGGCACCATGCCGAAGGCGAGGCAAGCGCGGGGTGGGATGTTTGCGCTCGGCGGGTCGGGCCGGCCCAGCGGGCGGATCGACCACGGTGGGGCCTAGCGTGAGCGCGTGGATGACGACAGCCGGGTCACCCGGCGCCGGGTGGGTGACGCCGAGGCCCGGCGGGCCAACCGCGGCTGGTGGGACACCGACGCCGACGACTACCAGGCTGAGCACGGCGCGTTCCTCGGCGACGTGGACTTCGTCTGGTGCCCGGAAGGGCTGCGCGAGGCCGACGCCCGACTGCTCGGTGACCTGCCCGGGCGCCGGGTGCTGGAGGTGGGCTGCGGTGCGGCCGCCGCCGCCCGCTGGCTGGCCACCCAGGGCGCCTGGCCGGTCGCCTTCGACCTGTCCGCCGGCATGTTGCGGCACGCCGCCGAGGCCGCCGACCGCACCGGGGTACGCGTACCGCTGGTGCAGGCCGACGCGCTCGCCCTGCCGTTCGCCGACGGGTCGTTCGACGTCGCCTGCACCGCCTTCGGCGCGATCCCCTTCGTGGACGACTCGGCGACCCTGCACGCCGAGGTGCACCGGGTACTGCGCCCCGGGGGGCGGTGGGTGTTCTCGGTGACCCACCCGATGCGTTGGATCTTCCTCGACGACCCCGGCGAGGGCGGGCTGACCGCAACGCACTCCTACTTCGACCGCTCCCCCTACGTGGAACAGGACGAGTCCGGCGTGGCCACCTACGTCGAGCAGCACCGCACCCTCGGCGACCGGATCCGGGAGGTGGTCAGCGCCGGGTTCCGGCTCGTGGACCTGCTGGAACCGGAGTGGCCGGAGGGGCACGAGGGGATCTGGGGGCAGTGGAGCCCGTTGCGTGGTCGGCTCTTCCCCGGCACCGCCATCTTCGTCACCGAGAAGCCCGCCGGCTGAGCGCGTCGCACCCGCAGTCCGACCTGCATTCCATCGATCGCCGGTAGGCTCGACTCATGAGCGCCGAGCCCATCCCGACATCACCTGGCCCCTGGTGTCCGGATCCGATGCGGCAGCAGCGTGCCGACTACACGCTGGAGGACCTGCTCGCCCTGCCGGACGACGCCCCCCGCGTCGAACTCGTCGACGGAGTTATCCAGGTGACGCCCTCCCCCACCCTGGGCCATCAAGACATCTCGTTACTGCTTGCGCACTGGCTGCTGCAACATGTGCCGGCTGACCTCCGGGTCGTTCAGGCCGTCGGAGTCGGGCTGAGTTCCAATACCAGCCGACAGCCGGACGTTCTGCTGCGGCGGGCCGGCGTGGCTCCCTCCCGATCCTCGCTGCGTCCGGCGGACGTGGTCCTCGCCGTGGAGATCGTCTCGCCCGGCACGCGACGGATCGACCGGTTCGCGAAACCGGGCGAGTACGCCGCCGCCGGCATTCCGTTCTACTGGCGGATCGAGCAAGACCCGGTGCACGTGTACGCGTACCGGATCGGCGACCGGGTTGGGCCGGGCGGTGAGCGGCAGTACGAGCTGGTCGCCGACGGCGCAGACGTGATCGAGCTGACCGAGCCGTTCGAGATCAAACTGCCGGTCGCCGAGATCACCCCGTAGTCGTTTCGCCTCGGTGGTGTCGGGTAGCCGAGGGGCATGGCCGAACAGAGATTCCACAAGGGCGACCACGTCTCCTGGTCGGCCCACGGCAGCCGAGCGTACGGCGTGGTGCAGGGGACGATCACCGAGCGGATGCGGATCCGCGGGCGGGCAGTGAACGCGGCGCCCGACGACCCGCAGTACCGGGTCCGCAGTGACGGAACGGGCCGCGACGTGGCCCACCGCCCCGAGGCGCTGCGTCATGAGCAGAGCTGACGGCAACGGCCGGGACACCTTCCGGGAGTTCACCGAGGCGGTGAACATGAAGCCCCGCGAGCTGTCCACGTGGCTGGAAACCGATGAGTCGAAGCAGGTTGGCTGGCACAAGGGCGGCCGCTCCGGTGGCGGCGAGTCCGTCGGGCACGACTCCGGCCGGAAGATCATCAACCTGCTGCGGCGCAAACGCGGCGACCTGTCCGAGGGCGATTACAAGCACATGCGCAAGGTGGTCGGCTACGTACGCCGGCACATGGCGCAGCGCCCCTCCGGCAACGTCCGCGACACCAAGTGGCGCTGGTCCCTCATGAACTGGGGCCACGACCCCCTGAAGTAGCCCGCGAGCCCGCCCACCACGTCACTCCACGGCAAGATCCGCGCAACTTCGGCGAAGTTGGTGCCTCAGAACCCCGCGACCCAGCACTTTCCCCGAAGTTGCGCGGATCTTGGGCCGGCGTCGGCGCACGGCAGCGGGCCCAGCGCGGACCTGGCGATCAAGGGCGCTGTCCACCACGCCGAGCAGGACCGACCGCAGGGACCTCGTCGGGGTTCCGGGGAGCCCGACAAACCTGACCCACCAAGCCAACGCCCACGTGACCAGGACGACCGGTCAGGGGGGGCCGGGGCAGCCCGACCCGCGCAGGGATCAAGCCTGACCGCCCGGAGCGGGTCGGGCTGCCCCGGACCCCCCACCGCAACGAAAATCAGTGATCAGCGCTGTTCCAGTCCCGGCCCAAGCCGACCGACACCGACAACGGCACCGACAGTGGGTACGCCGCGCCCATCTCCCGCCGGACCAGTGCCTCCAATGCCTCCCGCTCACCGGGGGCGACCTCGAAGACCAATTCGTCGTGCACCTGCAACAGCATCCGCGAGCGCAACCCGGCCTCGCCGAGGGCGGTGTCGACGTGCAGCATCGCCACCTTGATGATGTCGGCCGCTGAGCCCTGGATCGGGGCGTTGAGCGCCATCCGCTCGGCGATGTCTCGGCGCTGCCGGTTGTCGCTGACCAGGTCGGGCAGGTAGCGGCGGCGACCCAGGATCGTGGAGGTGTAGCCGTCCTGGCGTGCCCGGGCGACCACCTGCTGCAGGTAGTCGCGCACCCCGCCGAAGCCGGCGAAGTAGTTTTCCATCAGGCCGCGCGCCTCGTCGGTGCCGATGCTGAGCTGCTGGGACAGACCGAACGCGCTCAACCCGTACGCCAGGCCGTAGTTCATGGCCTTGATCTTGCGGCGCTGATCGGCGGTGACCTCGTCGAGCGGCACCCCGAAGACCGACGACGCGGTCGCGGCGTGGAAGTCGGCGCCGGAGTTGAACGCCTCGATCAGCGCGTCGTCCGAGGACAGGTGCGCCATGATCCGCATCTCGATCTGGCTGTAGTCGGCGGTGAGCAGGCACTCGTAGCCCTCGCCCACCACGAAGGCCCGGCGGATCCGCCGGCCCTCCTCGGTGCGGATGGGAATGTTCTGCAGGTTGGGCTCGGTGGAGGAGAGCCGACCGGTGGCGGCCACCGTCTGGTTGAAGGTGGTGTGGATCCGGCCGTCGTCGGAGACCGACTTGAGCAGCCCGTCGACCGTCGACTTGAGCTTGGCCACGTCGCGGTGGCGCAGCAGGTGGGCCAGCACCGGGTGCGGGTTTTGCGCATAGAGCCACTGCAGGGCGTCAGCGTCGGTGGTGTAGCCCGTCTTGATCTTCTTGGTCTTCGGCAGACCCAACTCGGTGAAGAGGATCTCCTGCAACTGCTTGGGCGAGCCGAGATTGAACTCCCGACCCACCGCCTCGTACGCGCCCTGCGCGGAAGCCTTCACCTCGGCGGCGAAGTGCGCCTCCAACTCGGACAGATACTGCGTGTCGGCGGCGATGCCGGTGCTTTCCATGCCGGCCAGCACCCGCATCAACGGCAACTCCACCCCGGCCATCAGCCGGGCGGACTGCTCGCCGTCGCGGGACAACTCAGCGTCGATCGCGTCGGCCAGGTCGAGAGTGGCCCGAGCCTGGAGCATCAGGTTCTGTTCGGCCACGCCTTCGTCGCCGAGCCCGTCGAGGGTGAGCTGGCCGGACTCCTGAACGTCCACCCGCAGCTCCCGGTGCAGGTAGCGAAGCGCCAGGTCGGTCAGGTCGTAGGACCGCTGGTCGGGGCGGGCCAGGTACGCGGCGATCTGGGTGTCGCGGACGATGCCGGCGAGCTGCCAACCGTGCGCGGCACAGGCCAGCACGGCCGGCTTGCTGTCGTGCAGCACCTTGGGTCGCTGCGCGTCGGCCAACCAGGCGGCCAGGGCGCCTTCGTCGGTGGGGTCGAGCCCTGCCGGGTCGACCCACGCCGCCGCGCCGCCGGCGGTGGCCAGTGCCAGACCGGTGATCGAGGCGTTGTGCCTGCGGTTGGGGCCGGTGTCGAGCTTGACCGCCAACCCGACCGGGGTACCGGTCGGGGCGTGCGTGCCCAGCCAACTGGCCAGCGTGCCGGGCTCGGTGAGCACCTCGCCGGTGAGGTCGAACCCGGACTCGGCCTCCGGCTCGACCGCCTCCAGGTATTGGTAGAGACGGTCGCGCAGGATGCGGAACTCGAGGGTGTCGAAGACCTGGTGCACCGCTTCCCGGTCCCAACCGGTCCAGCGGGTGTCCTCCGGGCGCAGCGGCAGCTCCAGGTCGGAGATGAGGCGGTTGATCTCGTAGTTGCGGATCACGTCGGCGAGCCGCTCCCGCAAGCTGTCGCCGGCCTTGCCCTTGATCTCGTCGGCGCGGGCGATCACGCCCTCCACCCCGCCGTACGTGGTGATCCACTTGGCGGCGGTCTTCGGGCCGACGCCGGGAACCCCGGGCAGGTTGTCGCTGGTCTCACCGACCAGCGCAGCCAGGTCCCGATACTGCTGCGGCCCGACGCCGTACTTCGCCTCGATCGCCGCCGGGTCCATCCGGGCCAGGTCGGAGACACCCTTGCGCGGGTAGAGGACGGTGACCTGGTCACCGACCAGCTGGAACGCGTCGCGGTCGCCGCTGCTGATCAACACCGACATGCCCTGGTCGCGGGCCTGACAGGCCAGCGTGGCGATGACGTCGTCGGCCTCGAAGCCCTCCTTCTCGACCACGGGGATCTGCAGCGCGGCCAGGACCTCCTTGACCAGGCTGACCTGGCCCTTGAAGTCGGTCGGCGTCTCGCTGCGGCCGGCCTTGTACTCCGAGTATTTCTCGGTGCGGAAGGAACGGCGGGAGACGTCGAAGGCCACGACGATATGGGTGGGCTGCTCGTCACGCAGCACGTTGATCAGCATGGAGGTGAAGCCATAGACCGCGTTGGTCGGCTGCCCCGTCGTGGTGGAGAAGTTTTCCACAGGCAGGGCGAAGAATGCCCGGTATGCCATGGAGTGTCCGTCGACGAGGAGCAGGCGCGGTGTCGTAGCTGTCACGGCAGCGACTCTAGTCCGTCGCACCGACAACCCTGGCCCTCGGCACGGGGTGCCGCAACGCCGAGACGACAGCCCGCCCGAACGCCGGCGGCCGGCCACCCCCACGAGGGGATGACCGGCCGCCGCTCGGGTGGCTCAGGCCACGCCGAGGTACGCCTCCTTGACCGACGGATCGTGCAGCAGGTCCTGACCGGACCCCTCCTTCACGATCTGACCGGTCTCCAGCACATAGCCGCGGTGTGCCCGCGACAACGCCTGCTGGGCGTTCTGCTCCACCAGCAGGATCGTGGTGCCCTGCTGGTTGATCTCCGTGATGATGTCGAAGATCTGCCGGATCACCAGCGGAGCCAGACCCATCGACGGCTCGTCGAGCAGCAGCAGCTTCGGTCGGCTCATCAGCGCCCGGCCGACCGCGAGCATCTGCTGCTCGCCACCGGAGAGCGTGCCACCGGCCTGCTTACGCCGCTCGGCAAGCCGCGGGAAGAGGGTCAGCACCCGATCCAGGTCGGAGGCGATGCCGGCGGAGTCCCGCCGGGTGTACGCCCCCATGTCCAGGTTCTCCATCACCGTCATACCGGGGAAGATCTGCCGCCCTTCCGGCGACTGACACAGCCCCCGGACCACCCGCAGGTCGGCCCGGAGCTTGCTGATGTCCTCGCCGTTGAACGTGATCTTCCCGCCGGCGAGCGGCCGGGTGCCGGAGATGGCCCGCATGGTGGTGGTCTTACCGGCACCGTTCGCGCCGATCAGGGCCACCACCTCGCCCTCGTTCACGGTGAGGCTGATCCCGTGCAGTGCCTCGATCCGGCCGTACGCGACGGCGACGTTCTCGAGCTCAAGCAGCGTCATCGGCGGGCTCCCCCAGGTACGCGGCGATCACCTTCGGATCGCGGCTGACCTCCGCGGGCGCACCCTCGGCGATCTTGCGGCCGAACTCCAGCACCACGATCCGGTCGGTGACTCCCATGACCAGCCGCATGTCGTGCTCGATGAGCAGGACGGTCAGGCCCATGTCACGGATCTTGCGGATCAGGGTGAGGAGCTCCTCCTTCTCCGCCGGGTTGAAGCCGGCGGCCGGCTCGTCCAGGCAGATCAGCTTCGGCTCGGTGGCCAGCGCGCGGGCGATCTCCAACCGGCGCTGGTAGCCGTACGGCAGGTTGCGTGCCTCGTCGTTGGCCCGATCGGCGATCCCGACGAGACGGAGCAACTCGAGCGCCTTGGCCTCGGCCGCCCGCTCCTCGAGGATGTGCCGGGACAGGCCGAAGATCTTCGCGGCCGACAGACGCACCTGCTGCCAGGTCCGGACGATCCCGGACGCGGCGATGACCTGCGGCAACTCCTCCGGCTTCGGCCGCACCCGGTAGAGCCGGAACAGGGCCCCCGGCACGCTCGTCTTGTGCCGCGAGTCGGTGCCGACCATCACGTTCTCCAGTGCCGTCATCTCCGGGAAGAGACGGATGTTCTGGAACGTGCGGGAGATGCCCAACTGGCTGATCTGGTGCGGCTTGCGGCCGGTCACCTTCTGGCCGCGGAACCGGACCGCCCCGGAGGTCGGCTTGTAGACCCCCGTCATCACGTTGAAGCTGGTGGTCTTGCCGGCACCGTTCGGCCCGATGAGGCCGAGGATCTCGCCCTGGTAGATCTGGAAATTGATCTTGTCGAGGGCGACCACACCGCCGAAGCGGAGCGTGACGTCGTCGACTTCGAGCAGCACCGACCGTGGCCCCGCCTGAGTGGGGATCTTCGGCGCTGACGTGCTGGTGCTCTGGTCAGACATGAGCGGGCACCTCCTCTGCATCCGCCGCGCGGTCTTTCAACTCGCGGGCACGCCGCCGGCTCGGAACGAGGCCCTGCGGCCGCAGGATCATCACCAGGACCATGGCCAGGCCGAAGACCAACCACCGGTAGTCGGCGAAGTCGCGGAACCGCTCGGGCAGGTACGCCAGCAGCACCGCGCCGAGCGAGACGCCGATCATGTTGCCGGAGCCACCCACCACGACCATGGCGACGAACAGGATGGACAGATTCGCGTTGAACTGGGTCGGGTCGATGAACGCGTTCCGGCTGCCGAACAGGAAGCCGGACAGGCCGCCGAGCGCCGCACCGATGGCGAACGCCCAGAGCTTGAACTTGAACGGGTACACGCCCATCACCGCGGCAGCGTCCTCATCCTCCCGCACGGCCAACCACGCCCGGCCGACCCGGCTGTGCTCCAGCCGACGCACCAGGATCACCATGATCAGCACGAAGGTGATCGCCAACCAGTACCAGGGCTTCGCGTCGATCAGACCGAAGACCTTGTTGTCCACCGACGGCGGACCCTCCGGGCCGGGGATGGCCGAGATGCCCACCGGGCCGTTGGTCAGCCCGGTGGCGTTGCGGGCCACGATCCGGATGATCTCGCCGAAGCCCAGGGTCACGATGGCCAGGTAGTCACCGCGCAGCCGCAGCGTCGGCCAGCCCAGCAGCACCCCGGAGATCATCGTCAGCACGATCGCGATGAACAGGCAGATCGCCCAGGTCACCGCCCAGGTCGGCGGCAGGTTGAACTCCTGCTGGATCCACTTGACCACCGGCGAGTTCACCGAACCGAACAGCGCGACGCTGTACGCCCCGATGGCGAAGAAGCCGATGTAGCCCAGGTCGAGCAGGCCCGCGAGGCCGACCACCACGTTCAGGCCGATCGCGACCAACACGTAGATGGCGCAGACGAAGAGCACACCCGCCCAGTTGTTACCGCCCTCGATCGAGTCGGTACGCAGCCAGGTCAGGCCCGGAACGCCGAGCAGCGGCAGGTAGTAGAGGAACGCCACGAAGGCGGCCAGGCCGATGGCCTGCTGCCACTTCGTCAGCGCCCGCCAGCGGTCGCCGACCGAGGTCAGCACGCCGACCCGGCGGCGGTCTGCGGAGCGAATCTTGTCGATCATGCGCGGGCCCTCCCGAGCGACTCACCCAACAGGCCGGTGGGCCGGAACATCAGCACCACGATCAGCACCACGAAGGCGATGACGTCCTCCCAGTTGGACGCGAAGAGCGAGGCGCCGTAGACCTCGACGATGCCGAGGAAGAGACCACCGAGCAGTGCGCCGCGCAGGTTGCCGATGCCGCCAAGCACCGCGGCGGTGAACGCCTTCAGACCGAGCACGAAGCCGATGCTGTTCTGGGTGAAGCCGAACCGCATGCTCCACAACAGCGCGGCGGCGCCGGCCATGATGCCACCGAGCACGAAGATCAGCATGATCACGCGCTCCTGGTTGACGCCCATCAGCGCGGCGGTCTCCGGGTTCTGGGCCACCGCCCGCACACCCCGGCCGTACCGGGTGCGGTTGATGAACCAGTCCAATATCGCCATCATCGCCACGGCCGCGACGAAGACGATCAACTGAATGTTCGTGATCGCCGTGTTGCCGATGGTGAAGAGGGTCTCCTGCTGGATGATCGTCGGCATACCGACGATCTGCCGGGGCCGACCGAACGCCTCCGGCAAGACTCCACCGAGCAGCTTGGGCAGCACCTGCCCGAAGAGCTCCACGAAGACGAGCGACAGACCGATCGCGGTGATCAGGAAGATCAGCGGCGGTGCGTTCTTACGCCGCAACGGCCGGTACGCGATCCGCTCGAGCGCCAGGGCCGTACCGCCCGAGGCAGCAGCCGCGACGATCAGACCGAGCACCAGGAACAGGATCGCCTGGCCGACAGGCGGGTTGTTCTGCACGCCGAGCTGGGTCCAAAGGATCAGCACCGCGAAGGTACCGACCATGAAAACTTCAGAGTGAGCAAAGTTGATCAGGCGAAGGACGCCGTAGACGAGGGTGTAGCCAAGGGCGATCAGGGCGTAGATGGCGCCCTTGGACAGGCCATCGACCGTGTGCTGGCCGAGATGGCCGATCAATTCATCAAAATGCACCGGGGGTCTCCTTGAATCGAGCGCGGCCGGGGTTAAACACCCCGGCCGCACTCCATTGCGTGGGCGTCAGCTGAGCTTGAGCTCCTGCAGCGCCTCGATAGCAGTGCCCTTGATCTGGTAGGCCCAGATGACGACCTTGGTCGGGTCAACGTCACCCTTGGCGTCGAACTTGATGTACTTCGACACGCCCTGCTTGTCGTACGACTTGACGTACGACAGGATGTCCGCCCGGGTCTTCTTGCCAGCCTTGAAGGCGTCCAGGTAGACCGTCGCGCCGTCGAAGCCTTCCGCACCGTAGGAGCCCGGCGCGATGCCGTACTCCTTCTGGTAGTCGGCCGAGAAGGTGCCGCCAGCCTTGTCAGCCGGGAGGCACGGGCAGGTGATGATCGCGCCCTCGGCACCGCCGGAGGCACCCGCCGGGAACGCCGGGTCGTAGAGACCGTCCGGGCCGACGAACTTGGCCTGGACACCAGCGGCACGCATCTGCTTCACCAGCGGAGCGGCCTCACGGGTGTAACCGCCGTAGAAGACGAAGTCCGCCTGCGCAGCCTTGATCTTGGAGATGGTGGCGTCGAACTGCGCCTGCCGCTCCTGGATCTTGTCCTTGTTGACCACCAGCGGGCCGAGCTGCTTGCCCAGCTCCTCGGTGATGCCGGCGCCGTACGCGCTGGCGTCATCGACCAGGAAGACCTTCGCCGCGTTCTGCGTCTTCAGGTAGCTGGCCACCGCGCCGGCCTGCGTGCCGTCGTTGCCGACCACCCGGAAGAAGGACGTGTTGCCCTTCTGGGTCAGGTCCGTCCGGGTCGCCGACGGGCTGACCATCGCCAGACCCGCGGCCTGGTAGATCGGCATCGTGGCGTCCGACTCAGCGGAGAAGTGACCACCGATGACACCGAGGAACGAGTTGTCCCCCGCGATCTGGTTCGCGAACGGGGTCGCCACCGCAGCGTCACCCTGGGTGTCGAACTCCTGCATGGTGACCTTGCAGTTCGGGTTCGCCGCGTTGAACTGCTTCACAGCGAGCTTCGCGCCGTTCAGCGACGGGATCACGAGACCCGCGTTGTCACCCGTGAACGCGCCGAAGATCGCGATCTTGCCACCGCAGTCACCGGACGCGGTGTTGCTGTCGCCGCCACCGGAATCCTGGCAACCTGCCGCGACCACAAGGGTCGCGGCGAGCGCAACGGTACCCAGCGCCCGTACATAGCTTCGCCTCACGGCTTCCTGACCTCCTCCAGATGCGGACGCGGCTGACCCCTTGCGACGGCGACAGCAGCAGACCGCAATTCCACCCACCCCGCAGGGACTGCCCCTGCGTTACGGCTCGTGATGGCGGAGCGTACCGACACCGCATACCGTCCCGGAAGTCCTGAAGGCGGGGTCTGCGAAAACGTTACGAAGACGCGGGCAATCACGTCGATGCCCGTCACACGTGAACCCGTCTTTTGGTCCTTATGCCCACGTCCGGTCGGGGGTCACCCGCATCCACCCAGGCCGTTCCCAGTCCGCGAGACGGGCATTGACCTGCGAAAATAGGTCAGCGCATCGCACCGGCACGACATGAAACGCCACCGCCAACGCTCAGACGCCCACGCCGGCCGCCCACCACAGCCCGGCCCGCGTCCCGTCGTCCGCCGCCAACCACCACCGGTCACCCACCGCTACCAGTGATACGTCCCGGTCAACACCCGCCGGCACATCGAGCGGCATCGTCGCCTCCCGCCACGACCCACCACGATCCGTCGACACCCACACCGACAGCCGCGCCCCATCGGTCACCGCGGCGAACAGCCGATCCCCGGACGACACCAGCGACGCCACACCCGGCACCCCGGCCCCGGCCCGCCGCCCGAATGTCCCGGCGGCCACCCAGCCCGCGGCTTCCTGCCGCCACACACCGAACGTCGCTCCACGAAGCCCGACCGCCACCGGCACCCCGCCGACCAGCGCCACCCGCTGCATCTCCTCGTACTCCGACCCGCCCGGCAACACCGTGCGCCGCCACGACCGCCCGTCCGACGACGACCAGACCGCCGGGTCACGGTCGATCCGGCCCGCCGGCAGCAGACCGCCCACCGCCAGCCAGCCCGACGACGTCGCCACCGCGTCGAACGCCCAGGTCACCCCAACCGCGTCACTGGCCAACTCCGGTGCGCCCTCGACCAGGGCGAACTCTGCCGCGGCCGGCGACGACACCCAGGAGGCCGCACCCGCCGAACGGTTACCGACGATCAACCAGCCCTGCCCACCGGCAGTCAGGCGGGACACGTTCACCGCCGTCGGCCCGCCGAACGTCTCGAACGGCGCCTGCACCTCGACCAGCGCGCCATCGCCCGCCTGCCGCCAGGTGCTCACCCGCGGATAGCCGTGCGCGCCACCGACCTTGGCACCGATCAGCGCCGCCTTTCCGTCCCGACAAGCCACCGAGAGGAACACGTTCTGCCGACCGTAGAAGGAATCCGGACGGACCGTGACCGCTGTCCAGGTCGTACCGTCCACACTGGTCCAGGCCGCCGGACGAGTCCCGCCGGCGGTGTCGGCGACCCCGCCGACCAGGAACCACCGACCCGCACACGACGTCGCGTCGCGCACCAGAAGACGGCCCGCGCCACCCGGCGGCGCCGGCAGCGCCAAGGGCTGCCAACCCGGTCGCAGCGCGGCGGCCGACGTCGACCCGGCGCCGCCCGGTGCGGCTGGCCCGTCGCACCCGACAAGCGCCAGCGCGAACAGGCCAAACACCGCGATCACCCGTCGGACGGACACCCGTCGATGCTAACCACCGAACACCGCGTCTGGGGGCCTGGCGCAGCCCGGATCGCGCAGGTCGGGTCTTCAGACGCTCGGCTGCTGCGACACCTCGCCGCCGGCGGTCTCCGCGAGGATCCGCTCGGCGACCTCTTTCATGGTCATCCGGTGGTCCATCGCCGTGCGCTGGATCCACTTGAACGCCTGCGGCTCGGTCATCCCGTACGTCGTCATCAGCGCACCCTTGGCCCGCTCCACCGCCTTGCGGATCTCCAGGCGGTCGGTCAGGCTCGCGACCTCCGCCTCCAGGGCCGCGACCTCCGAGTAACGCGACAGCGCGATCTCCACCGCCGGGACCAGGTCGCTCTTCTGGAAGGGCTTAACGAGGTACGCCATCGCGCCGGCCGCCCGCGCCCGCTCCACCAGGTCGCGCTGGCTGAACGCGGTCAGAATGATCACCGGGGCGATCCGGGCGCCGGCGATCCGCTCGGCGGCGGCCAGCCCATCCATGATCGGCATCTTGATGTCGAGGATGACCAGATCGGGCTTCAGCTCCTCGGCGAGGCGGACCGCGGTCTCACCGTCACCGGCCTCCCCCACCACCTCGTAACCCTCTTCGACCAGCATCTCGGCGAGGTCCAGCCGGATCAGCGCCTCGTCCTCGGCGATCAGTACGCGCCTGCGCTCGGCATCCGTCGGCATCTCAGCCACCAGCCCTACCCCCACCAGTCGAAAACTGACACCCGACCAGCCGGGTGTCACCGCCCTCAGCGTAGTAGGTAACCTATGGGAGGCCACCAGAGCATTCGGCCAAGCGTCCCCGTATTCCAACCGGCAGAGAAGCGGAGCTCAAACCTCCGACAGTGTGGGTTCGACTCCCACCGGGGGCACCAAAGGTGTCGTACGGCTGTTCCAAAATCGTCATGTGCATCCACCTGAACTACGCATTCGTGCGCGGCAGCAGCACCTCGCCGGCAGTACGGTCGCCGAGGTTGCCAGACGTCTGAGACTTCCGTACCCGACGGTCAGGGGCTGGTGCAAGCACCAGGTCGAGCCGAGAAGGTCCAGCAGCGAGCTTCGTTGTTTTCGCTGCCGGCCCGAGGTCAAGAATCAGACAGATCCGTCTGCATACCTCTACCTGCTCGGTCTCTACCTGGGCGACGGGCACCTCGTCACCTCCGCACGGGTGCCGGTGCTGCGCATCGCTTGCAGCAGTAGTTGGCCGGGCTTGATCGAGGCGTGCGACGCCAGCATGCGGCAGGTGCTCGCGGCGAAGGTCCAGCGCGTCCAGCAGCCTGGTTGCGTCAGCGTGCAGAGCTCCGGCAAGCACTGGCCATGCCTGCTTCCCCAGCATGGTCCCGGAAAGAAACATGAACGTCCGATCATTCTCGCCGATTGGCAACGGGACATCGTCGCGACGCATCCGGGTGACTTCCTGCGCGGCTTGTTCCACTCCGACGGCTGCCGCTTCGCCAACCGGGTGACCGTCCGCGGCAAGGCGTACGTCTACCCGCGCTACATGTTCGTCAACGAGTCGGCCGACATCATGGGGCTCTGCCAGTGGAGTCTCGACCTGCTGGGCATCGCCTGGCGGATGAACCGACGCAACTCGCTGTCGGTGGCGCGGCGCGACGCGGTCGCCACCCTGGACCGGCACGTGGGCCCGAAGTCCTGACCGCTACCCGCGCGGATCACCCCGACCGTGGGAGCCTGGCTGACACGCAAGCGGACGGCCGGTGGCAGCGGCGACGACAGGGGTGGGATCTGATGCGGGTGGTCATCTTCGGTGCGACCGGCATGGTCGGCCAGGGCGTTCTGCGGGAGTGCCTGCTCGCCGACGACGTGCGGGAGGTGGTGACGGTCGGTCGGAGGCCGACCGGTGCGCAGGATCCGAAGCTGCGTGAGCTGACGGTCGCGGACGTGGGCGAGTTTGACGCGGTGCGGGCCGAGTTGACCGGCGTGGACGCGTGTTTCTACTGCCTGGGTGTCTCGTCGTTGGGTGTGAGCGAGGCCACGTACACACGGGTCAGCCACGACTACCCGCTCGCGGCGGCGCGGCTGTTGGCTGAGGTGAGTCCGCAGGTCACGTTCATCTACGTTTCGGGTCAGGGGACCGATTCGTCGGGCGAGGGTCGGGTGATGTGGGCCCGGGTCAAGGGTCGTACCGAGAACGCGATCATCGCCCTGCTGCCCAACGGCTACGCGGCGCGGCCCGGCTTCATCCAGCCGACGCACGGAATGGTGTCGAAGACCCGTTGGTATCGGATCGGGTACGCGATCACCCGTCCGCTCGTTCCGATGTTGCGCCGGTGGCTGCCGAATCAGATCACCACGACCGAGGGGATCGGCCGGGCGATGTTGCGGGTGGCCCGGCAGGGCTCGCCCGTGCGGGTGTTGGGCAACCGCGAGCTGCGCTGAGGGTCAGGTGAGCGTGTCGAGGGCGTGGGCGAGGTCGGCGCGCAGGTCTTCGGGGTCCTCCAGGCCGACCGAGAGTCGCAGCAGCGCGGCGGCGGGTTTCGCCTCGCCCTCGACGGGTCGGTGGGTCAGCGAGGCGGGGTGCTGGATCAGGGTGTCGACGCCGCCGAGGGACACCGCGTGGGTGATGAGTTGGCAGGCGCCGGCAACGGCGGCCGCGGCGGATGCGCCGCCGCGTACCTCGAAGGCGAGCAGGCTTCCGGGTCCGGCCATCTGGCGGCCGACCAGCGCCGCCGGGTCGTGCACCGAGGGGTGGTGCACCCGGTGTACGGCGGGGTGGTTGGCGAGCCAGCCGGCGAGTTTCTCGGCGGCGGCCTGCTGGGCGCGGACCCGCAGCGGCAGGGTTTGCAGGCCGCGGTGCAGCAGGTAGCCGCCGAGTGGGTGCAGGATCGCGCCGGTGACTGCGCGGACCTGGCGTAGTCGCACGGCCCAGTCGGCGTCGCAGGCGACGACGCCGGCGAGCACGTCGCCGTGCCCGCCGATGCTCTTGGTGGCGCTGTGCAGGACGAGGGTGGCGCCGTGTCGGGCGGGTTGTTGCAGTACGGGGGTGGCGACGGTGTTGTCGACGAGCAGCGGGATGTCGCCGGCTGCGGCGGCGAGGGCGGCGATGTCGACCAGGTCGAGGGTGGGGTTGGCGGGTGTCTCGACGATGATCAGTGCGGTGTCGGGGCGGATGGCGGCGGCGATCTCGTCGGGGTGCGCCCAGGTGACGGTGGTGCCGAGCAGGCCGGTGGCCAGGACGTGGTCGGTGCCGCCGTAGAGGGGCCGGACGGCGACGATGTGCTGATGGTCGTTGCGGGTGGCGGCGAGCAGGGTGGCGGTGAGTGCGGCCATTCCGCTGGCGAAGGCGACGGCCTGGGCGGTGCCTTCGAGTTCGGCGAGGGCGGTTTCGAAGCGAGCGACGGTGGGGTTCCAGAGCCGTTGGTAGACGGCGCTGCCCTCGGCGGGGAGGGTGCCGCCGGTGGCGAGTTGCTCGTACGCGGTGCCGCCGTCCTCGACTGAGGGCAGTGGGTTGGTGGTGGACAGGTCGATGGGCGGTACGTGCACGCCGAGGGTGCGCAGGTCGTCGCGGCCGGCGTGTACGGCCCGGGTGTCCACCGTTGTCATGCCGGGTAGCGTCGAACATCCACCGGCCTGGGAGCAATGGGTCGGCAGATCATTCTGAAAATTGGCTTGGTTTCGGTGACAGATTCGGGCAAGGATGGCCGGATGCCTCCTGAGCCGAACGATGTGCGGCCGTATCCGGCCCTGGACGAGGTGGATCGCGCGATCCTGACCGAGTTGGCCGCGGATGGTCGCCTACCGAACAACGCTCTCGCCGAGCGGGTGGGGGTGGCCCCGTCGACGTGCCTGACCCGTACGCGGGCGCTGCGGGAGCGTGGCGCGATTCGTGGTTTCCACGCGGAGGTGGATCCGGCCGCGCTTGGTCTGCCGTTGCAGGCGTTGGTGTCGGTGCGGTTGACCGCCCACGAACGAGCGGCGGTGGACGCGTTCCGGGCCCGGTCGGTACGGCTGCCGGGGGTGGTGTCGGTGTTCCACGTGGCCGGTGCTGAGGATTACGTGCTGCATGTGCGGGCGGCGTCCGGCGACGCGTTGCGCGACTTCGTGCTGGACCATCTGGCGGTCGATCCGGCGGTGCAACACACGCAGACCAGCCTGATCTTCGAGCAGGCTCGTGGGATGGGCTGAGCGGCGGCAGGGGGTGAATCAACCGACAGATGCCGGCCAAGCGGAACAAAAGCGCTCGGCAGCGGGTTGGCTGACCCTGTGATCACCGTACCGTTGTCTGTTCTTGATCTTGCTCCGGTCGCCAAGGCCACCACGGTCGGCGCGGCCCTGGACGCGACCACCGAGCTTGCCCGCCGCACCGAGGAGCTGGGCTACCACCGCTTCTGGGTGGCCGAGCACCACAACATGCCGGCGATCGCCAGCTCCGCCCCCGCGGTGCTGCTGGCGCACCTGGCAGCGAACACGTCGACCATCCGGCTCGGGTCGGGCGGAGTGATGCTGCCCAACCACGCTCCGCTGGTGGTGGCCGAGCAGTTCGGCACCCTGGAGGCGCTGCACCCGGGCCGGATCGACCTGGGCATCGGGCGGGCGCCCGGCACCGACCAGGTGACCGCGCTGGCGTTGCGGCGCACCATGGAGGGCCTGTCGGCGGAGGGCTTCCCGCGCGAGCTCGCGGACCTGATGAACTACTTCAGCGGGGAGCGGCCGGGGCAGATCATCGCCACGCCGGGCCACGGTGAGCAGCCGGCCGTGTGGCTGCTGGGTTCCAGCGGTTTCAGCGCCCAACTGGCCGGGCTGCTCGGTCTGCCGTTCTCCTTCGCACACCACTTCAGCTCGGCCAACACGCTGCCGGCGCTGGCCCTGTACCGGCAGAATTTCCGGCCGTCGCAGTGGTTGGACAAGCCGTACGCGATGGTGGCGGTCAACGCGGTGTGCGCGGACACCGACGAGCGCGCCGAGTGGTTGGCGGGGCCGAGCGCGCTGTCGTTTTTGAAGCTGCGCTCCGGCCGGCCGGAGCCGCTGTCGACACCCGACGAGGCGGCGGCGTACCCGTACACGGAGATCGAGCGGGAGTTCGTGCTGCAGCGCCGCGACGGTCAGGCGATGGGCTCACCGGAGACGGTGCGCCGGCAGCTGACCGAGCTGGTGGAGCGCACCGGCGCGGACGAGCTGATGCTGACCACGCTGGTGTACGACGTGCAGGACCGGGTGCGGTCGTACGAGTTGATCGCCGAGCAGGTGGCGGGCGGGCTGCACCGGCAGGCGTGAAACACGATCTTCACGCCAGCGTCACCCCACCGACCCCGACGGTGCCTAATGTTGGTGCCGGTGGTGGTACGGCATTCCCGGTCGGGACGGGTTGGGAATGCCGCGGTGTGGCGCACCGGGCCGGAGCTGAGCGGATTCCGCGGCTGCGGCCCGGTGCCTGCCACCCTAGGCGACCCAGTCCGGGACCGCCAGGGGTCAGATCAACGTAGGTAGATATTCGGGGTGGGTGGGCTGGCCATCTGATCGCCGATGAAGAACCCCGGGTGTGGCGGCTGGTTGTAGGCGGTGTTCTGCCACGCGATCGCCACCCGATACTGCGGGTCGTGCATCAGGGTGTGGATCCGGGTGCTGGTCGGTGTGGGCGTGCTGTAGATGCGCAGGGCCCGACTGTCGGTGGTTCGCCAGATCACCTCCTCACGCCAGTCACCCAGGATGTCGCCCGAGAGCGCCGGCGTTGACTTGGTGCCGTTGTTGGACGCCACCGAACTGCCGGTGAGCAGACGGGTCTCGCCACCGGTGCCGTACTTGTCGATTGCCGTGCCGTCGAGCAGCTCCCGCACCGGGTCGCCGTCCCACCAGGCGAGGAAGTTGGCCGACGACGGCTTGCGGCCAATGTTCTGCCCTCTGGTGTTGGCCAGCCCGGCGACCGCCGACGACCACGACTCCGCACCGGGGCTGCCCGCCCAGATGTCCGCGGAGACGCCCCGGCCGTTGTCGCCGGAAGCCGGCGTGGACCAGAGGATCTGACCGGTACGGGCGTCGGCGAACCAGGAGCTGGGCTTGCTGGCGTCCTCGTCGACCTTGAACACCTCCAGGCCGGCGCGGCCCGGGTCGAGGTCGGAGACGTGCAGGGCGTCGCCGTGCCCGTTACCTGTCGAGTAGAGCAGCCGACCGTTGTCGTCGATGGTGGCGGCGCCGTAGACGATCTCCTGACGGCCGTCAGCGTCGACGTCGGCGACGGAGAGCTGGTGATTGCCCTGACCGGCGGCTGCGCCATTGCCGGAGGAGTTCGAGTCGAACGTCCAGCGCTTGGTCAGCGTGCCGCTGCGGAAATCCCAAGCGGCGATGACCGCCCGGGTGTAGTAACCCCGCGCCATGATCAGCGAGGGGCGCTGCCCGTCCAGGTACGCGGTGCCGGCGAGGAACCGGTCCACCCGGTTGCCGTACGAGTCACCCCAGGACGACACGGTGCCGCGCGGCGGGTCGTAGGTGACGGTGGAGAGCACCGCGCCGTTGCGTCCATCGAACATGGTCAGGTACTCCGGCCCGGCGAGCACGTAGCCGCTGGAGTTGCGGTGGTCCGCCGACGACGACCCGATGACCTGGCCGGTGCCGGAGCGGGTGCCGTCGGCGGTCTTCATGGCCACCTCGGCGCGGCCGTCGCCGTCGTAGTCGTACACCTGGAACTGGGTGTAATGCGCGCCGGCGCGGATGTTGCGGCCCAGGTCGATCCGCCACAACCGGGTGCCGGTCAGGGTGTACGCGTCGACGTAGACGTTGCCGGTGTAGCCGGACTGGGAGTTGTCCTTGGCGTTCGACGGATCCCACTTGAGCACGATCTCGTAGGTGCCGTCACCGTTGAGGTCACCGACCGAGGCGTCGTTGGCGCTGTAGGTGTAGTTCTCGCCGCTGGGGGTGCTGCCCCCGGAAGGGACCTGCAACGGCACGTCCAGGTAGCCCGCGCCGAACTGCCACGCAGGTGCCGACGCCGCCTGCTCGGCGCCACCGACAACGGCCCGCACGGTGTACGCCGAGCCGGCCGCCGCGCCGCTGTCGAGGTACGTGGTGGCACCGGTGATCGGGCTGGCGTTGACCTTGGTCGACCCTCGGTAGAGGTTGAACGCCACCCCGGAGGTTTCGGTGCCGAGCAGCCGCCAGGAGACCAGGTTGCCGTTGCCGGAGCGGACGCTGATCAACCCTCGGTCCAGGTTCTCCATCTGCTTCGCCCCCGACGGCGGAGGCGTGGTCGGGGGTGGGGTGGTGGGCGGTGGCGTGGTCGGGGGTGGGGTAGTGGGTGGTGGCGTGGTCGGGGGCGGGGTAGTCGGCGGTGGCGTGGTCGGCTCGCCGGTGGACGGGGCGCCGGTGCAGGTGGTCCCGTTGAGCGCGTAGCTGGTCGGCACCGGGTTGGTGCCGGTCCACGACCCGTTGAAGCCGAACGCGGCGGTGCCGTTGGTGGCGATTGTGGCGTTGTAATCGACGTTGCGCGCGGTGACCAGGGCACCGGACTGTGTGACAGCGGCGCTCCACGCCTGGGTGACCTGTTGACCCGAGGCGTACGACCAGGTGAGGGCCCACCCGTTGACCGGGTCGCCGAGGTTGGTGACGGTGACGTTGGCGCCGAAGCCGCCCTGCCACTGGTTGGTGATCTGATAGTCGACCCGGCAGCCGACGGCGGCGGCCGAGGCGACGACCGTGCCGAGGGTGCCGGCCACGACGGCGGCCACCGTCGTGCCAGCGAGCAGGATCAGCCGATGTCTGGACGGGTGCATGGGACTGCCTCCGGGGATCCGCTGGTGATCGCTGCGGCCCACCGGCCCTGCCCGGGAAGCACAGTGGCTCGCTCCGCCGCTACGGCGACGGACGGCGATCTGATCGGGGGTGAACGCCCTGGAACTCACGGATCCGACTCACCGCGCATCGTAAGGCAAGCGTTTTCCAGGGCGCAACATCGATGGTTGTCACATGCTGCGGACGCCCGGTCTTGCCTCGACGATCGCTGCCTGATCAACTCATTCGGGTGAGTGCCCCCCACATGGACCCCGCCGAGTTCCGTCGCGCCGGCCACGCCGTCGTCGACTGGATCGCCGATTATTGGACAACGCTGGAGCAACGATCGGTCGCCCCGGCCGACCCGCCGGGCACCGTGGCCGCCGCTCTCCCCACCGCGCCGCCCACCACCGGAGGCGAACCGGTCGAAGCGGTCCTCGCCGACCTGGACTCGATCGTCCTCCCGGGGCTGACCCACTGGCAGCACCCGGGCTTCTTCGGCTACTTCCCGGCCAACACCTCCGGCCCGAGCGTGCTCGGCGACCTGGTCAGCTCCGGGCTCGGCGTGCAGGGCATGCTCTGGGCCACCAGCCCGGCCTGCACCGAGTTGGAGACGGTGCTGATGGACTGGCTGGCCCAACTGATGGACCTGCCGCAGCGGTTCCGCTCGACCGGCACCGGCGGTGGGGTCATCCAGGACTCGGCGTCCTCGGCGACCCTGGTGGCCACCCTGACCGCGCTACATCGGGCCAGCGGAGGGCGTTGGCGCGCCACCGGCATCGACCGGCGCTACCGCGCGTACACCTCCATCCACGGGCACTCCTCCATCGAGAAGGCCGTCAGGATCGCCGGGCTGGGCGCTGATGGCGTCCGGCCGATCGAAGTGGACCCGGACACCCAGGCACTGCTGCCGGGCGCCCTACGCGCCGCGATCGAGGCCGACCTGGCCGCCGGGGACATTCCCGCCATCGTGGTGGCGACCATCGGCACCACGTCCACCACCGCCGTCGACCCGATACCGGAAATCGGGGCGATCTGCGCCGAGTACGGAATCTGGCTGCACGTGGACGCCGCGTACGCGGGCGCCGCCGCCGTCTGCCCCGAGCTGCGGTGGTCGCACGCCGGCCTGGACTACGCCGACTCGTACTGCTTCGACCCGCACAAGTGGCTGCTCACCGGCTTCGACTGCGACGCGTTCTGGGTCGCCGACCGCGCCGAGCTGATCGAGGCGCTCACCGTGCTGCCGGAGTTCCTGCGCAACGCCGCCTCCGAGTCCGGCGCGGTGATCGACTACCGGGACTGGCAGGTGCCGCTCGGCCGACGGTTCCGGGCCTTGAAGCTGTGGTTCGTGTTGCGCTGGTACGGCGCCGAAGGGCTGCGAGCCCACATCCGCTCCGGGGTGACGCTGGCCGACCGGTTCGCCGAGCGGGTCCGCGCCGACGACCGGTTCGAGTTGGCGGCGGCGCACCCGTTCTCGCTCGTCTGCTTCCGACTACGCGCCGACGACGACGTCAACGCGGCACTGCTGTCCGAGGTGAACGCCGCCGGGAAGGTGCTCCTGACGCACACCCGGGTCGCCGGTCGGTACACGCTGCGACTGGCGGTCGGCTCGCCACAAACCACCGAGACACACGTCGACGAGGCCTGGACACTGCTCGCCAACACAGCCAAAGACCTACTCGCCCCCTGACGCACCACACCCGCGCCCCACACCCGCGCCCGCGTCCCACGCCCCGCGCGCCCACGTCCCACGCCCGCGCCCCGCGCCCCGCGCCCCGCGCCCCGCGCCCCGCGCCCCGCGCCCCGCGCCCCACGCCCCACGCCCCACGCCCCACGCCCGCGCCCGCGCCCGCGTCCGCGTCCGCGTCCGCGTCAAGATCCGAGCAACTTCCCCGAAACTGCTGCCTCAGACACGCCGGAGGCAGCAGTTTCCCTGAAGTTGCCCGGATCTTGGCGCCGCAGATGGACGCAGGCCGCCGAAGGCGCGAGCGGACTCACCGGCAGGCGCGCGGGTTGGGGCCGGCGCGGGGGTCAGTGGGGGTCAGCGTGGGGTGGGCGTACCCGTTGCCGCCAGCTCGACCGGGGCCGCGACAGCGGGAGCCGCAGCGAGGTCATCGGGACCGGCAAGAGAGGCAAAATCAGAGGCGGCAGAGGGGGTGGCACTCACGGCCTCGGCGCGGGCGTGGCGGGTACGACGTAGAGCCCGCACGGCCAGCACCAGGGCGGCCAACCAGCCGGCGGCCAGTAGGGCGTACACGGCGGGGCGGGCAGGGCCGCCCAGCTCGGCGGAACGGATCAGGGTGCGGGCGTTGGTCAGCACGATCACGCCGCCGACCGCCGCGCCGAGCAGTTGGGCGGGCACGATGCGCACCAGCCAGGCGGCCAGCGGGGCGGCGATCAGCCCGCCGATCAGCAGCGCGGCGACGGTGGGGAGCAGGAACCCCTCGGTGCCCAGCCCGATCAGGAAGCCGACACTGGCCGCGCCGGCCACCACGAACTCGGCGGTGTCGACCGAGCCGATCACCTTGCGTGGCTCCATCCGGCCGGAGACCAGTAGCGCCGGAGTGGCCACCGGCCCCCACCCGCCGCCGCCGGTCGCGTCGACGAAGCCGGCGACCAGGCCCAGGGGGCCGAGGAAGCGACCACGTAGCCGCCCGCCGACCCGATCGGTGCGCAGCGGTCGGGCGAAGCGGACCAGCAGGTACGCGCCGAGGGTGAAGAGGATGCCGGCCATCCACGGTGCCGCCGACTCGGTGGAGATCGAGCTGAGCAGGGTGGCGCCAGCGAAGGCACCGATCGCGCCGGGCAGGGCGATGCGGGTCACCACTCGCCAGTCGACGTTGCCGAACCGCCAGTGCGCGACCCCGGCGGCGAGCGTGGTGCCGATCTCGGCCAGGTGCACCGAGGCCGAGGCGGCGGCCGGGGCGACCCCGGCGACCAGCAGCAGAGTGGACGAAGTCAGTCCGTACGCCATGCCGAGCGAGCCGTCGATCAGCTGCGCGGCGAGCCCGACCAGAGCGAGGATCAGCAGCTTGCGCACGAGCGCCCCCTGACTTTTCGGCATCTCCTATCGACTTAGTCGACAATGCGGCACGGCACTGCCAGGGTCAAGCACCTGATCGGTGGATGGGACGCCACGCGGCCCGCCGCAGCAGACACCACCGCGCAGCCCGCCGCAGCCAGGCGCCATCCGCCGCAGGCGGGGTCACACGCCGCCATGCAGCACGGTCACAACCCGTCAAGCAGCGCGGCCAGACGTCGCAACGCAGCGCGGCCAGACGTCGCAACGCAGCGCGGCCAGACGTCGCAACGCAGCGCGGCCAGACGTCGCAGCGCAGCGCGGCCAGACACCCGTCAAGCAGCGCGGTCAGATACCGCGATGCAGCGCGGCTGACGCGGGGCCCGGAAGCGGGCCAGCCCTCAGATCCAGGCGCGCGGGTCGGCTGCCAGCTCGGTGACGCGCGCGGGCAGGGTGCCCGCGGCCACGTCGGCGACGCTGACCAGCTCCAGGATCTCCCGCTCACTTGCCCGCAGCGCGATCCAGACCTCCTGGAGCGCGCGGGCCGGGCCGTGGTAGCCGAGCTGCTCAGGGCGCTGCCCGCGTACGTGGGCGAGCGGCCCGTCGACCACCCGGATCACCTCGGCGAGGGAGATCTCCTCGGCGGGGCGCGCCAGCCAGTAGCCGCCCTCCGGGCCACGCTGGGCGTGCACGATGCCGCCCCGGCGCAACTGGAGCAGGATGCTCTCCAGGAACTTCGGCGGGATTTCCTGGGCACGGGCGATCTGTTCGGCCGTGACCGGCCGGCCACGCCCAGGACCACTGGCCGTCGCGGCAAGCTCAGCGGCCGCGCGGAGGGCATAGTCGACCCGGGCGGAGAGGCGCATGTCGGCAAGATTAGCCGCTGGCCAGCCGGCCAGGCCGCCGCCCCTCGACCGATCGGGCACGCATCGATGGAGACCCGCGCTATTTGCGCCCGTTCCGGCCGCAGTCGAGGACCAGTGAAGCACCTCATCATCCACCGTTCGGTGGGGGCCGAAATGGCGGTATGGGGCGTCCCTATGCTGGGCGGGGTCACGACCGTCAGACCGGTAGAGCGGCGCCGGGCAGCATATTGACAAACATCGGGGGGAAGGCAACACGATGACCGATATCGCCACACGCACCTGGGATGGCATGACCATCCCGGTCGCCGGCTCCTATCTTCTCGATCAGGCGCACAAGCGGATCGGTTTCCTGTCCCGGCACATGATGGTGAGCCCGGTGCGCGGCGAGTTCGCCGAGGCCACGGCGCAGATCTTCGTGGCGGAGGACCCGCTGCTCAGCTCGGTGACGGCGACGATCGCATCGGCAAGCATCACCACCGGCAGCGTCGACCGGGACACGCATCTGAAGAGTGCCGACTTCCTTGATGTGGAGCGCTACCCCACCCTCGAATATCGAAGCACGGGCATCAAGTGGAAGGGCAACGAGGACCCCATCTTTCAATGGGCCCGTCTGCGCACCCATCGGCTCGGTGGGCGGGGCCGGAGTCCCATTGTTCCGTCAAAGTCCGATGGCACCCCTGGACGATTCGTGCTCACCGGCGAGTTGACGGTGAAGGGAATCACCCGGGCTGTCGACCTTGAGGTGAATTTCGGTGGTGCCCGTACTGATCCGTACGGGCAGAACATCTTCGGATTCAGCGCGACGGCCGAAATGAACCGCGAGGACTACGGCCTGCTCTGGAATGTCGCGCTCGAGAGCGGCGGGGTGCTGGTCGGCAAGTCGGTGCAGATCGAAATCGCCGGCGAGGCTATCTACCAGGCCTGACGCGCTTCATCCCCGCCAAGACGCGCCCTGTGGGGGTGCGCGCCTGGCGGGGGTGACTGACCGGATCAGGCGCCTACGCGGCGCAGCAGGCCTTCTTGGACGGCGCTGGCGATCTGCTGGCCGTCCGCGGTGAACATCCGGCCGGTCGCCAGCCCACGCGCGCCGGACGCCGACGGGCTCAGGCAGTCGTAGAGGAACCACTCATCGGCGCGGAACGGCCGGTGGAACCACAGCGCGTGGTCGAGGCTCGCGCCGACCAACCCGCCCGGCCCCCACACCTCGCCGTGCACGGAGAGCACCGAGTCCAGCAGGGTGAGGTCCGAGGCGTAGGTGAGCGCGCAGGCGTGCAGCAGCGGGTCGTCCGGCAGTTTGCCGTCGATCCGCATCCAGACGCGCTGGTGCGGGTCGGCGGGCCGGTCGCCGGGACGGACCCAGCCGGGCTCGCCGACGTAGCGCACGTCGATCGGACGTGGGATCTGACCCCAGATGCCCAGCCGCTCCGGGTAGCGGGACAGCCGGTCGGTCATCGTCGGCACGTCCTGCGGCGGGGGTACGTCGAGTGGGGCCGGGGCCTGATGGTCCAGGCCCTCTTCGGTGCGCTGGAACGACGCCGACATGAAGAAGATCGGCTTGTCGTGCTGAAGGGCGACCGAGCGGCGGACCGAGAAGGACCGGCCGTCGCGGATGTTCTCCACCTGGTATTCGATCGGCTCGACCGGATCGCCGGGGCGAACGAAGTAGCCGTGCAGCGAGTGCACGAACCGCTCCGGGTCGACCGTGCGGCCGGCGGCGACCAGGGCCTGACCCGCGACCTGGCCGCCGTACACCCGTTGTGGACCGACCGGGGGGCTCATCCCCCGGAAGGTCATCTCCCCGGTCGGGTCGAGGTCAAGCACTTCCAGCAGCTGGTCCACCGCCGCCTGGCCGACCGCGACCCGACCGTCGGTCACTGCAGCGCCCGCGCCGACGCCGCGTCGACAAGCGAGCCGAGCTGGTGGACGCGCAGCGTGTTGGTCGAGCCGGGGGTGCCGGGCGGGCTGCCCGCCACGATCACCACGTAGTCACCGGGGTTGGCCCGGTTGAGGCCGAGCAGTGCCTGGTCGACCTGGCGGAACATGTCGTCCGTGTGCTGCACGAACGGCATCAGGAAGGTCTCCACACCCCAGGTGAGGGCGAGCTGGTCGCGCACCTCGGGGACCGGGGTGAAGGCCAGCAGCGGCAGGTCGCAGTGCAGGCGGGACAGCCGTCGGACGGTGTCACCGGTCTGCGAGAAGGCGACGAGCGCCTTGGCGTTGATGGCCCGGGCGATCGACGAGGCGGCAACGGTGAGCGCGCCACCGTGGGTACGCGGGTCGTGCTGCAGCCGGGGCACCCCGATCGAACCGGACTCGGTGGTCGTCACGATCTTGGCCATGGTGCTGACGGTCAGCACCGGGTACTTGCCGACGCTGGTCTCGCCGGAGAGCATCACCGCGTCCGCGCCGTCGAGCACGGCGTTGGCGACGTCGGAGGCCTCCGCCCGGGTGGGGCGAGAGTTTTCGATCATGGAGTCGAGCATCTGGGTGGCCACGATGACCGGCTTGGCGTTCTCCCGGCACAGCTGCACGGCGCGCTTCTGCACCAGGGGGACCTCGTCCAGCGGCATCTCGACACCGAGGTCACCGCGGGCGACCATCACGCCGTCGAAGGCCAGCACGATGGCCTCAAGGTGCTCCACCGCCTCCGGCTTCTCGACCTTGGCCAGCACCGGCCGGAACACGTTCTCCTCGGCCATGATGTTGTGGACGAGCTTGATGTCCTCGGCCGAGCGGACGAAGGAGAGCGCGACCAGGTCGACGCCGAGGCCCAGGGAGAAGCGCAGGTCCTCGGCGTCCTTCTCCGACATGGCGGGCACGCTGACCGCCACGTTGGGCAGCGAGACGCCCTTGTTGTTGGAGACCGGGCCGCCCTCGGTGACCAGGCAGCGGATGTCGTTGCCGGTGACGTCGGTGACCTCGACGGCGACCCGGCCGTCGTCGATCAGGAGCCGGTCACCGGGCTTCACCTCGTAGGGCAACTTGCGGTAGGTGCAGGAGACCCGCTCCTTGGTGCCGAGGATGTCGTCGCCGGTGATCACGACCGAGTCGCCGGTGCGCCAGTCGTGGGGGCCGTCGGCGAACTTGCCGAGCCGGATCTTGGGGCCCTGCAGGTCGGCGAGGATCGCCACGGGCTTACCTGCCGCCTCGGACGCCTCCCGGACCAGTCGGTAGACCGCCTCGTGGTCGGCGTGGCTGCCGTGGCTGAAGTTGAGCCTCGCCACGTTCATGCCGGCCTCGACAAGACCCCGGATGCGCTCCGGGGATGAGGTGGCGGGACCCAGAGTGCAGACGATCTTAACGCGGCGTGTCACGCCCATCAGGCTAGTCTCTCCTTCAGGTCGGACCCGGGGCCGACCCATTGCAGGCAGTGGAACATGTGTCGAACGACGCGCGGTGCGCGTCGGGCCGGCGGGCGAAAACCGCGCCGGGAACGTTGTGGCGACGGGCAACGGCGACCGCGCGCCGGGAATCGTACGCCTCTGTTGACGTGCGCTGTCGGGGTGCTCCCGGCAGAGGCTCACCGTGGGTGCCCCGACGGCGGCAGGGTGGGCACCGCGGTGAGCAGGTCACGCGGGTCGTAGTGGTGCTTTGCCCGGCGCAGCCGCGCCCAGTTCGTGCCGTAGGCGAGCCGGACCCGGTCGGTCTCTTCCGGGGCGAGCAGGTTGGGGTAACCACCGGGCAGGGCGTGCGGGGCGAGCGTTGTCGAGGTGCGCTCGGCCCACTCCCGGTGCGGCCCGGCCTGCTCGCCGGGTGCCCAGACCGCGATGATCTCGGTCAGCAGGTGGTCCCTCCGCAGGCCGAACGCCGTGTCGGCGAGCCGGACCCGGGTGGCGGCACCGTGGAAGTGATGCAGGGCCAGCGCGGAGAACGGCGAGCTGACCTGCCGGGCCGCGTCGACGAGGGCATCCACCGTGCCGTCGGTCAGCCTGGGAAGCCACCGGGTACGCAGCAGGTAGTGGTTGCCGTCGACCATCCCGCCGTCGAACATCCGCAGCGCGTCCGCGTACGGCATCGGGGTGATCTGGTCGACCAGCGGGGTGCCCAGCGCGCGCAGCCGCTCCACCCACGGCGACCCGGCGTCCAGGTCCGGGCCGCTGTAGAACGGGCAGACGAAGACCACGGGCTCACCGGCCGGGCCGGGCAGGAAGCCGGCCATCACGGTCAGCTCGTCCGGGGCTTCGGCGATCAGCGCGCCGTAGCCGCGCAGCACGGCCGGCGCCTCCGCCAGCGCGAACATGATCATGCCGGCCAGCACGGCGGGCAGCCGGTGCGCGCGAAAGCGCAGCTCGGTGACCACACCGAGGTTCCCGCCGCCGCCGCGTAGCGCCCAGAACAGCTCGGCGTCGTGCTGAGGGTCGGCGGTGATCCGGCGACCGCCGGCGAGGACCACCTCCGCACCGAGCAGGTTGTCCAAGGTCAGGCCGAACCGGCCGCAGAGCGGGCCGTACCCGCCGGCGAGGGTGAGCCCCGCCATGCCCACGTCGCGCACCACACCGGTGGGCACCACGAGGTCGTACGGGCGGGCGGCGGCGAGCAGTTCGGCCGTCGTGGTGCCGCCTCCAACGGTCACCGTGGCCGCGTCCGGGTCGACCCGGACGGCACGCAGCCCGGTCAGGTCGAGCACCAGGCCACCGTCGCGCAGCGCCCGGCCGGCCCAGTCGTGCCCGCCGGAGCGGACCGAGAGGGGCAGGTGACACCGGGCGGCGATGCGCACCGCGTCGGCCACCTCGTCGGAGTTCAGACATTCGGCGACCAGTACGGGTGAGCGGTCCACCGCGCCGTTCCAGAGCCGGGTGGCGGTGACGAAGCCGGGTTCGCCCGGCTCGTGCAGCCGGTCGCCGAGCAGGGCGCGCAGCCGGGCGGTGGCTGTCGCGACATCGGGGGTGGCTGCGGAGATCATGGCGACTCCTCGACCGGGGCCGACCCAAGGCTTCCGGGTGCGCCCAGGCGGCGGCCCTCGCTGGCGCGACCGTAACACCGGCATGCCGCCGAGCGCCGTCGTCATCACGACAGCCGCCGATCGACCGGCAGCTCAGCTCTCGGTCTTGACCAGTGGAAACTCCAGGGACCCGGCCGGGCAGAGGAAGCTCAGCACGTCCACCCGGTAGAGCCCGGCCTGCACCGCCGGGTCGGCCTCCAGCACGCTGCGGACGTCGTCGACGCTGCCGGTGCGGGCCAGCCCGAAGCCGATCGGCGGGTCCGGGTTGCGGGCCGGCCCGTCGATCGAGCCGGCGACCAGGATGATGCCGCTGCGCTGCAACGCCTGCATGTGCTCAGCGTGCTCCGACTGCAACCGCTGAACGGTCTCGGCGGGCAGGACCCGTCCGGCCGCGCCGGGATAGATCACGATGCACTCGTACGTGTCGAGCGCGAAGTTGACCTGCGGCACTGACGCCATGGGTGCTCCCTCCGCCGTCGCGCCGGAAACACACCGGCCCCGGCCAGCGTCGCACGTACGCCCCGCTCGTACCGGACGCTTGCGGGCAACTGGCCTCGGCGGGCTGATCACGTGTCCGGGCACACACAGTCGGCCGACACGCAGGACGACGGCCGAGTTCCGGGGGATGATCTACCCATGGCGACCAACATCAGTGAGCAGCCCGCGAAGGCGTCCGGCACCTACCGGATCGGCGGCGACGTCACCGTCAACCGCCTCGGTTACGGGGCGATGCAGATCACCGGCCCGGGTGTCTGGGGTGACCCGAAGGACCCAGCGGAGGCGGTCCGGGTGCTGCGTCGGGCCATCGAGCTGGGCGTGACGTTCATCGACACCGCCGACTCGTACGGGCCGTTCGTCTCGGAGCTGCTGATCCGCGAGGCTCTGCACCCGTACGCCGACGATCTGGTCATCGCGACCAAGGCCGGGCTGACCCGCTCGGGCCCGGGCGACTGGCGCCCGGTGGGCCGCCCGGAATACCTGCGTCAGCAGTGTGAGCTGAGCCTGCGCCACCTCGGCCTGGACAGCATCCCGCTGTACCAGCTGCACCGGATCGACGAGAAGGTGCCGCTGGCCGATCAGCTGGGTGAGCTGGCGCTGTTGCGGCAGGAGGGCAAGATCCAGCACATCGGGCTGTCCGAGGTGAGCGTCGCGCAGATCGAGGAGTCTCGCGCGATCACCACGATCGCCTCCGTACAGAACCTGTACAACCTCGCGAACCGCAGCGCCGAGGACGTGCTGGAGTACTGCGAACGCAACGACCTCGCGTTCATCCCGTGGTTCCCGATCGCCACCGGCGAGCTGGCCCGCCCGGGCGGCCCGCTGGACGCCATCTCCAACGCGCACGGCGCGTCGCCCGCACAGCTCGCGCTGGCCTGGCTGCTGCGCCGCTCGCCGGTGATGCTGCCGATCCCCGGTACGTCCTCGGTGGCGCACCTGGAGGAGAACGTGAGCGCGGCCGACGTGCGGCTCACCGACGACGAGTTCGAGGCGCTGGCCAAGGCGAGCTGACGCGTCGGGTTCGGACGTCGCCGGTTCAGTCGGCGGCGTCCGAACCGGGCTCCCGGGCCAACGCGTCGGTAACCCGTTGTTCCGGCGGGGGGCGCAACCGGGCATACCGCTGCGCTCCATATCGGACCTCCGGCGGCGACTGGCATGCTGTGGCCGTGGCTGTCGACAAACCCACCGCGCACCAGCTGCGAGTGATGCCGTGGTGGCTGGTCCTGATCGGCCTGCTGGTCGCCGTGGCGCTGGGCTGGCTTGTGCTGGACCTGCTGCTCAGCGAAGCCGACCGGGCCAGCCAGCCGGACACCCGCGCCACCCTGCGCATCGACGCGATCCGCACCGGCCTGACCGTCGTCGCGGGCACCGGAGGAGGGCTCGCGCTGCTGCTGGCCGCGCGCCGGCAGTGGATCACCGAGCGCGCGCAGCGGCATCAGGAGGGCGTCGCCGCCCAGGACCAGGCACACCGGGACCGGGTGCAGTCGCACGCCGAGGCGGTGGCCGTAGCCGCTCAGCGCCACCAGGACCGGCAGTCCAGCGCGGCCGAACACGACGCCGCCGAGCGTCGGCTGACCGAGCTCTACACCAGCGCGGTCGAGTTGCTCGGCAACGACAGCGCGGCGGTACGCCTCGGCGGCCTGCACGCCCTGGAACGCCTCGGTCAGGACAATCCGGGGCAGCGCCCGACGATCGCGGCGGTGCTCTGCGCGTACCTGCGGATGCCGGCGGGCGACGGCGAGCCGCGCGAGACGGAGGTGCGACGCACCGCGCAGCGCGTGCTCACCCGGCACCTGCGCGCGGACGACGCGGCCTACTGGCCGGAGGTCACACTGGACCTGACCGGTGCCGCGCTTGTCGACTTCGACGCCGCCGGCTGCACCCTGGTCGACGCGAACTTCACGGCGGCGGTGTTCACCGGCACGACCATTTTCGCGGGCGCGACGGCGCGGGGGCGCCTCCTGCTCGGGGCGGCGGTCTTCGGTGACGTGGTCTTCGACGATCTCAACGCCGACGGGGAGGTCGTGCTGGACGGTGCCCACGTCGGCGGTTCGGCCAGCTTCGACGGGGCGGCGTTCGACGACCTGTCCTGCCGGCGGTCCAGCTTCGCCGGCCCGGCCTCGTTTCGTCGGGCGACCTTTGGTCAGCCGACCAGCTTCGACGCGACCCGCTTCGGAGATGCCGCCAGCTTTCGGGAGGCCGAGTTTGTCGGCGCCCTCTCGATGGAGCACACCGAGTTCGGCGGGTCGGCCAGCTTCCACGCCGCCCGTTTCACGAACATGGCGCTGTTCCGCTGGACGATCTTCGGCGCGGAGGCGCTGTTCGACCACGCCCGCTTCACCGACGCGGCGAACTTCGGCCGGGCGCGATTCCACAACATGGCCAGCTTCCGCGATGCACAGTTCAGCCGGCCGCCACAGGTCGACCAGGCACGGGCGGTGACCGATCCTGGTCACCGGTGGCCGACAGGCGCCGTGGTCGAACGACTCGACGACGAATGGCTGCTGCTGACCGACAGCTGAGCGGTCAGCGGGTGGCGGCCGAGGGGCGCAATCCGTCCAGAGCCACACCGAGCACCCGGTCGCGCTGCTCGGGCGACGGGAACTGGGCCATCGTGAGACCGCTGATCAACCGCACCACGTCGTCGAAACCGATGTCGTCGCGGACCACACCGGCTGTCTGGGCGCGACTCATCAGCGGCTCACCGGCGGCGTAGATCTCCGTCCGGCAGCTCGTGAAGATCTCCGAGTCGTGCAGCAACTGCTCGGCGAGCGCCCGCTTGGTGGCGACGTACGCGACGAACCGGTGCAGCCAGGCGACGAGGGCATCCCACGGGGGCAGCTCGGCCAGATCCTCGGCGGAGCGGCTCAGCGCCCGGACCTCCTCGACGTAGACGGCCTCGAACAGGTGACGGCGCGTGGGGAAGTTGCGGTAGAGCGTGCCAATGCCCACCCCGGCCCGGCGGGCCACGTCCTCCAGGGAGGCGGCCGCGCCGTTCTCGGCGAACGCGTCGCGCGCCGCTGCGATCGGAGTGGGCGACGACGTCCACTGTCGCCGCGCCGGTGCTGGCGCGCACCTGGTCGACGTAGCTGGCGAAGGCGCGGGCGGACGTGGGGATGTCGCCGCGACCCAGGCCCGGCAGCTGGCAGACGTAGGCGCGGTAGCCGCCGGCGCGCAGCCGGGCGGCCAGCGGCTCGTACGCGACGGCGACGCCGCTGAGCCCGCCGACCACGATCACCGGGTTGGCCGCGGCAGCGGAGGCGAAGGCGGTGGGGGCGGCGGGGATCGGGGTGGGAGCGGCGGTCGCCGTGCCGGCGGACGCGAACAGGGCGGCAGCGACGAGGGACCCGACGAGGGCCGTCTTTCGGAGCAGCATGGCTGCACCTTCGGGGGGGGAGGCACCCGGCGTACCGGGCAGGTGGGTGGGGTGTCCGGTCGACCGTGCGACGATCATGCCCGCCTTGATTCAGAAGCGTCAATGACTTGTTACGCGCGGGTAACCCGTTGTGTCACCGAAAGGGTGAACCGGCAATTCGGCCACGCTCCACATCGGACCGCCGGCCCGCGACCGCCCGTCCGCAACGGTGGGCCGGCTCGTCTTCGCGACTCGGCTTCGACAGCGACGACGATGCGGGTGGAGGCCGCGCGCAGGGCGTCGAATGGGGCTCGTAGAGACAGCAGGGAGACCAGGTTCTGGGCGAGCAGCACGTAATCGCGTGCCCCGTCGTCGGTGGTGGGCAGGCCGAACGCCGCCGGGTCCGGGCCGGGCCCGCACTGCTGGGTGTATGACGCCCACGCCGGGCGCCTTGATAGCGTGACCCGGCTTTCGAACATCGAGCGGCGTCACCCGGGGGAACTCATGGCCAAGCGACGAGCGGACCGTCGATCGTGGTTCATCCTGCTGACGGGGATCGCGATACTGATCCTCGGCGCGGTGTCCCTGGCGGCGGGCTCGAACTCCTGCGGCGGCTCGAAGATGAGCGAGGGCGACACGTGCATCACCTACCGCGACGGACAGCGCAGCGTCGAAGACGCCGAGGGGCAGCGCACCGTCAACCAGTCTGAGGCTGGCGCCCTGATCGGCCTGGGCGCCCTGATGGCCCTGCTCGGCGGGTTCCTGATCCGCGGCGACCGCGGGACGGACCCGTCGGCCCCGGTGACCGACCGGCTTGAGCTGGCCCGCCGGGAGGGCTGGCAGTTCACCGAGGTGGACGCGGAACTGGTGGACACCTTGCGGCATCACCTCCGGTTCGAGAGCAGCCCGGCGGCGTGGTCGGTGCTGCGCGGCACCCACGACGGGTTGCGGTTCGTGATCTTCGACTACACCTGGATCGGGAAGACGTTCACGGCCTGGCTGGTCCATCTGCCCGAGCCGTCTCCGGAGTTCGCCAGGTGGGCTACGTCCACCACTTCCGGGTGGCGCAAGCCGCTCACCGATGTGGTGGTGGACGAGCGTGCGGTGATCGGGTCCGGCCCGGTGTTCCGCGCGAAGGACCCCGAGCGGGTGCTCAAGCCGATCCGGTCCCTGACCGAGCTGGTGCGCCGGTACGAGCGGTCCGCCACCCCACGCCGCTGATCCGGGTCATCGGCCGAGAGGCGGGCCGCGGCGCCGGGAATCAGATCTAGCGCATGCTGATCCTGTGCTCGTGGCCGAGGCGCGTGCCGGCGAGGTGTAGCCGTCCTGCCGCTGGAGATCGGGATCGGCGCGGTCACCGCCGCACCTTCCGTGCGGTGAACCAGCCCGCCTCATCCAGAGCCTCGCGCACGTCCTCCACCGTCAGGTGCCCGTAGACGCTGGTTGTGGTGGTGAGGTCAGCATGTCCGAGCAGTTTGGAGACGACCTCGACGGGCACACCATCGCGCAGCATCCGAGTGGCTGCGGTGTGCCGGTACCAGTGCGGGCCGAAGTCGGTCGCGGTCCGGCGTCGTAGCCTGCGGACCAGGTCATAGACCGCGGGGTAGGTCAGCGGATGACCGTGGGGCTTACCCCAGAGGTTGACGAACACGTAGTCGGAGTCCAAGTCGGCGTACTCACACGCCCGGGCGATCGTCGATCTGGGTCACCGCTGGCCGGCGGGCACGGTCGTGCAACGCCTCGACGACGAGTGGCTCCTGCTGGTCGACCGCTGACGCCGGGTCAGCGCACGGTGGCGCGCAGCCCGTCCAGGGCCACGCCGAGCACCCGGTCGCGTTGCGCGGGCGACGGGAACTGGGCCATCGTGAGCCCGCTGATCAACCGCACCACGTCGTCGAAACCGATGTCGTCGCGGACCACACCGGCTGCCTGGGCGCGACTCATCAGCGGCTCACCGGCGGCGTAGATCTCCGTCCGGCAGCTCGTGAAGATCTCCGAGTCGTGCAGCAACTGCTCGGCGAGCGCCCGCTTGGTGGCGACGTACGCGACGAACCGGTGCAGCCAGGCGACGAGGGCATCCCACGGGGGCAGCTCGGCCAGATCCTCGGCGGAGCGGCTCAGCGCCCGGACCTCCTCGACGTAGACGGCCTCGAACAGGTGACGGCGCGTGGGGAAGTTGCGGTAGAGCGTGCCGATGCCCACCCCGGCCCGGCGGGCCACGTCCTCCAGGGAGGCGGCCGCGCCGTTCTCGGCGAACGCGTCGCGCGCCGCTGCGATCAGGGCGTCGTAGTTGCGCCGCGCGTCGGCCCTCTTGGGCCGCTGCGCGAAGACCTCGGGCACCTGCCCCGCGCTGGTCATGACGTGCGTCACCTCATCGTGGTTGCATCCGGAGGCAGCCCTCCGCTAGCTTAGTGGAGGCGCCCCTCCGGAATCCCCGGAGGCCTGCCTCCGGTTAGCTTACCTCGGGACCCGCCCGATCGCCGCCTGGCCACCCGATCGCCCGGACCCGACACCAGAGCCCGTCGCCGACGGCGGGCGACAAGCCTCCTTTCGTACGTAATCAGGGAGTTTTCTCTCGTGGCAGTGACCTCCCGGCGCAGCTCGCGTCGGCTCACCTTCACCGTGCTCGCGGCCGGTGCCGGGTTCTACGCGATGTTGCAGTCGCTGATCACCCCGGTGCTACCGACCATCCAGCAGGACCTACACACCTCCCAGAACACCGTGACCTGGGTCCTGACCGCCTACCTGCTCTCCGCGTCGATCTTCACGCCGATCCTCGGAAGGGTCGGCGACATGATGGGCAAGGAGCGGATGCTGGTCGTCGCGCTCGCCGCGCTCGCCCTCGGCTGCCTGCTGGCCGCCATCGCGCCGAACATCGGCGTCCTCATCATCGCCCGGGTCGTGCAGGGCATCGGCGGGGCGGTCTTCCCGCTGTCGTTCGGCATCATCCGCGACGAGTTCCCGCCCGCGCGGGTCTCGTCCGCCGTCGCCGCCATCTCGGCGATCGTCGCCGTCGGCGGTGGCCTCGGCATCGTGCTGGCCGGCCCGATCGTCAGCACGTTGGACTACCGCTGGCTGTTCTGGATCCCGATGGTCGTGGTCGGGCTGACCGCCGTCGCCGCCCACCTCTTCGTCCCCGAGTCGCCAGTCCGTACCCCCGGTCGCATCGACTGGCGCGCGACCCTGCTGCTCTCCGGCTGGCTGGTCGCGCTGCTGCTGCCGATCAGCCAGGGCGCGGTCTGGGGCTGGACCTCCCCGCGGGTGCTCGGCCTGCTGGCGCTCGCCGTGGTGCTCCTGGTCGGCTGGCTGGTCGCCGAGGTGCGCTCGTCCAACCCGCTGATCGACATGCGGATGATGCGCCTGCCCGGCGTCTGGACCACCAACCTGGTCGCCCTGCTCTACGGCGCGTCGATGTTCTCCATGTACGCGTTCCTCCCGCAGTTCCTGCAGACCCCGACTGCCGCCGGCTACGGCTTCGGCGCGAGCATCAGCCAGGCCGGCCTGCTCATGCTGCCGATGGTCAGCGCGATGTTCGTCGCCGGCATCGTCGCCGGCCGACTCCAGGCCGTCTTCAGCGCCAAAGCGCAGCTCGCCACCGGTGCCGCGTTCAACGTGGCCGCCTCCGCGATGCTCGCCACCGCGCATGACACCCGTTGGGAGGTCGCCGTCGCCGGTGGCCTGGTCGGCCTCGGCATCGGTCTGGCCTTCGCGTCGATGGCCAACCTGATCGTCGCCAGCGTGCCCGCCAGCCAGACCGGCGTGGCGACCGGCATGAACGCCAACATCCGCACCATCGGAGGGGCGATCGGCGCCGCCGTGGTCAGCGGCGTGATCACCGCGAACCCACAGGCCAACGGCCTGCCCCGGGAGGCCGGCTTCACGACGGGCTTTCTCGTCCTCACGGCGATCGCACTGGCCGCCGCGCTCGCGGCCCTGGCCGTCCCGTCCGCCCGGCGGGCGTCGGCCGGTCGCCGGCCGTCCACCGCGACGATCGTCGAGTCGGAGCTAGCCGGCGAGTTCGCCACCATGCCGTCGGCACGCTGACCAAACGCCGGAGCCCGGGGGCGGTTTGCCGCCCCGGGCTCCGGCGTATCCGGCGTTTTCGGGAGTACGCTGGCCGCCTCCCCGTCCGTTCCCCGCCTTCAGGATGCGCCCATGTCCGAGTTGCTGACCGCCGACCGCATCGACGAGATCGGCGCGCTGGGCCCCGACAGCCCGGACCCGGCCGCGTTGGTCGCCGAGCTGGTGGGTGCCGTCGACGAGGGGCGGGTCGCCGACCCCGACGACATCGGACACGCCCTGCTCGTCGCCGCCGAGATCCTTGAGCAGGCGGGCGACCTGGCCGACGCGCTCGCGCTGGCCACCCGCGCCATCGCCGAACAGTCGGACGACATCGCGTACGCCCGCTCACTGCGGGGCAGCCTGTTGCTGCGCCTCGGCCGTGCGGACGAGGGCATGGCCGAGATGACCGCCCTGCGCCCGCTGCTGGAGACCGACCCAGACGCCACGTATCTGATCGACGACCTGGTGGAGGCCGGCCACACCGAGACGGCGCTGGAGTGGCTGACCGGCGCGCTGGACGCGATCCTGGAACGGAGCCGGACCCAGCAGCACGAGTCCGACGACGCGCAGGACGAGGCCGCCGCCATGATCTACGGCCTGGCCCAGGTGCGACACGACCTCCGCGAGGAGATGGGCCTGCCGCACGACGAGTACGACAACCTCGCCGACCGGCTGCGCGCCGCGAGCAACCACGCGCTCGACGCGCTGGACGAGGGCCCGGCGACGCTGCTGTTCTGGCCGCAGGCGGAGTTCAACGCGCTGATGATGCGCTGGCCCACCCTGAGCGGCAGCTACCCCGCCAGCTGGGACGAGCACCGCGCCCAGATCGAACTCGCCCTCGTCGAGGCGTCCGGGGTGGGTAGCACCGACCTGGGTGTGGTCGTCGGATCCGTTACCGGGCTGGCGGCCTTCGCCGAGCGGGAGGACCTCGACCCCACCGACGAGGAAACCCAGGACGAGTACGCCGATTCGCTCACCGGGCCCGACCTCAGGGCCTGGCCGCCCGGCCGCAACGACACCTGCTGGTGCGGATCGGGTGCCAAGTACAAGAAGTGCTGCCTGCCGCGCTCGCGCGGCTGAACGTCGCGGCCGCCGCTCGCGCGGCTGATCGTCCCTGCCCGCGCTCGCGCGGCTGATCGTCCCGGTCAGGACGCTTCGCGCACCCGCGCATCGGCGAGCCACACCTCGGCCAGGTCGCTGAGCGCGACGCCGAGGACCTCACTGAGGCAGACCACTGTGCCGAACGCGGGTGCCGGGAGCCGCCCCACCTCGATCTTGCGAAGCGTCTCCGGCGAGATGCCGGCCGCCAAGGCAACCTCGACGGGGCTGCGGCCACCTCGCGCGGCCCGAAGCGCCGCCCCGAGACGTTGCCCCGCCGCGATCTGTGCGGGAGTGAGCGGTGGGCGAACCATGTGAGCAGGATAGATCCGCCCTTGCGGACCAGCAATGCCATCGCGGCAGACGCGCCGACCAGCGTGGTATAACTATACCGGCAACAGAGAGGGAGGGGTGGATCGTGATCGAGCTCAAGTCCCCCAAGGAGATCCAACAGATGGCCGTGACCGGCCAGTTCGTCGGCGAACTGCTGGCGGAGCTGCGTGCCGTCGCCGCCGTCGGGGTCAACCTGATGGACATCGAGCACCACGCCCGCCGCCGGATCAAGGAACGTGGCGCCGAGTCCTGCTACTGGGACTACTCGCCGTCGTTCGGCCGCGGCCCGTTCCGCAACGTCCTGTGCCTCTCGGTCAACGACGCCGTGCTGCACGGCCTGCCGCACAGTTATTCGCTGCGCGACGGCGACCTGCTGAGCATCGACATGGCGGTCGGGATCGACGGCTGGGTCGCCGACTCCGCGCTGTCGGTCATCGTCGGCACTCCCGACGCGGAAGACCTGAAGCTGATCGAGGCCACCGAGGTCGCACTGGAAGCCGGGATCGACGCCGCACTGCCGGGCAATCACCTCGGCGACATCTCCGCCGCCATCGGCGAGGTCGCCCGCCGCTACGGCTACCGGGTCAACAACGAGTTCGGCGGACACGGCATCGGCCGCACCATGCACGAGGCCCCGCACGTGGCCAACGACGGCCGCTCCGGCCGGGGCCTGAAGCTCGATCCCGGCCTGACGATCGCGATCGAGCCGTGGTTCTGCCGTAACACTGACAAGATCAAGTTTGACAAGGACGGGTGGACGATCCGATCCGCCGACGGCTCCCGCACGGCCCACTCCGAGCACACCGTCGCGATCACCGAGGCCGGCCCCCAGGTGCTGACCCCCCGCCCCGGGCACGCCGCACCACTCGCTTGATCCACTCAATATCGCCGATGTGGCGGTGTCCGAGCGGGCGGACACCCCCATATCGGCGATCCTGAGTGGAATCGACCGCCGGCTCCGGCGGTGGAACCGCAGGTCGCACGGGTGGATGGTTGGTTGTGCTACCACCACCCGTGGTCAGTTTCCCAGCGCTCGGACCTTGGCGATCGTCTCCTGGACGTGCTGCTTGGCCGGGTCGCCACCCTGGGACGCCTGAGCGAGGGCCTGACGATAGGCGTCGATCATGCCAACCAGCGCACCAGCAGCCACGCCCTCGAGAGCCCCGGCGACGAGCGCCCGTGCCTCGGCTGCGTCCTGGGCTGCCGCTGCGGTCTTGGCCTTCGCCTCGTCGAGCTTCTGCGACGCCGCCGCCAACCGCGCGATGATCTGTGCTGCGCTCACGCGCACCCTCCCCCTGGTCGACCATCGCCTCCACCACCGCACTGGCGGAGACCACATGGGAGCGTACGAGATCCGTGCACCGAGCGCGACCACCCGCTTGCTCACCCGTCACCCTGCGGGCAGCGAATGCCTGACTAGCGACATTGACGGCACTTGTCCACGGGCCTCTTTGGACGGGGAAACCAGATCTTGGACACTTGCCGTTGCGAACTAACGAAAACTGTCCAAGATTGGACGCAGCACCCCGAGATCGGGGTCGTTAAGCCCTAGCGCTCAGCGACAAACACGCCGACACCGCCGACACCCTCGACCAGGCCTTCGATCTTGAGCGCGTTGATGGCCTGACGAACAACGATGGCCGAGACGTCATGCTGACGGCACAGCTCGGAGGTCGAGGGCAGCTTGTCGCCCGGCGCGAGTTCGCCGGACTTGATCCGAGCGCGGATGCCATCGGCGATCAGCGCCCACTTGGCCTTGGCGGGCATAGGTGTCTCCCAGGTCTGCCCTGCCATTTGATCACGAGCAACTTTATATAGCAAGCAATGTGCAGGCAGTACTTGCGCGTACATGACCTGTTATATAAGCTTCCCGGTGGCTGGCTCCCAGGTCTGCAACCCGGAGCTGGTTCGTTCCCACCGCGCAGGAAGCGCCCGGTCGGTCGGTCCCCCCGTCCGATCGGGCGTGCCGGGACGCGCCCGCACGCCGCCCCGGCCCAAAGCCCCGGCCTACAAAGCCCCCGCCCACAAGCCGTGACCAGCAAGGAGACCAACCCACCGGGAGTCCCGATGCCCAATCGACCCGACGATCAGCCCGACGACCCCGAACCCGCCGCCCGAAAGACACCAGGCCGACCCGAGCAACTCGTTTCCGATCAGGACGTCGAGGATGCCGACGACATGCTCTTCGCCCACCCTCCCCGTGTCGTACGCCGCTGGGTCTGCGGCTGCGGCGCGGACTACCCCTGCACGGACGTGCTCTTCGCCCGCTTGGTCAAAGCCACCGCCGAGGCGGGCGAATGAGCCACGACACCGTGGACGACCTGCGCGACGCCTGGCTGACGACGCTCGCCGCCGCCGATCGGGCCGGCGCGCACCTGCATGGGGCGGGGCCGCCCGGCCGGCGGCTGCCCTGGCAGGACGCGGTCACGGAGTGCTGGCGGGCGCTGATCCTCGTCTACGCCGGGCTGGCCGCCGATCGGCATTCGCCGACGGGCTCGGCCGGGGACCTGCTCGCCGGCCTGCGAGCGGCTCGGGTCGACGCGGATCGGGCCGCCGCGCTGGCCGCCCGTGTCCGCTGGCGGTTGGGTGCGACCGAGGACCGGCTACGGCGTACCCGAATCGTGGCGGACGCGGTCGCGGCCCGGCACTTCGCCGCGGCCATCACCAGGTTGGACCTGGTCGGCGCCCGACTCGCGGTCGGCGGCTGCCGCATCGACCGTTCGGTGGCGGCCCTGACGGGCAAACCCGCGGCACCGCCCGGCGAACCGGCGGCACCGCCCGGCAAACCCGCGGCACCGCCCGGCGAAGCGGCCCTGACCGGCGAACCGGCAGCACCGCCTGCGCCAGACCGGCCCAGCAGCGCCAGCCACGAGGACGCCGACAGCAGAAGCACTGACGAGATCGCGCGCGGCTGCCACGAGGCGAGCGCGCTGGTGACCAGGCAACGCCGACGAAGGAGACGACTCACGATGCTCAGGGGACGACGATGGTGACCGACCCGCACGCGGCGCTGCGCGGTCTGCTGGCCGGGCGGCTGCGCGGCCACGAACGGCGGCTGCGCCGGTTTGCCGAGGCGGACTGGCGGCGGTACGCGGACCTGCTCGCCGGCGCATTGCTGGTGGCGGTGCGGCGGCGGTTCGTCGCCGGGCAGGATCGGGCGCCGGTGATCCGGTTCGTGGCGTCCGCCCGGGAACGCTACGACCCCACCGGGCACGACGTCGACCCGGTGCTGGCCGAGGCGCTGATCTGGGCGGCGCTTGGTGAGCGTCCACCGGTGCCCGACAGCGCGGCGGCGATCGTCGCCCGGACGGTGTTGCTGCTCGCCCTGCTTGAGGACGAAGGTCTCACCGACAGCGAGCGCGACGAGATCCTCGCGGCCGCCGGGGCATGCGTGGACGATACGCGGACATAACAGCCAGAAGTCGATCTCCAACGTGGCATTCCGGTAACGGGGTCTTTCCAGGCAGCCGTTGTTGATCTTAAATTTCGGCGACCGTCGCCAGTAGTCAGTCGTGGCGGCGGCGTCGAAAGTGGAGGGCAACTACGTGCCACAAGCAAAGAAATCTCTACCCGGGCGAGTCAGGCGCGGATCGGTCAGCATCCTGGCCACCACCGCCCTGATCGCGGCGGGCCTGGCCGGCACACCGGCGGCAGCCACCGCAGCGCCTGCCCCGACCAGCAGCGGACCGATAGCCCGCTACCTCGTCCAACTCGATGAGCAGCCGTTGGCCACCTACGCTGGCGGCGTACCTGGTCTGGCCGCGACCAAGGCGGCCGTTGGCGGCAAGCTCAACCGGAGCTCCAGCGGTGCCAAGGCCTACCAGGAGCACCTGCGCCAGAAGCGCGGCACCGTGCTGACCGGCGTGGGGCTGCCCGCCGACCAGGTCAAGGTCGCCTTCGACACGGCCTTCAACGGCTTCGCGGCGGATCTGACCCGTACCCAGGTGGCCCGGCTGCGCGCCACCCGCGGCGTGCGAGCCGTGTACGAGGACACCAAGGTGCACACCAGCGCCGTGCCGACGTTGAGCTATCTCGGCCTGACCGGTCGCGACGGCACGTGGCAGCAGCAGTTCGGCAATGTCGACCACGCCGGCGAGGGTGTCATCATCGGCGTCATCGACAGCGGATTCTGGCCGGAGAGCGCCAGCTTCGCCGCGCTGCCCACCCCGCGCCCGGACCAGGCGGTCATCGACGCGAAGTGGAAGGGCACCTGTGACGTCGGCACCGAGGCCCCGGTCACCTGCAACAACAAGGTGATCGGTGCGCGTTGGTACGGCAGCCTCGCCGACGCCTTCCCGGACGAGTACTCCTCGCCGCGTGACCGCAATGGACATGGCACCCACACCGCGAGCACCGCGGCGGGCAACCACGGCGTGCCGGCTACTGTCGCCGGCCAGTCCGTCGGCGAGATCTCCGGCGTGGCGCCGGCCGCCCGGTTGGCGATCTACAAGGCGCTCTACGACACCGGCTTGGGCACGGCGACCGGCAGCTCGACCGACATCGTGCACGCCATCGACGACGCGGTAGCCGACGGCGTCGATGTCATCAACTACTCGGTCGGCGACGACCTGGAGAACTTCAGCGCGGTCGAGCAGGCGTTCTTCAACGCCGCCGCGGCTGGCGTCTTCGTGGCCGCGGCCGGCGGAAACGCCGGCCCCGAGGCAGCCACCATCGACAACTCCACCCCCTGGGTGACCACGGTGGCCGCCAGCACCATCGACCAGCAGTTCAGCCGGAAGCTCACCCTCGGCAACGGCAAGACCATCACCGGCGTGGGCATCGGTTCGGCCACCGCCGGGCCGGCGCCGCTGGTATCCGGCAAGGCCAGCGCGCTGAACCCCGACAACACCCAGGGTGCCGAACTCTGCGTGGACGGCGAACTCGACCCGGCCAAGGTCACCGGTGCGATCGTGTTGTGTCTGCGCGGGGTCACCGACCGGGTCGCGAAGAGCGCCGCCGTGGCCAAGGCCGGCGGCGTCGGCATGGTGCTCTACAACGACGGAGTGAACTCCCAGGACGCTGACACGCACTCGGTGCCCACGGTGCACATCCTGGACACCGACGCCGCTCCGATCCTCGCGTACATCGCCTCGGGCAAGGCCACGGCGACGATCTCGGCCGGCGGCCTGACCTCGGTCGAAGCACCCCAGGTCGCCGGTTTCTCCTCGGCCGGACCATCGAACTTCAACGGCAGCGACCTGCTCAAGCCGGACATCAGCGCGCCCGGCGTCGCGGTTGCGGCGGCGTTCTCCCCGGCGATCGCCGGGCAGAATTTCGCCCTCGAATCGGGTACGTCGATGGCATCCCCGCACATCGCTGGCATCGCCGCCCTGCTGCGGGCCCAGCACCCGGCCTGGTCACCGTCGGCTATCCGGTCGGCACTCATGACGACAGCCGTGGACACCACGAACAAGGGCAACCCGATCAAGCTGGGTGACAGCGACGCCACGCCGTTGAACTACGGCGCCGGCGAGGTCCGACCGGGCGACGCGTTCGACCCGGGTCTGGTCTACGACTCCACCGAGCAGGACTGGCGGAAGTACCTGTGCGGGTTGGCCGAGAAGGGCAACGCGGTACCGGCTGACGACTGCGACACGATCGGTGCGATCGCGACCAACCAGCTCAACTACCCGTCGATCTCGATGGGCAACATGGTCGGTACGCAGACCGTGACCCGTACCGTGACCAACGTCAGCAGCAAGGCCGGCGACTACACCGCCAAGGTGCGGGCACCCCACGGTTACTCCGTCAAGGTCACTCCGGCGAAGCTGCACGTGCTGCCGGGCCGGACCGCGACGTTCCAGGTGCAGATCACCAACAAGTCCGGCGCCTTCGACACCTGGACTGACGGCTCGTTGACCTGGCGCGACAAGTCTCAGCACCACGTCACGATCCCGCTGATCGTCCGCAACACCGGGTTGGTCGCGCCGGACGAGATCACCGGCACCGGCACCTCCGGCGCCTTCGCGATGACCACGCAGGTCGGCTTCCGGGGCAACCTGACCGCGGTTTCCACCGGCCTGACCTCGGGCACCAGCACCGACACCACGCTCTCCGGTGACGTGCCGCTCTGGGACTCGCGTTCGCCGGACAATCTGCCGGTGCCACTGCCGGCATCGATCTACCGGGGCACGGTGCACGTACCGGCCGGCGCGGTCAACCCGCAGATCCTGGTGACCGGGCATGGTGCGCACTGCGATGACATCGACTGGAGCGCCAACCCGCTCCCGCCGTGCGCGGAGTACTTGATCGACGTCTACGACAGCACCGGAAAGGTCGTGGACCTCAAGTACGGCGCCAAGGACGGTGCCCGCGTGGTGCTGCCCGGCGCCGGTGACTACACCCTGGTCATCGAGCAGCTGTACACCCTCAACACGGCGCCCGGTGCGGGGGCGAACACGTACACCATCACCACCCTGCTGCCCGGGGTGCCCGGCACCTCGGAGGGCAGGGTGACCATCGATCCCAAGCGACGCACCGTGCTGCCCGGGGCGACGGCGGACGTGACGCTGAACTGGTCCGGGCTCACCCCGGGCCGTCTCTACGTCGGTGTGCTGGTGTTGAGCAACGGCAAGGAGCCGCTCAAGACCCTGCCGATCACTGTGCGGTCCTAGCCCATCCCGCCCAGCGGGGCGGGCTCAAGAGCAGTAGATCGTGGAAGGGAACGGCCCAGGAGGGGTCGTTCCCTTCCACGATCTGCGTCAGGACTCCGGGGCGGCGCTCTACGCCGACGGTGGCCCGTTCTGCACCCGGTGGATCAGATCGTGCAGTGGCTTGGTGCCGCTGCCGACCATCACACCGGTCACGATGGCGTCGATCCAGATCGCCACACCGTTCCACTCGGCACCCGCTACCGCGTGCAGGACGTAGAACCCGCCGGCGCTGGACGCCACGGTGGCCAGCCCGCTCGCGAGCCCCCACGCGACGATCGTGCGGTTCGCCTTCGCCCGCGCCACAGCCGCCGTGGCCACGGCGACCGCCTCGCGGTCGGCCTCCGTCGGGCCGTCGGGCCGCCCGTTCATGTCGGCCACCGTCCGCGTCAACGCGGCCTCGGCGGCGCGCCCGGGCAGCCATCGCGAGAACGGTTCCAGGATCCGCTCGACCGCTGCGGCGAAGACCAGAAGGGTGAGGAAGACCGCGGTGGTGTCCGCGGGCTGGATCTTCGCCGCCGAGGCGCCGCTACGCCAGATCATCCAGCCAGCGGCAGCGCCGCCGGCAATCAGAGCGAAACCCGCCACTACCGCGCCGGGGCCGGCCTGCTGCGACGCCCCGATGACCGTCAGCTCTGACTCCTGACCGGGGTGGGGCGTCGCCGTCCCCGCTGCGGCATCGGCTGCTACCGGCCCAGCGGCCGCCCCGCCCCCTGCCGCTTGCGACTCAACGTGTGTGGATGACTGTCCAAGCAATTCCCTGACCAACCTTTCGACCTGCCGTTGCGAGGCGTTGAGGCGTGACGGCCCCAGAATCTCCGCCGCTCAACGACGCATTGCGCACCGATAGCGCTCGGGGCGCGAGACTACGGCACAAGATCGAACACAGCGTTGCGAGAAAGGACACAGTGGAGAAATTGAACAAATCCGCCTGTCAGCCGCGTAGGCCGCGGATCAGCAAGAGGTAGGCGCAGTAGGCCATCGGCACCAGCAGGAAACAGATCAGGAAGCCGAGCGGCAGATAACGCGGCGGGGCCCCCTCAACCATGGCCGGCCGCCCCCACCGACCCAACACCAGGTACCCCCCGAAGAACGCCACCGCCGGCAGCCCCGCACAGATCCACGCGCCAAGCGTGAACCCGTCGACCAGACCGACCCCGGAGGCGAGCACCAGAGCCAGCATGACCACCCCGGCCGCCGCCGCACAGCCGGCGTAGATGGCCACCGCCCGAGCCAGCGGTGACCACGTCGGCAGGAGCACCGGCCGCTGGGCCAACAACTCCGCGTGCTGCCCGTGCCGGTCGGCCTCGTCGGCCATCCGCCGGGCCAGCTCCAGCTCCACCGCCGGGTCGACCGCCGCCGCGCGCTGCGCCGGCACCGCGCCCGCCGGGCTCACCGCCGTCGGCAGCGCCAGCCGCGCCTCCCCCGCCGGCAATTGGGGGTACGCCCCGACCCCCGCCCGCCCTGGCACGCCGGCTACGCCGGCGGGTCCCCCGACCCCCGATCCGGGTGCGGTGAAACGGGGCTCCGCGGCAGCAGCGGGGGCGGAGGCCGGCTTGTCGAGGCCGATCGCTCGGCCGAGCTGATCGAGGCGCTGCCCCTGGGCGGTCAGCCTCTGCTGCAGGTAGTCGGCGGCGGCGTGCAGGTCACGACGGCGCTCAGACTCGGCGGCGGCGTGCTGCTCGCCGGCGCGGTGCTGCTCGGCGAGCTGTCGGGCCAGCGCCGCGTACTCCTCGAAGGACACTGTCACCGCTCCAAGTCCGGCTCGTGCCCGTCGCCGATGAACGGGACGATCAGCCGTGTGCGCTGGTCGTGCCGGTCGACCAGCAGCGCCCGGTCGGCGCGGGGTGTGTAGGCCAGGTCGTGCACCCCGAGGTGCAGGGCCAGTTCGGGCCCGGGCACGTTGAGCGCCACCAGGCAGGCGACGTCGTCGCGGTTCTGTGTGCCGCCGAGGTCATCGGCGAGCCGCCGCAGCCCACGCCACCAACCGAGCACGTGCACCCCCTGCCCGGGGCCCTGGCGCAGGAGTGTGCGCAGGTCGTCCAGGCCCGAGCGGAACGTGCCCGGGTCGGTGGCCCCGAGGACCGGCGCGGCGGCGTCCATACCGAACACCACCAGGTATTCGCGGCCGGTGGGCTCGGCGGCCAGCGCGGCGATGCGCTCGCGCAGCCCCGCCGCGTCGAGGCGCTGCACCGGGTGGCCAGCGGCCCGCAGGACGGCTTCGGTGTCGTCGGCGACGGGGTCGGCGGCGGTGACCAGGGAGGCCAACTGGAACCGGGCATCACCAGGGGTGTGCTGGCGGGCGAGGCTCAGCGTCGCGGCGCGCAGCACGTCCGCGCCGGTCGGCGCGGTGCCCACCACGGCGAGGTGCCGGCCGGGGGTGGTGTCCATCAGGAACAACGCGGTGGTGCCGTGCACGTCGACCGTCCGGCCGACCAGGGCCATCGGGCGTCGGCCACCGGGGCGCAGCCCGGCGAAGGTGGGGTCGTCCTCGACCCTCGCTGCCTCGTACCCCTTGAAGACCGCCGGTGCCCGCGAGCCCGGCGGGCGGGCCTGCCACAGCTGATGACGCAGTGCGGCAAGGTCCGCCGCCGCCGCGTGCGCGTCGGGGAAGCGCAGCACGGTGTCGGCGCCGACCGCACCGGCGGCGGTGTTGACCACGGCGGAGCCGATCGGCAGGGCCGCGGCGGCGTCGTTGAGCTGGTCGAGCACCCCGCCACCGCCGGGCAGCGCGACCCGTAGCGCGAACTGCCCGAAGATCGCCTCGGCCCGCCCGTAGAGGGCCTCGATGCCGGTCATGCTCTGGCTGGCCAACACCAGGTGGATGCCGTACGAGCGGCCCTTGCGGGCCAACTCCTCCAACAGGTCCACGGACTCGCGGGCCAACGCGTCGTTGCCGGCGAGCAGCACCTGGAACTCGTCGATGACCGCCACGATGCGCGGCAACGGATTGTCGCGAGGCAGGTCCGCGAGCTTGGTGACGCCGTGCCGCTTCAGCGCGGTGGCCCGGCGTTGCGCCTCCCGGCGTAGCTCGCGCAGCACAGCGAGGCCGTACTCACGGTCGGACTCGATGCCGACGGCACGGGCGTGCGGCAACCAGGACGGGTCCCGCCCGGTGGGCACGAACTCGGTGAAGCTCACGCCCTCCTTGAAGTCGAGCAGGTAGAGCTGCAACTCGGCCGGGGAGTAGCGAGCGGCCAGCCCGTAGAGGACGTCGAGGAGGAAGACGGTCTTACCGGCGCCGGTGCGCCCACCGACCAACCAGTGCGGAGTGGCGTCGTCGAAGGCGAGCGTCAGCGCAGTGTCGAAGGCGCCGGTCAGCGGGGTGCCGCCGGCCCGACCGATCACCGTCCGCAGGCCGTTGCCGGCGGACTCGACCCAGAGCCGCTCGGGCAGCAGGTCGGTGAAGGGCAGCGCGTCGGCGCGGCGGGCGGCGGCGCCCAGGTGTTCGGCGAGCGCGCGCACCGATGCGGGCGGCGGGTCACCGTCGAGCCGGACGGGTGCGGCGAGGCCGGTGCCATCGGCGCTGAACGGGGTGCCAGGTGGGTCGCCGACGTGCGCGTACCCCTGGTTGAGCCGAACCGCGGTGGTGCCGCCCAGCGGCGTCGCGGTCTCGCCGGGCAGCCGGGACGGATGACCGGCGAGCAACACGCAGACGGCGGCGGCCGGGCCGGCGTGGGTGAGCGCGGCGAGCCGGGCCAGCTCGCGCGGCGGTGGCGCGGCGGTAGCGACCACCACCAGCAGGTGCCGGGCGGACGGCTGGGCGTGCTGCGCGGCGCGGGCGTGCTGCTCGGCGCTGTCCAGCAGCGCGGCCACCTCGGCCTCGCCCGTGGCCGGCGGGTCGAGCACCCCAGCGTCGAGCAGTGGGCGCAACGGGCCGAAGGTGGCGCCCACCGAGGCGGTGTCGATGCCGGCGACCCGAACCTGCCCGGGCGGTGCGGTGGCAACCAGCCGCAGCACCAGTGCCCGCAACAGCCCGGCGACCTGCGGGTCCCGGACGTCGGTGTTCAGGGCCAGGTGGTGGCCGCCGCCGAGCGGAACCAGCACCGGGAAGCCACCGTCCGAGGTGGACGCCTCGCCGATCCGAACCGCGGCCGGCTCGTCGGTCAGCGGCGTGGCGCCCGGGGCGGGCGTGGCCAGGGCGCCGCCGAGGCGGGCCAGGCGGGCAATCAGCTCCTCAGCGCCGGCCGGCGCGACGGCAACCGGTGCCGTGCCGAGCGCGCTCCGCGCGGAGTCCAGGTGCGCCCGAGCCGCCCGATGGGAGTTGACCGCCTGCCCGTACGCCGACGCGAGCCTGCTCAACCTCTGCCCCCAACGCCAACGGCCGCCTGGTCCCAGGAACCCTAACGGACACCGGTGGCACCCGGACAGTCCTGCGAGGACGTGTCACGCCGGGCCTCTCAGGCGGGACCTTGTCATGCCGGACCGCAGGCCGCCGAGCTGGACGCGTCGGCCATGCCACAGCGGAACACCTCCACCGGTGCCGTCGCCACGTCGGGCACCTGCTCCACCCGCATCAGAGCCAGCCGCTTGTCGATCGGCTCCCCCGAGTCGGGGGTGAACCGGATCAGCCCGGCGACCCCCCGGTAACCCTCGCCGGTGTTCTGCCGGAGCACCTCCGCATGCACACCGACGGGGTTGACCGAGGTCGGCTCCCACCGTTGACGCGGATCGGCGTGATGCAGCCGGGCGGCGAGGCTCTCCACCGCGCGGACCAGCATCATCGCCGCGTCGTAGGCGAGGCTGACCCGCTCGCCGACCTGATAATCGGTGTCCGGCCGGCAGCGCGGCGGGTCGAGCAGGTCGTCGGCCTGGATCCAGGACAGGAAGCTGGCCCGGGCGTCGTCGCGCCGGTCCTGGGCGGTCCGCAGCGCGGCACAGGTGGCCAGGGCGGCCTTGGAGACGTACGTGACCGGCAGGTTGCCCGGCGCGGCGGCGCGCAGCCCAGGATTGGCCATGTAGCGGTTCGCCGAGTCGTCGGCGACCAGATGCCGGGGCGGGTTGGCACCGCATTCGCGCAACGCCCGCAGGAAACCGTCGAACTCCGTCCACCGACCCGCGTAGAAGAGCAGACCGGGGTAGCCGCACTCGCCGGTCAGGCGCTGACCGGTGCGCCACTCGTCGAGGCGGGTGATCCGGGCACCGAACCGCTGTCGGAGCCCTTCGACGAGGGTGTTCACGTAGAGGTCCTCGGTGAGCGAGCTGCCCTCCAGCGTCGTGTAGAAGACGTGCGCCTCGCCGACCTTCAACACCTGCTGGGCGTACGCGTCGACCATCTCCACCTGATCCGCATTGGGCGCGGAGATCTGCAGGTAGAGGCGGGAGTTGGCGTCCATCCGGTCGGCGGAGAGCGTGGGCGCCAACACCGGCAACCCGACCCGGTTCAACTCGCGCAGCGCTCGGGCGGTGCTGGTCCGGCTTTCCACCAGCCCGACCACACCGAGCACCGTGGGGTCGTCCCGGGCCAGCTCGGCCAGCATCGCCACAGCGCGGTCGGCGTAGCTCATCTGCCGGCCGCCGTTGGCCACCACGATCCGCAGCAGCGCGGCACCGTCAGCGCCAGCCGACTCCTTCAGCAACGCGTACTGGGCGGTGGCCATGCCTTCGAGCTCTTCCCGCTCGGAGACGTACGACTCCTCGTCGGCGCGGGTCCGGTTGCCGGTCAGGGTGCCCAGGTAGACCAGGGTGAGGAAGGGGCGACGCCGGTCGCTGCGCTGCCACACCTCCTCGGCGGCCCGGTTCTGCGCGAAGATGCGCTGTTGGATGGTCCGCAGCCCGTCCTGGCCGGGGTCGTTGTTGAACACCTGCGCCGCGCTGTCGCTGTAGCCGACACATTCGCCGCTGGCGACCACCTCGACCGAGACCGTGCCGCCGCCGAGCGAGGGGTGGCAGCCCGGCCCCCACCGACTGCCCACCCACGCGCCAGCCACGACCAGCAGCACCAGGCAGAGCGCCGCCGGCAGGAAACGCCGCGACCACCAGGGCGGGTCAGGTGCGGAGAACGGCCGGATGCCACCCCGCGACGGTGGCCCGGTGTCGGTGTCGTCGGGCCGCAGCGCCACGAGCCAGGCCGCCCGGCGGCGCAGCCGCCGCATCTCCGGCAGCGCCTCGGCCCACTCGTCGTACGCCTCGTCGGCCTCGGTCAACGGGTGCGGTTCAGGCAGCTCCGGCGGGGGTTGCCCACCGGACGCGACGATGAGCAGCGGATCGTTACGGCCCGTCTCGGTGCGGACGTCGCCGATCAGGCGGACCAGTTCCCCGCCGACGTTGCCGGGTGCGACGTGATCGAGCAGCAGAGCCGGGTACGCGGTGCGCCGCCAGTCCGACGGGCGCCACGGCCGACGCCGGTACGCCTGCCGCAGGTCCTCCAGGAACGCGTGCAGCAGCAGCTTGTTGACCTGGTCGGGTTGCTCGCCGTCGCGCCACCCGGCGGTGAGGCGCTCGGCGAAGCCGAGGAAGGTGACCGACTGCCGGGGCGCCAGATACTGCTGGCGCATGAACCAGTTGTAGTGCCGCCCGAGCACCGGCACCCGGCCGGAGACGGCGGCCCGGAACACCACGCCGGGCACGGCGCGGCGGACCAGCCAGAGCAGCACCTGCGAGACGATGCTGACGGCGTCCCCACCGGAGGGCAGCGCCTCGGGCGTACGCGGGCCCCGGCGGTCCCGCAGCCGGCGGACCAGGGCCGCGCGGCTGTCGTCGGCGTCGATGCCGAAGCTGAGGCTCTGGTGCATCAGCCAGTCGGCGAGCGGGTAGTGCCGGAAGCGCAGCCGCGCGGCACCGAACGCCTCCAGGGAGAGCTGCCGGTGCAGCTCGCGCAGCAGCGCCGGCACGTCGCCGGCACCCGGCGGCGCGTCGGCGTCCAGCACGGCGTGCGGCACCCGACGCCGGGGGCCCTGGCTGAGGAAACGACGCAGCGGCACCATCAGATCCGGGGTGTCGGAGCGGACCAGCCAGAGCAGCGGCAGTCTCCGGTCGCCGCGGCGGGGTCGCCGCAGCAGCCGCGCCAGCAGCGCCAAGAACTCCAACCCGCCGGCCGGCAGCCGGTCCCGGCCTCCGGCCGCCTGTCGCTGGCCGATCAACTCTCGCCTGGGCACCTCCGACTGCGGCACGCGTCACCTCCGATCCACACAGTGTGACCTTGCGGCGCAAGAGACACCAGGGACGACGACGCCGTGCCCGGCGAGGTAGGGCGTGGCGGGCCGGCGACGCTCACGAATGTCGATTAGGTTGGCGTGGCGAACACCCGATGGAGGGAGTCCACCCCGTGCGACGAGTTCTCACGGCGGCCACCGCCGCCCTGACCCTCACCACCGCCGGCACCATGCTCGCCGGCACCCCTGGCCAGGCCGCCCCGACCGGTTGGGGCCGTCCCGTCGTCACCGTGGCGCCGCAACCCGGCGCGCCTGGCCTGGGCGACAGCTACTTTCCCGACTACGGCAACGGCGGCTACGACGTCGAGCACTACGACGTCCGGCTGCGCTACGACCCGGCGACCGACCAGCTCAGCGGCACCACCACCATCCTCGCCACCGCCACCGAGGACCTCTCCGCGTTCAACCTGGACTTCCTGCTCGACGTCGAGTCGGTGCGGGTCAACGGTTGGGCGGCGAGCACCAGCACCGCGGGTGCGCACGAGTTGGTGGTCACCCCGGCCCGCACGGTGACCAGGGGCCAGCAGCTCACCATCGTGGTGCGCTACGCCGGCATCCCGTCGGAGACCCTGGTCGGCGGCTACACCGGCTGGACGCGTACCGACGACGGCGCACTCGCCGTCAACGAACCCGAGTCGGCATGGTGGTGGTTCCCGAGCAATGATCACCCCCTGGACAAGGCCACCTTCGACATCTCGGTGTCGGTGCCCACCGGCGTCGAGGTGATCAGCAACGGTGTGCAGCCGCGCCCGCCGCTGGCCGAGGCTGGCAACCGCACCCGGTGGATCTGGCGGACCACCTCCCCCACCGCCCCCTACCTGGCGTTCATGGCCATCGGCCAGTACGACATCGTCACCGACAACACCCCGAGCGGCCAGCCGGTGATCAACGCGTACAGCACCTCGTTGGGCGAGCTCGGGCCGGCCGCGCGGGCCAGCGTCGAGCGGACCGCCGAGATCGTCGACTGGGAGAGCGGGATCTTCGGCCCGTACCCGTTCGAGGCGCAGGGTGGCGTCGCCGGTCCGATCGACGGCATCGGCTTCGCACTGGAGACGCAGACCCGACCGGTGTACGGGCCGGGCTTCTGGCGACGCGGCGCCAACACGTACGTGGTGGCGCACGAGAACGCCCACCAGTGGTTCGGCGACTCGGTTTCGGTGGCCGAGTGGAGCAACATCTGGTTGAACGAGGGCTTCGCCTCGTACGCCGAGTGGCTCTGGTCGGAGGAGCAGGGCGAGGGCACCGCGCAGGAGGTGTTCGACTTCGCCTATGCCACCTACCCGGCCGACGACGAGTTCTGGCAGGTGCTGCCCGGCGACCCGGGTGCCAACCGGGTCTTCGACGACGCCGTCTACGACCGGGGCGCGATGACCCTGCACCAGTTGCGGCTGGCCGTCGGCGACGACGCGTTCTTCGAGATCCTTCCGGCCTGGACGGCCGAGCACCGGTATGGCAACGGCACCATCGCGCAGTTCCAGGCACTGGCCGAACGGATCTCCGGGCTGGACCTGGACGACCTGTTCACCACCTGGTTGTTCACCGCCGGCCGACCCGACGTGGCCGCCGCCGCGCGTAAGGCCGCCCCGCCGACCGAGCCCAGGTCCTGGGCCAAGATCCGCGAGGCGCACCAACTGCTGTCGCACTAGGCATCCGGTGTGAACGGAAGGGCCCGCCACCCCTGCGGCGGGCCCTTCCGGGTCGCCGGCGCCCCGTCTCCCCGGCATCCCGCTGTTCTCCCGGGGCGCGGACCGACGACCGACCACTTCGGTGCTTGCCTGTAGAGCTGCCCCAGAAATGGGGCGATGACGGCGGCCCATATCTGGGGCAGCTCTACAGGCACCGTCAGGGGGTTGTCACCCCCGCCCACCCGGCCGGGGGCCGGGGGCCGGGGGCCGGGAGCTGGGAGCTGGGAGCTGGGAGCTGGGAGCTGGGAGCCGAGGGCCGAGGGAGGCCCGCTCAGGACATCGCTGGGACACCTGTCGCCGCAGCCGTGCTCGCCTCGATGGCGCGGATGTGCCGGTAGGCGAACCAGAGCGGTGGGAACGCCCCGACCGCGAAGGAGAGGTCGATGAGAGTCCAGAACCAGGGGATGTCCCGGATCGGGCCACAGATCAACGCCAGTGGGACGATGCCCGCGCAGGCGATCATGCCGACCTGCACCACCCAGACGTTGCGTACCGGGTCGCGCAGCGGCCCCCAGAACGCCACCGCCAGCACCAGATGGGCGAAGGCCAGCCAGTCGGTGCCGTACAGCAGGAACGGATAGTCCGCGCCGGCGGTCACCAGCCCGGTGTGAACCCGCTCGATCCACTCGACCAGGGCGGGCAGTTGGCCGGCGAGGGGATCCAGCACGCGCAGCAGCCAGCGCACTTCGATCTCCAGCGGAAACGCGGTGGCACCGCTCAGGAAGAGCCCGATCAGCACGATCCACAGCCACCGGCGGGTCCGCCGTAGCCGCTCCTCGATGTCCATGAACGCAGCGTAGCGATGATCTTCGTGGTGGTCGGTCCCGCCGAGCGTTCGCCGGGGGTGACCGCTGTCTCAGCGGCGCGCCGCCTGGCCGGCCGTGGCCAACTCCCCGAGCCGGATCGAGCCCAACCGAACCCCGCCAGACCCGGCGGGCTCGACGGCACAGACCGCCCCGGTGGGCCGGACGATGCGGGCCGCCCTCCACGCCACGCGGCGTACCGGATGACGGGGCCGTGGCACGACCAGCGTGAGGGTCGCCGCGCGGGCGTGCTGGCGGTCCAGGGCGACCGCCGCGGCCACCGTGGCAATCGCCGCGGCGGAGCCGGCGAGCACGAGCGTCTGGCGTGGCCCGGCGTGTTCGGCGAGCCAGCCGAGCAGCGGAGCACCGACCGCGGCGGACACCGAGCCGGTGACCGCCAGCGCGGCGAGCACCCGGCCCCGCATAGCGCCGTCGGTGTCGAGTTGCGCGCGGGTGCCGACGGTGGTGTCGATGACCACCGCGGCGGCGGCGATCGGCAGGATCACTGCGGCGAAGCTCCAGGTCCCCGGTGCGAGGCCGGCGACGATCTGCAGCCCGCTGGCGAGCAGGCCCGCGATGACCAGCGTCCGGTAGTCGAGGGAACGCCGGCGGGCCGCGACGAGCGCGCCCAGCACCGTTCCGACCGCGAAGACGGTCGACAGGAAGCCGTAGCCGGACGCCCCGGCGTCCAGCGGCCCGTCACTCATCGCCGCCATCGTCACCTGGTAGTTGCGGCCCAAACTGCCGAGCACGAACGACAGTGCGAGCGCGAGGAGCAGCACCGGCTGCCCGCGAAGGTAGGCGAAACCGGCGCGAACACCGTCGTGGCTCCGACGGCCGCCCTGTGCCGCCAGCGCGGGCAAAGCTCCCGGGCGTACGGCGAACAGCGCCACCACCACGGCGGCGAAACTCGCCGCGTTGATGCCGAACAGCAGCGCGGGCCCGACGGCGGCCACCACGACGGCACCGAGGCTCATGCCGAGGATGCGGCCGGCGGAGTTGGTGAGCGACCCGAGCGCCAGGGCGTTGCCCAGCGTCTCCCGGTCCACGAGGGTGGAGGCCCAGCGCCCCATCACCGGGCCCTCGATCGCCGAGACGGCACCGGTGGCCAGGGAGATCGCGAAGATCAACGGCATGCCGCCGACCCCGGTCAGGGCGACCGCCGCCAATCCGGCGGCGAGTGTCGCGTGGGCCACCTGGGCGGCGATCAGCAGCGGTCGGGCCGACAGCCGGTCGGCCAGCACACCGCCCCAGACGCTGAGCAGCAGCGTTGGAGCTGCCTGGAGGAGCACGGCGAAGCCCATGGACGTCGCGGAGCCGGTCTCCTTCAGGACGTACCAGTTGACCCCGAGGACCTGCATCCAGGTGCCGATGACGGAGACGAACCCCGCGAACGCCCAGATCCGGTAGTTGCGGTGACGCAGCGCGGCGAAGGTGGCACCCATGGCCACGACGAACCCTCCCAGCAATCGGCGGCATGATCCTTCATGCCGGATCGCGGTGCGGTTCGGCAGCCGACAAGTCTTGCGGTTTTAAACCGATTTGCCCATGTTTGTGAGCGGTCTCACCAGCGGGAATGTCCGACCGGCGGGCAAAAACTGCCCGCCGGCCGGACTCTCGTCGGGTGCTGCCCTCAGCGGGCAGCGAGCGCCTGCGCGGCCGAGCCGACCGGGGCTGGCAGCGCACCGACACCACCGAGATACCCGTGGATGGCGGCAGCCGCCGCACGCCCCTCGGCGATAGCCCAGACGATCAGCGAGGCACCCCGGTGCATGTCACCGGCGACGAACACCCCATCGGCCTCGGTCTGCCAATCGTCGCGAGCGTCGACAGCGCCCCGAGAATTGCGGGTCACGCCGAACTGAGTCAGCAACGGCTGCTGCTCGGTGCCCTCGAAACCGATCGCCAGCAACACCAGATCAGCCGGCAACTCCCGCTCTGAGCCCGGCACCACGGTGACGACCCGCCGGCCGTCGCGCTTCTCCACGGTCACCTCGGCGATCCGCACAGCCCGCACCTGGCCGGTGCCGTCGTCCACGAACTCCTGCACCGCGACGGCGAAGACCCGCTCGCCACCCTCCTCGTGCGCCGGGTAGCTGCGCAGGATCCACGGCCAGGTCGGCCACGGGTCCCGTGCCTCGTCGCGCTCCTGCGGCGGCTGCGGGTACAGGTCCAGTTGGTGCACGCCCGCGGCACCCTGGCGGTGTGCGACACCGAGGCAGTCCGCCGCAGTGTCACCACCACCGATGATCACGACGTGCTTGCCGGCCGCGTCGATCGGAGTGCCGTCCGGCAGCGCCGCACGCGCCGGCCGGCCCTCGCCGGTGGCCGCGACGCCGAGCTGGTCGGTGGCCGCGGTGGCGACCGCGCGATTCGCCGCGACCAGGTGAGCCATCGCCTGGTGTACGCCCCGAAGCGCACGCCCCGGAGTCTCCGGAGTGTCCCGGCCCTGCAACGCGCCGCAGGCCAGCAGCACCGCGTCGTGCTCGGCGCGCAACTGCTCGGCGGTGATGTCCACCCCGACATTCACGCCGGTACGGAAACGCACCCCCTCGGCGGCGAGCTGGGCCAGGCGGCTGTCGATGTGCCGCTTCTCCAACTTGAAGTCGGGGATCCCGTACCGGAGCAGGCCACCGATCGCGTCGTCACGCTCGTACACCGTCACCGCGTGACCGGCCCGGGCCAACTGCTGGGCGGCGGCCAGGCCTGCGGGCCCGGAGCCGACGACGGCGACCGACCGACCGGACGGGCCCGGCACCGGGCGGGGGGTGAAACCCCGCGCCGCGGCAGCGTCGGCGATCTCCACCTCGATCTGCTTGATGGTCACCGGTTGGCCGCCGGCGATGCCCAGCACACAGGCCGCCTCGCACGGCGCCGGGCAGAGCCGGCCGGTGAACTCCGGGAAGTTGTTGGTGGCGTGCAGCGACTCCACTGCGGCGTCCCAGTTACCGGTCCGGACCAGGTCGTTCCAGTCCGGGATTCGATTCCCCAGTGGACAACCGGCAGTGTCGCTGTGGCAGAACGGGATGCCGCAGTCCATGCATCGAGTGGCCTGCTCACGGACCAGCTCCTCGCCGGCCGGCGGGTAGACCTCACGCCAGTCGCTGATCCGCACCGGCACCGGGCGGCGGGCCGGCAGTCGCCGGTCGTAGCGCAGGAAACCGTTCGGGTCAGGCACGTGCCACCTCCTGGGCAGCCACCCGCGGGGCGGGCGGCACCGGCACGGCTGACGGCACGCTCAGCGCGCTCATCACCGCGTCGTCGACGTCGCGGCCGGCGGCTTCGGCGGCCCGCATGATCTCCATAACCCGGCGGTAGTCGCGGGGCACCACCGCGGTGAACTCAGCCACCGCCTCCGGCCAACGCTTGAGCAGCTCCTCGGCCACCGCCGAGCCGGTCTCGGCCACGTGCCGCTGGACCAGATCGTGCAGCAACGACTGCTCCTGCTCCCCCAGCGGCGCCAGGTCGACCAGTTCCACGTTGACCCGGGCGCGGTCCAGTCGGTGCACGAACGCCGTGCCGCCGGACATGCCGGCCGCGAAGTTACGGCCGGTCGCGCCGAGCACCACCACCGTGCCGCCGGTCATGTACTCGCAGCCGTGGTCACCGACGCCCTCGACCACGGCGATCGCGCCAGAGTTGCGCACCGCGAACCGCTCCCCGACCCGACCCCGCAGGAAAATCTCGCCCGCGGTGGCCCCGTACAGGATGGTGTTGCCGGCGATGATCTGATCCTCGGCCCGCTGCCCCGGCTCGGCGTCGGTGTCGAGGAACGGCGCGGCAGCGTCCGGACGGACGATGAGCCGCCCGCCGGAGAGGCCCTTGCCCACGTAGTCGTTGGCGTCGCCGTGCAGCCGCAGGGTCACCCCGCGCGGCAGGAACGCCCCGAACGACTGCCCAGCCGTGCCATGCAGCACGAACTCGATGGTGTCATCGGGAAGGCCTGCACCGCCAAAACGACGGGTCACCTCGCCGCCGAGCATCGCGCCGACGCTGCGGTGCTCGTTGCGCACCGCCACCTCGACCCGCACCGGTGCCCCCTCGGAGAGTGCCGGGCGGGCCAACGCGATCAGCTCATTGTCCAGAGCCTGCTCCAGGCCGTGATCCTGTGCGCGGACCCCACGTCGGGCCGCACCAGCCGGCAACTCCGGCAGGTGCAGGACAGGCGCCAGGTCCAACCCGTGCGCCTTCCAGTGCGACACCGCCGGGGCCACGTCAAGCAGCTCGGACTGCCCGATCGCCTCCTCGATCGACCGGAAACCCAGCTCGGCCAAATACCCCCGGACCTCCTCGGCGAGGAAGAGGAAGAAGTTCTCCACGAACTCCGGCTTGCCGGTGAAGCGCTCCCGCAGCACCGGATTCTGGGTGGCGATGCCGACCGGGCAGGTGTCCAGGTGGCAGACCCGCATCATCACGCAACCCTCGACGATCAGCGGCGCGGTCGCGAAGCCGAACTCCTCCGCGCCGAGCAGCGCCGCGATCAGCACGTCCCGGCCGGTCTTGAGCTGGCCGTCGACCTGCACGGTGACCCGGTCACGCAGCTTGTTGAGCAACAGCGTCTGCTGCGCCTCGGCCAGCCCCAACTCCCACGGGGTGCCGGCGTGCTTGAGCGAGTTCATCGGAGACGCGCCCGTGCCGCCATCGTGGCCGGAGATCAGGATGACGTCCGCCTTGAGCTTCGCCACCCCGGCGGCGACGGTGCCGACGCCGACCTCACTGACCAGCTTGACGTGCACCCGGGCCGCCGGGTTGACGCACTTCAGGTCGTGCACCAACTGGGCCAGGTCTTCAATGGAGTAGATGTCGTGATGCGGCGGCGGAGAAATCAGACCAACACCGGGAGTGGCGTGCCGGGTGCGGGCAATCCACGGCCAGACCTTGTTGCCGGGCAGTTGACCGCCCTCGCCCGGCTTGGCGCCCTGGGCCATCTTGATCTGGAGGTCGTCCGCGTTGACCAGGTATTCGCTGGTCACACCGAACCGGCCACTGGCAATCTGCTTGACCGCCGAGCGACGAGCCGGGTCGTGCAGCCGCTCGACGTCCTCGCCGCCCTCACCTGTGTTGGACTTGCCGCCGAGCCGGTTCATCGCGATGGCGAGCGTCTCGTGCGCCTCCGCGGAGATCGACCCGTACGACATGGCACCGGTGGCGAACCGCTTGACGATGTCGGTGGCCGGCTCGACCTCCTCGATCGGCACCGCCGGGCGGACCCCGGTACGCAGGGTGAACAGCCCTCGCAGCGAGCCGGCCTGCGCAGCGAGCGCGTCGACCTTCGCCGTGTACTGCCGGAAGACGTCGTACTGCCGGCTGCGGGTGGCGTGCTGCAGCAGGAAGACCGTCTCCGGGTTGAACAGGTGCAGCTCACCCTCGCGGCGCCACTGGTATTCGCCGCCGACCTCCAACCGGTCGGAGACGGCGGTGCCGGCCGGGGGCCAGGCGAGCGCGTGCCGGGCGGCCACCTCGGTGTGCACGCCCGCGAGCGCGACCCCGCCGATCCGGCTGGGGGTGCCCCGGAAGTAGCGCTCGACCAGCCGGTTGTCCAGGCCAACCGCCTCGAAGACCTGCGCGCCGCAGTACGAGGACACCGTCGAGATGCCCATCTTCGACATGATCTTCAGGACGCCCTTGCCGAGCGCCTTGGCGTAGTTGCGCACTGCGGCAGCGGGGTCGACACCGGCCAGCGCACCGGTGGCGATCATGTCCTCCACCGACTCGAACGCCAGGTACGGGTTGACCGCCGCCGCGCCGTAGCCGATCAGCACCGCCGCGTGGTGCACTTCCCGGCAGTCGCCGGACTCCACGATCAGCGCCACCTGGGTGCGGGTCTGCTCACGCACCAGGTGCTGGTGCACGGCGGCGGTGAGCAGCAGCGACGGGATCGGCGCCAGGTCGGCGTTGGAGTCCCGGTCGGAGAGCACCAGGATGCGGACGCCGTCCTCGATGGCCTCGGAGACGTGCCGGCAGATCTCGGTCAGCCGCGCCTTCATCCCGGCGGCGCCCTCCCGGATGCGGTACAGGCCGGACACCCGGACCGCCTTGAAGCCGGGCAGGTCGCCGTCCTCGTCGATGGAGAGGATCTTCGCGAGCTCGTCGTTGTCGATCACGGGGTGCGGCAGCACGATCTGCCGGCAACTCGCCGCACCAGGGTCGAGCAGGTTGCCCTCCGGCCCGATCGTCGACGCCAGGCTGGTCACCAGCTCCTCGCGGATGGCGTCCAGCGGCGGATTGGTGACCTGGGCGAAGAGCTGGTGGAAGTAGTCGTAGAGCAGCCTCGGCCGGGTGGACAGCGGCGAGATCGGAGTGTCCGTGCCCATCGAACCCAGCGGCTCAGCCCCGGTACGGGCCATCGGCCCGACCAGGATCTTCAGCTCCTCCTCGGTGTAACCGAAGGTCTGCTGGCGGCGGCGGACCGAGTCGTGCGTGTAGACGGTGTGCTCGCGGGCCGGCAGGTCGCCCAACTCGATCAGCCCGGCGTGCAGCCACTCGCCGTACGGCTGCGCGGCAGCCAACTCGGACTTGATCTCCTCATCGTGCACGATCCGGCCGGCGACCGTGTCGACCAGGAACATCTTGCCCGGCTGGAGCCGCCCCTTCGCGACCACGTGGGCCGGGTCGAGGTCGAGCACGCCCGCCTCGGAGCCGAGCACCACGAGCCCGTCGTCGGTCTGCCACCAGCGCCCCGGGCGCAGCCCGTTGCGGTCCAGCACCGCGCCGACGATCTCACCGTCGGTGAAGGCCACCGACGCCGGACCGTCCCACGGCTCCATGAGGCTGGCGTGGAAGCGGTAGAAGGCACGCTTGGCCGGCTCCATGCCGGGGTCGTTCTCCCACGCCTCCGGGATCATCATGAGCACCGCGTGCGGCAGGCTCCGCCCGGCCAGGTGCAGCAGCTCCAGCACCTCGTCGAAGTTCGCCGAGTCGGAAGCGCCGGGGGTGCAGACCGGGAAGACCCGCCGGATGTTGCCCGGCACGTTCGGCGAGCGCAGGAGCGCCTCGCGGGCCTGCATCCAGTTGCGGTTGCCACGGATCGTGTTGATCTCGCCGTTGTGGGCGATGAACCGGTACGGGTGTGCCAGCGGCCAGGACGGGAACGTGTTCGTGGAGAAGCGGGAGTGCACCAGCGCGATCGCGCTGTCCACCCGCTCGTCGCGCAGGTCCGGGTAGAACGCCGGCAACTGGTCGGGGGTGAGCATTCCCTTGTAGACCATGGTCCGGCTGGACAGCGACGGGAAGTACGCCGGCACGCCCCGCTCGGCGGTTTCCCGTTCGGCCTGCTTGCGCAGGCAGAACGCCACCCGGTCCAGCTCGATGCCGTTCAGCGCGGAACCGGCCGGCCCAGCAGGTGAGTCGGTGAGCCGGTGCGCGGCCAGGAAGAGCTGCCGGACCCGGGGCATCGCCGCCAAGGCGGTCTCACCGAGCCCGGTCGGGTCGATCGGCACCTCCCGCCAGCCGAGCACGTCGGCACCCTCGACCAGGGCGTACTTCTCGACCACCCGCCGAGCACGTGCCTCGGCGGCGTCGTCGTCGGGGAGGAAGACCAGCCCCGTGGCGTATTCACCGGCCGCAGGAAGCGCGACGTCGGCCACCGCGCGCAGGAACGCGTCGGGCACCTGGATCATGATGCCCGCGCCGTCGCCAGTGTTCGGCTCGGCGCCCCGAGCACCCCGATGGTCCAGTCGGCAGAGCGCGCCGAGCCCGTTGGCGACGACCGCGTGTGAGCGGCGGCCGTGCAGGTCCGCTACGAAGGCCACGCCGCACGCGTCGTGCTCCTGGCTCGGGTCGTAGAGGCCCTGGGCGGAGGGGCGGGAGCCAGGCGTCGGGGATGCCTGCGGGCTGTGCGGGTGCGGCTGTGTCACTTCCGCGTACGGCTGAGCCACCGGGCCTCCTGTCGTCACTCAGGTTGGATCATGGTGGGGACGACGTCGGCCCGTGGGTCTATTGAGTCTACGTTAGGGCCGGGGCCGCACTGCCACCTGAGATTGATCACACCGTCCACAGACTGGGACGTGTAGTCTCGCGCGGTGGATCCGCTACACAACGAACTCTTCGCCCGGTTGGAACGCTTCTACGACGCGGTGCCCCGCGACGTCGCCGGCGTGGAGGAGCATGGCGGGCTGGTGTTGTTCGTCCGCGAGGGTGCCGGCTGGCCGTTCTACGCCCGCCCCCGCGTCGGTGCCACCGAGCCGCCGTCGCTGGCCGACGTGACCTCGGTCCGTGAGCGGCAGCGGGAGCTGGGCCTGCCGGAAGCCTTCGAGTGGGTGCACGAGACGACCCCCGAGCTGCTGGCGGTGGCCCGCTCGGCGGGGCTGAACGTGCTGGAGGCACCCCTGATGGTGCTCGACCCGACCGCGCTGCCCGACCCGGCGACGCTGTCCGACGTCGCGGTGCGGGTGCTGGCGGCGGACTCCCCCGGCTTCGCCGCCGATGTCGCCGCCCGGCGTGCGGTGGCAGCGGTGTCGTTCGCCGCAGCCGGCACCGCGCCCGGTGAGGCTGGCCCGGCCGAGCGGGATGCCGCCGTCACCGAGCTGGAGCTGGCCGCGCTCGAGGAGGAGCGCGCCCGGATCGCGGACGGTCGACGGATCTCCGCGCTGGCCGGCACTCCGACCGAGGGCGCGCTGGCCAGCGGCATAGCCATGCGCGTGGACGACGTCGCGGAGATCGCCGGGGTAGCCACCCTCCCGGCAGCCCGACGACGCGGGCTGGGCGCCGCGCTCACCGCCACCCTCGCCCGCGAGCTACGCGCGGCCGGCACCGACCTGATCTTCCTCTCGGCGGGCAGCGAGGACATTGCCCGGGTCTACCTGCGGGTCGGCTTCCGCCGCATCGGCACCGCCTGCATAGCCGAACCCGCAGCCCTAATCCCCTAACCCGCCCCACCCCGCCCCGCCCCGCCTCGTCCCGCCCCGCGATCTTGCACTTAGTGCTGCGGCATAGGGGGCATTGCACGCATCTTGGCGACTGAAAGTGCAAGATCGCCGGGAAAGGCGTGGGGTGCGCGTTGCAGCCGGGAGAGGGTGGGTCAGGCTGGGGGACGCCACTGGGCAGCGGAGGCGGCGGCACTGGAGAGCAGCCGCGTGTTGATCGTGCCGAGTGCGGCGTCCCGAGCGCGTAACGCCAACCGGCCCCGGGTCTGGAGCACTGCCGACATCCGCCGGGTCTGCCGGACCACGGTCGCGGCCCGGGGGCGGCGCACCCGGTCGTACGCCTGGACGGCGTCGGGCAGTCGAGCCTCCCGCAGCAGGGAGGCGAGGGTCGCGGCGTCCTCGAACGCAAGGCAGGCGCCCTGCCCCAGGTGTGGCGGCATGGCGTGCGCCGCGTCGCCGAGCAGCACCACGCCGCCCGGCCCCACCGGAAAGCCGTACGAACGGGGCAGCGGGCGCAACTCGCGGACCTCCTGCTGAACCAGGTCGGCCGGGTCGGTGGCGTCGAGCAGCGCGCCGACCGGGGCGGGCCAGCCCGCGTACCAGCGGCGCAGCAGGGCGAGCTGGGTCTCCGGTGGTTCGGGGCGGGGTGCGCCGGCGGCAGTGGCCACCCAGTAGATGCCGCCCCGGGTGGACCCACCTGAGGAGCCGCGTTCGCCCAGCGACGCGGCCACGAACCGGTAACCCGCGCCGAGGATCTCACCGGCCAGCGGCTGGTCGTCAGGCATCCGGGGTGCCTGGTACCAGGGAATGACGGCCCGCCAGGCGGCACATCCGGAGCTGACCACGCGGGACTCGGGGGCGAGTTGGCGGCGGATGCCGCTGTCCGTGCCGTCGGCGGCGACCACCAGGTCGGCCTCGATGGTGTGCCGCCCGTCGCTGACCGCCGGTCGCTCGCCCGGCTCCACCCGGACGTGGCGCACGGTCACCCCGGTACGCAACTCGACCCGGTCACCGAGGCCGGCGATCAGCGTGTCGTGCAGGTCCTCGCGGTGCACCACCACGGGCATCCGGTCGGCTGGAATGGGCCGAGGCTGCACGAGCCAGTGCCCATCCGGGCGACGGACCCCGCCGTCGGGCAACGGGGTAGCGATGGCGGCCAGGCCCGCGCCGAGGCCGAGGGCCTGCAACGCGCGGACACCGTTGGGCCAGAGCACCACGGCGGTCGGTTCGGGGCGGACCCGTTCGGCGCGTTCCAACAGAGTGACCTGCCAGCCGGAACGGGCCAGCGCGCCGGCCACCGCGAGGCCACCGACCCCTGCGCCGACCACCACCGCGCTTCGCATGGGTGCTGCCTCCGCTCAGCTGTCCCGGTCGGCGGGCCGCACGCCCGCGGCGTCGGCCCGGTCGGCACGGGAGGCCGACGGATCGTCCGCCGGCTCGTCGTCGCTCGACGAGCCGTCGGCGGGTGCCGCGTCACCAAGCGGCTCGCCGCCCGGCCGCGAGTCCTCGTCGGTCGCCGGCTCTGGCGGCACCACGCCGGTGTTCTGCCAGGCGGAGTACTGCTCCTCGCTGACCACCCGGTAGCCCTCCGGGGCGGCAGCCCGCGTTGGGGTTTCCCGCTCCGAGAGGTCGACCTGGGACAGGTCGGACGTGGGGGGTGGGGTCGGCGTCGCCGCCGCGCCGAGCGGGATCAGGTATTGCTGCGGGCCGCGTACCCGCACGAAGTAGATCAACGCGCCGAGGAAGACCAGCGCGGCGGTCCAGACGTTGAGCCGGACGCCGAGGATCTGATTGGCCTCGTCGGTGCGCATCAACTCGATCCAGAACCGGCCGACGGTGTAGCCCATCACGTAGAGCGCGAACGCCCGGCCCCGGCCCAGCTTCAGCCGACGGTCCAGGATGAGGACCAGGGCGACAACGCCGAGGTTCCACAACGCCTCATAGAGGAAGGTCGGCTGGTAGAAACCCGGCTCGAGGATCGGCTGCCCGGCGTCGTCGCGCAACGCGTGCCCCGGATTGTCCGGGTCCATCCGATGGATCTCCAGGCCCCACGGCAGGGTGGTCCGACCACCGAACAGCTCGTTGTTGAACCAGTTGCCGATCCGGCCGACCGCCTGGGCCAGCGGCAGCCCCGGGGCCAGCGCGTCGGCCACCACACCGAACGGGATGCCGAGCTGCCGGGCGGCGATCCAGGCGCCGACCGCGCCACCGGCGACGGCACCCCAGATGCCGAGACCGCCTTCCCAGATGGCGAACGCCTTCATCGGCTCACCACCGGCGCCGAAGTATTTCTCCGGTGAGGTGATCACGTGGTAGATCCGGGCGCCGATGATGCCCGCGGGCACCGCCCAGACGGCGATGTCGAGCACCGCGCCGGGAGCGACGCCGCGCTGCCGCAGCCGGCGCTCCGTTACCCAGCAGGCCAGCACGATGCCGGCGATGATGCAGAGCGCGTACGCCCGGATCGGCACCGGCCCGAGCTGCCAGACCGCGGTGCTGGGACTGGGCAGGGCCGCCTGGGGGGACAGCGAGGCGAGGGTCACGGGTGCACACGCTACCGCTGCACACCCCCGTAGCGGCACCCCGGGCCACGGGAGCGCCCATCTCGATGACTTCTGGTTTGCGCCGCCGTACGCTCTTTGTCCATGAGCGCGCTCACCTGGGCGGTTGCCGCGGTCGTCAGCGACGACACCGGCCGGGTGCTGCTCTGCCAGCAGGGCCGGGGTGAGCGCCGCTACGCGCTGCCCGGCGGGCGGCTGCGCCCGGCCGAGAGCCCGGTGCGGGCAGCCCTGCGGGACATCCGCGCGGAGACCGGCTGGGAGATCGAGCTGGTCGACCTGGTGGGCGTCTACCACCTGACCAGCCCCACCGGGGAGACCCCGGCCGGGCGAGCCGGGCCGCTACCGGACGTCCTCGTGCACGTGTTCCGGGCCAGCGCCGCCGGCGTCCGACCGACCGCAGACCCACTGCCGGGCTGCCGGCTGTCCTGGCACGCCCCCGCCGCGCTGCCCGAGGCGGTCACCCCGCTCACCCGGGCCGCCGTCGCCGACGCGATCGCCGGCCGATCCGGTGTGCTCCACGACGTCCCGCGGGTGCCCGTCGCCTGCGCGCCACTGCCAGCGGCTCGCCCAGCCGAGGAAGGCCGGCCGGCAACTGACCAGGACGAGCGGCCGGAAACCGGCCAGGACGAACGGCCGGGAGCGGGGCAGCCACCGGAGCAACGGGGCGAGCCCGCTGACCCGTCCCTGCGCCCCTGACGGGCCCGCAACGACTCCCGAGGTCCGCCGCGCGGTCGCGGACGCCCTCGCCGCCAGGCCACATCCGAATGAGCGGTATACCTGTGAGTCATAAATATGACTCACAGGTATACCGCTCAACAGACAGACATGCGCCGCAGGGTCCGACCGGCGGGCCAGCACGAGCGCCGCAGGGTCCGACCCGGCGGGCCAGCACGAGCGCCGAAGGCTCGGCGGAGACGGCTCAGCGGGTGGGGTTGCGGACGCCCTCGGCGAGTTCGGCGCTGAGGGTACGCAGCGCAGCGAGCCCTTCCGCCTCGGTGGACGCGTCGAGCAGGCACCGGATCAGCGCACTGCCGACGATCACGCCGTCGGCGTACCCGGCGACGGTGCCGGCCTGCGCACCGGTGCCCACGCCCAGACCGACACCAACGGGCAGGTCGGTGACCGCCCGGACCCGGGAGACCAGCGTCGGTGCGGCATCGGAGGTACGCGCCCGGGCGCCGGTCACACCCATCACGGCGGTCGCGTAGACGAAGCCACGGCAGTGCTCCACGGTCATCGCCAGCCGAGCATCTGTGGACGACGGCGAGACCAGGAACGTGCGGTCCAATCCGTGTGCGTCCGAGGCGGCCAGCCACTCGTCCGCCTCATCCGGAATGAGGTCGGGGGTGATCAGACCGGTGCCACCGGCAGCGGCGAGGTCACGGGCGAACACGTCCACGCCGTAACGCTCGACCGGGTTCCAGTAGGTCATGGTCACCACCGGAGCGCCGGTGGCCGCCACCGCCTCGATGATGCGCAGCGTGTCCGTGGTGCGTACGCCCCCGGCCAGCGCGATGTCACTGGCCTTCTGGATGACCGGCCCGTCCATCACCGGGTCGGAGTAGGGGATCTCCACCTCGATGACGTCGACACCGGCCTCGACCATGGCGGTCATCGCGGCGATGCTGCCCTCGACGGTCGGGAAACCGGCCGGCATGCAGCCCACCAGCAGTGCCCGTCCGTCGGCTCGGGCCTTGTCGAAGGCCACCCCGATCCGGCTCATCTCACTGCTCCTTGTCGAGGATGCCGAAGTAGTCGCCGGCGGTGTGTACGTCCTTGTCACCCCGCCCGGAGAGGTTGACCACGATGGTCGGCTCGCGGCCCAACTCGGCGGCGAGCTTCGGAGCCAACGCGACGGTGCCGGCGAGCGCGTGGGCGCTCTCGATCGCCGGGATGATCCCCTCGGTGCGGCAGAGCAGCTCGAACGCGGCCATCGCCTCGTCGTCGGTGACCGGCAGGTAGCTCGCCCGGCCGATGTCGTGCAGCCAGGCATGCTCGGGCCCGACGCCCGGGTAGTCCAGGCCGGCGGAGATCGAGTGCGACTCCAGGGTCTGCCCGTCGGCGTCCTGCAGCACGTAGGTGCGGGTGCCGTGCAGGACCCCGGCAGATCCGCCGGTGATGCTCGCCGCGTGCCGGCCTGTGGCCACCCCTTCGCCGCCGGCCTCGAAGCCGTACAGGCGCACGTCCTCATCGCCGACGAAGGCGTGGAAGATGCCCAACGCGTTGGAGCCGCCGCCGACGCAGGCGGTGACCGCGTCCGGCAGCGCACCGGTGAGGTCGAGACACTGCTGGCGCGCCTCGTCACCGATGCCCCGGACGAAGTCGCGGACCATCGCCGGGAACGGGTGCGGGCCGGCGGCGGTGCCGATCAGGTAGTGCGTCTCGTCGACGTTGGCCACCCAGTCGCGCATCGCCTCGTTCATCGCGTCCTTGAGGGTGCGCGAGCCGTTGGTGACCGGAACGACGGTGGCGCCGAGCATCCGCATCCGGGCGACGTTGAGCGCCTGCCGCTCGGTGTCGACCTGGCCCATGTAGACCACGCATTCCAGGTCGAACAGGGCGGCGGCGGTCGCGGTGGCCACGCCGTGCTGGCCGGCGCCGGTCTCCGCGATCACCCGGGTCTTGCCCATCCGCTTGGTGAGCAACGCCTGGCCGAGCACGTTGCGCACCTTGTGCGCGCCGGTGTGGTTGAGGTCCTCACGCTTGAGCAGCACCCGCGCACCGAGCTTCGCGGAAAACCGCCGGGCCTCGTAGAGCAGCGACGGCGTGCCCGCGTAGTCGCGCAGCAGCCCACCGAACTCGGCCCGGAAGGCCTCATCCGCCATCGCCGTGCGCCACGCCCCGTCGAGCTCGTCCAGCGCGGCCACCAGGGCCTCGGGAATGAACCGACCGCCGAAGCGGCCGAAATGGCCGGCGGAGTCGGGCTGCGGGCCAGCCAGCGAGGCCAGCGCGTCGGCGCTCATCGGAAATCCTCTCGGTGGGACGTCACGCCGGCGCGGGGTCAGCGCACCGGCCGGGGCGTTGCCGGGTGGTTACCGGCGTTGACCAGCTCAGCAACCGCCTCGCGGGGGCTCTTCTGCGTGACCAGGCCCTCGCCAACGAGGACGGCGTCGGCACCCGCGGAGGCGTACCGGATCAGGTCGTGCGGGCCACGAACGCCGGACTCGGCGATCTTGACGACACTGCTGGGCAGGCCGGGCGCGATTCGCTCGAACACCGACCGGTCAACCTCAAGGGTACGCAGGTCACGGGCGTTGACCCCGATCACCTGCGCGCCGGCCTCCAGAGCGCGGTCGGCCTCTTCCTCGTCGTGCACCTCGACCAACGCGGTCATGCCCAGCGACTCGATCCGCTCCAGCAGACCCATCAGCACGTTCTGCTCGAGCGCAGCGACGATCAACAGGACCAGGTCGGCGCCATGCGCGCGCGCCTCGTGCACCTGGTAGCTGGAGACCACGAAGTCCTTGCGCAGCACCGGCACGGTCACCGCGGCCCGGACAGCCGCCAGGTCGTCAAGTGAGCCGCCGAACCAGCGCCCCTCGGTCAACACGCTGATCGCGCGCGCCCCACCGGCCGCGTAGTCGACCGCCAGGTCGGCCGGATCGGCGATCTCGGCCAGCCGCCCCTTGGACGGCGACGAGCGCTTCACCTCAGCGATCACGGCCACGCCAGGCTTGCGCAGCGCCGCGTACGCGTCCAGCGGCGGCGGCGCCGCCGCCGCCAGTTCACGGATCCGCTCCAGCGGAACCTGCTCCTGGCGTCGGGCGACGTCCTCACGTACGCCAGCCAGAATCTCATCGAGCACGCTTACGGACGCTGCCTGACCGGCCTCGTCCCCCTCCGCGTGCGCATGCTCAGCAGTCACCAACGGACTCCCCTCTCCGGGCGTCATGGGCCGATGCTAGGGGCAGCCGACCGACGCCGAATGCCCGGGGGTATGGCGCTGCTCACGAAAAGGGCTGCGGCATAATGGCCGACTTGCCGTGAACGGCACGTCACGCAGCGCCACCTCCTGTATCGACCACCGTCAGGCGGCATGGAGCCTGGCGGCCACGGCCAGACCGGGCCGATCCATCGATCATGCCACCTGTCCCTGGACGGCGCCTGCCGACAACGGCGTCGATCGATGTTGTGAGCAAGCTCAAGGCCGAACGGACGGTCCCTGGTCACGGCCAAGGCGGGACAGTTGACCGGGCGGTCACGGCGGCGAAACGTCAGCCAGTCAGCATCGTCCTCGGGCAGACTCGATGGCGCGCCTGCCCCGACCGTCGCAACTCCTCGTGCGAGGTGACCATGAGCATTTCCGAGCCGCAACCGAACATCGGGCTGACGACCATCTCGCGGACGGTGGCGTCGCTCGCCGTCGGGGTGGTGCACACCTTGGAGCGGGCCGTGGTGGGCGAGGGACGGGTACGGACCGCGCGGGGCAACGCCTGGGAGGCAGTCTGCGCCGACCGGGCCCGCGCCGACCAGCGCGCCGAGCTGAACCGCCTGGTGGCCGAGCTGACCGCCGCCCGCGCCGCCGGTCGCCACCCGCAGCGAGACCGCCAGCCAGTCGGCTGACACCACGCCGACCGCACCAGCCGTCGCGTCAGTCGGCCGTCGGGTCCTCACCCCGATCCAGGGCGTCCCACGCCTCAGTGGTCCGCCGCCCGGCCATCGGCGCCGGCGGTCCCTCCGGGCCGGCCGACGCCGGCCGGGCCTCCGGAGCGGTCCGCGCCGGCCGTTCGTAGCGGGCTCCCATCGCCGGCCAGCCGCCGCCGCGCAGCGCCGTCCAGAAACCGCCCGCAGCGGCCAGCAGGCCGCCGAGCAGGCAGAGCGCCGGCCACTGCCGGCTCACCGATCCGTCGACGTCGGCGACAAGCCCATAGCCGCCGCCCGCCGCCACGGCCAGGGCGAGCACGCCAAGCAGCACACCGAGCACCCGCCGCAGCCGGCCACGGGTAGCCAGCACCGCGCCACCGCCAGCCAACGTCACCAGGGCCAACGCCGGCAGCCAGGGCAGCAACCCGGCACCGCTGCGGGCGTCGCGCACCGGCGGCAGCGGCGCCGGACGTACCGTCAGCTCGACCGACCAGTTCCGCGTCGCAGCCCACAGCGCCAGGCCCGCACCGGCCAAACAGAGCAGGACGGCGTACGTCAACTCGCGCCGGCCCACGGCGGACCGATCGCCGGCACTCAACGGTTCTTCTTTTCGTTCGCGACTGCGGGGCTCCGCTGCGCTGCACTCCTTGCGCTCACCGCACCGGCCTATCGTTCGCGACTGCGGGGCTCCGCTGCGCTGCACTCCTCGCGCTCACCGCACCGGCCTTTCATTCGCGACTGCGGGGCTCCGCTGCGCTGCACTCCTCGCGCTCACCGCGCCGGCCTTAACGTCTCGGCGGCGGCGAGCGCCGCCAGCACGGCCGCGGCCTTGTTCCGCGTCTCCTGGTCCTCGGCGGCCGGGTCGGAGTCGGCGACCACCCCCGCCCCGGCCTGCACGTAGGCGCGGCCGTCGCGCATGAGCGCGGTCCGGATGGCGATCGCCATGTCCAGATCGCCGCCGAACCCGAAGTAGCCGACCGTGCCGCCGTAGATGCCGCGGCGGACCGGCTCCAGCTCCTCGATGATCTCCATGGCCCGCACCTTCGGCGCGCCGGACAGCGTGCCCGCCGGGAAGGTCGCGGCGAGCGCGTCGAACGCGGACTGGTCCTCACGAAGTAGGCCGGTGACGGTGGAAACGATGTGCATGACGTGGCTGTAGCGCTCGATGGTGGCGAACTCGGGCACCTCCACGCTGCCGGGCTGACAGACCCGGCCCAGGTCGTTGCGGCCGAGGTCGACAAGCATCACGTGCTCGGCCCGTTCCTTCGGGTCGGCGAGCAGCTCCGCGGCGAGCGCGGTGTCGGCTGCGGGGGTGCCGCCGCGCGGCCGGGTGCCGGCGATGGGGTGCAGCAGCGCCCGACGCCGCCCGTCCGCGCCGCCGGTGACCTTCAGGTGCGCCTCCGGGGACGAGCCGACGATGTCGAACCCGTCGAAGCGCAGCAGGTACATGTATGGGCTGGGGTTGCTGGTGCGCAGCACCCGGTAGACGTCCAGCGGGTCGGCATGCGTCGACCGCTCGAAGCGCTGGGACAGCACGATCTGGAAGCACTCGCCGGCCCGAATCGCCTCCTTGGCAGCCTCGACCGCCTTCGGGTAGCCGCCGTCGGGCGTACGGCAGAGCACCTCGCCGGCCGGCGGACGCTCGACGGTGGAGATCATCGGCGGGATGGGCCGGGACAGCGCGGTGGTCATCGCGTCCAGGCGACCCACGGCGTGGTGGTACGCGGCGGCGACCTGCGGGGCGCGGTCCGGGGCGTCCAGCGGCGGCAGCACCGCGTTGGCGACCAGGATCGCCGAGCCGTCGTAGTGGTCGAGCACCACCAGGTCGGTGGCGAGCATCATGCCCAGCTCCGGCACGCCCAGGTCGTCCTCGGTCAGCTCGGGCAGCCGCTCGAAGCGGCGAACCAGGTCGTAGCCGAGGTAGCCGACCATGCCCCCGGTCAGCGGCGGCAGACCGTCGGACGGGTCCCCGACCGGGCCGGCGAGCGCCGCCACCGTCTCCCGCAGCACCCGCACCGGGTCACCCTCGGTGGGCAGCCCGGCCGGCGGTTGGCCGAGCCAGGTCGCCACGCCGTCGCGTTCGATGAGGGTGGCGCTGCTGCGTACGCCGATGAACGAGTACCGCGACCAGGCCATGCCGGCCGAGCCGACGCCCTGCTCGGCCGACTCCAACAGGAACGTGCCCGGCCCGCCGGCCAGCTTCCGGTAGACCCCGACCGGGGTCTCCGCGTCGGCCAGCAGCCGCCGGGTCACCGGCACCACCCGCCAGTCGGCGGCCAGCTCAGTGAAGGTGGCCAGGTCGGGGCTGACGGTGCCGTCAGTCATGGGCGTGTGCCTGCCTTTCGTTCGCGATTGCGGGGCTCTGCCGCGCTGCGCTCCTCGCACTCACTGTGCCTCCGGGGCGGTGACGGGCAGGTCGGTGAAGAAGCAGGTCCGGTGCCCGGTGTGGCAGGCGGCACCGACCTGGTCCACGCTTACCAGCAGCGCGTCCCCGTCGCAGTCCAGAGCGACCGAGCGGACGTACTGGTGGTGCCCGGACGTGGCGCCCTTGACCCAGTATTCGCGGCGGCTGCGCGACCAGTAGGTGGCGCGGCCGGTGGTGAGGGTGCGGTGCAGCGCCTCGTCGTCCATCCAGGCGACCATCAGCACCTCGCCGGAGTCGTGCGCGCGGACCACCGCGGCGACCAGGCCGTCGGCGGTGCGGCGCAGCTGGGCCGCGATGGCCGGGTCGAGCCGGGACGGGCGGGCCGGGACGGGCGCCACCGGGTCGCTCGGGTCGCTGGGGCCGCCGGTCACCGGCGAGTCAGGTACGGGCACAGTGACCAATTGTCCCGCACGCGGCGCGGGCACCGGCGACCGCTCCCGCCCGGGCTGCGACGCGAGCCCGGCAGGCCGTGCCAGCTGGGCCACATAGCGATCGAGCCGGCCGTCGACCAGGGCGGCTGCCAGGTCCGCGCCGGCCGTGTCGGCGATCTCCTCGGCGTACGGCCGAATCAACGGCAGAGTGCCGGCGACCAGCCGAACGGCGGCGGCCCAGAGTTGGCTGGTGGCGCCCGGGCGCAGCCCGAGGCAGAGCAGCATGTCCGCCTGGTAGCCGGGCGGGGCCACCGGCAGCTCCAGTGCCGCCGCGAAGGCCGCCCTGCGGGAGTGGACCCGCACCGACGGGTTGGCCGGGCGCAGCACCGATGGACACAGCCGAGCCAGATCGGCGACGGCAAGCCGGACCCCGAGGCGGTCGTGGGCGGCCCGGGCGGCTGCCGCCTTACCCAGCGCGGCGATCAGCTCCTCGAGCCGAGGAGGCTCGGCGGGCTGGCAGAGCACCGGCAGGTCGATCCGGGGCCGCCAGTGCGGGTCGGCCCAGAGCAACCGCGCCGGCGCGGTGACCGGCAGCCCGAACGCCCAGTCGGCCGGTTCGCCGAGTCGGTGCACCCAGGAGCTGACGTCGCGGGCGGCCACCGAGACGTGGGTGACCCGACCTGCAGATTCGGCCAGGTACGCCCGCCGCGCGGCGTACGGGGCACCGCCGACCAACACGTCGAGGTCGACGTCGCTGTGCGCGGTGGCCGCGCGGCGGGCGTGACTGCCGCGCAGCAGGATGCCGACAACCGGCCGCTCGACGGTCTGCCGCAACCGCGCGGCCCAATCCTCAAGAAAACCGCTATCCGGTAACGGAGCGTGACCCACCGAGCCATCGTGCCGTACGTCCGATCGGCGCGCAATGCCCGTTGCCGGACCTGGTGTCCGGTCCGGAGGCTACTGCCCGACCATTCTCATTGCTGCTGCGGGATACCTTTCGCCGGCTGCCGCACCGGGCGGCACGGCAGCGCTGAGCCGGGCCAGTTGTTCCGCGCTGAGCTTCAAGTCGACGGCGGCGGCGTTCTCCTCCAGCCAGCGCACCCGCTTGGTGCCCGGGATCGGCAGGATGTCCTCGCCCTGGGCGAGCAGCCAGGCCAGCGCGACCTGCGCCGGGCTGGCCCCCATCTCGGCGGCGACCGCCCGCACCTGGTCGACCAACGCCAGGTTGGCGTCCAGGTTGTCCTCGGCGAAGCGCGGCGCGCTCCGGCGCCAGTCGTCGGCCGCCAACTGATCGCGGCTCGTGATCGCCCCGGTGAGCAGCCCTCGGCCGACCGGCGAGTACGCCACCAGCGCCACCCCCAACTCCCGGCAGGTGGCCAGCATCTCGCCCTCGACGTCCCGGCTGAACAGCGAGTACTCCAGCTGCACGGCGGTGATCGGGTGCACCGCGTGCGCGGCGCGCAGGGTCGCCGGGCTGACCTCGGACAGGCCGATCAACCGCACCTTGCCGGCACGAACCAAGTCGGCCATCGCCCCGACGGTCTCCTCGATCGGGGTGTCGGGATTCCGACGGTGCAGGTAGTAGAGGTCGATGGTGTCCACGCCGAGCCGGCGCAGCGACGCGTCGCACGCTTCGCGGGCCCAGGCGGCGCTGCTGTCCACGTACGCGCCGGGGGTGCCGGTGCCGCCGGTGCCCTCGCCGGTCGTCCGGTTGCCGAACTTCGTGGCCAGGAAGACCTCGTCACGTCGGGCCCGCACGACCGGCCCGAGCAGCTCCTCGTTGGCGCCGCGACCGTACATGTCGGCGGTGTCCAGGTGGTTGACGCCCAGGTCGAGGGCGCGGTGCAGGGTGCGGGTCGACTCGGCGTCGTCGCCACTGCCGTAGGCGAAGCTCATCCCCATGCAGCCCAGCCCGATCGCTGAGACGTCCGGCCCGGTGGTGCCCATTCGACGACGGATCATCAGTTCTCCTCCTCGGCGCGACGGTAGGCGTCGATCTTGTAGTTGAGCACGCTGAGGTCCTCCTCCAGCTCGGCCATCCGGCTCAGCACCCGGACTCGGTGTGCCTCCAACAGCGCCCGCCGGGCACCGAGGGTGCGGTCGCCCTGTCGGGCCAACTCGACGTAGTGACGCATGTCGCGCACCGGCATCCCGGTGCGGCGCAGCCTGGTGAGCAGGAGCAGCCAGTTGACGTCTCCGGCGGTGTACCGCCGACGCCCGACGGCGTCCCGGCCGACCGGCGCGACCAGCCCCTCCTGCTCGTACCAGCGCAGCGTGTAGGTGGTGAGGCCGACGCGTTCGGCGACCTCACCGACGGTAAGGGTCATGTCTTTGGTGCTGACGTTCACGGTGTCAAGGCTTCCAGTTCGAGTGCGCTCGAAGTCAACCATTGTGTGAACACGGGTATCTCATCTAGCGTTGAGTTCAACAGTTGATGAGTTTCTCGGGGAGGTGCGTGATGGACGACGCGATAGCCGTCCGCGGCCTGGTCGTCGACCGGGGCGGGCGGCGGGTGCTGGACGGCATCAGCTGCCGCGTCCCGCGCGGCGCGGTCACGGGGCTGCTCGGCCCCAGCGGCAGCGGCAAGACCACTTTCATGCGCGCGGTGGTCGGGGTGCAGGTGGTCAGCGACGGGACGGTCACCGTGCTCGGTCATCCGGCGGGCACCCCCGCGCTGCGGCACCGGGTGGGCTACCTGACCCAGGCACCGAGCGTCTACGCCGACCTGACGGTCCGGGAAAATGCCCGCTACTTCGCAGCCCTGTACGGGCGAGGGCGGGTCGAGGCCGACCGGGCGATCAGCGACGTCGGGCTGGCCGAGGCCGCCGGCCAACTGGTCGCAACCCTCTCCGGCGGTCAACGCAGCCGAGCCTCGCTGGCCTGCGCCCTGGTCGGGGAGCCGGAGCTGGTCATCCTCGACGAGCCGACCGTCGGCCAGGACCCGGTGCTGCGGGCCGATCTGTGGGCCCGGTTCCACGCGATGGCCGCCGCCGGCACCACCCTGCTGGTGTCCAGTCACGTCATGGACGAGGCGGCCCGCTGCGACCGGCTGCTGCTGATCCGCCAGGGGCGGTTGATCGCCGACGACAGCCCAGCCGCTGTCCGCGCCGCCGCCGGTGTTGACGACCTCGACGAGGCTTTCCTCCGCCTGATCCGGGCGGGCGAGACGCGTCGGGCGACGACCGGACAGGAGGCGTCGTGAACCCGCGGATCCTGGCGGCCACCACCGGCCGCATTCTGCGCCAACTCCGGCACGACCGACGGACCATCGCGTTGCTCGTGGTGGTGCCGGCCGCACTGCTCACCCTGGTCTATTTCATGTACGCCGACCAGCCGACCCCACCCGGGCAGCCGACGACGTTCGACCGGATCGCGCTGGTGATGCTGGGCATCTTCCCCTTCGTGATCATGTTTCTGGTAACCAGCATCGCCATGCTCCGAGAACGCACCTCCGGCACCCTGGAGCGACTGCTCACCACCCCGCTGGGCAAGCTCGACCTGCTCTTCGGATACGGCATCGCGTTCGGGCTGGCCGCCGCCGTGCAGGCCGCGGTCGCCGCCGCTGTGGCGTACTGGGTCTTCGATCTGGAGACTGCCGGCAGCATCGGGCTGGTGATCGGGATCGCCGTCATCGACGCCGTGCTCGGCGTCGCCCTCGGGCTGCTCTGCAGCGCCTTCGCGCGCACCGAGTTCCAGGCAGTACAGTTCCTGCCGGTCGTGGTGGTCCCCCAACTGCTGCTCTGCGGGCTGTTCGTGGCCCGTGATCAGATGGCCGGTTGGCTCCAGGCGCTCAGTGACGCCTTCCCCCTGTCGTACGCCATCGAGGCGTTGCAGGAGGTCGGCGCCCACGCCGAGCCGACCGGCAGGATGTGGCGGGACGTGGCGGTGGTGCTCGGCGCGGTGGTGGTGGCGCTGGTGCTCGCGGCGGCCACCCTGCGCCGCCGCAGCGGCTGACAGCCAACGCGCCGGCGCAGCGGTCGACGCGCTGGCGCAGTGGCTGGCGCGCTGGCGTAGCGGCTGGCGCAGCGGCTGGCGCGCTGGCTGGCGCGCTGGCGCGGCGGGCTGGGGGCGACTGGCTCACGGCGGGCCCAGGTGGACGAACGAAGGGCGGCGATGACGCGGCGGACCGGCCGGCGACCCGGCAACCCCGGCACCCGGGAGGCGATTCTCGACGCGGCGCGGACGGCGTTCGCGGAGCGTGGTTTCGATGCCGCCTCGATCCGTGCCATCGCCGGCACGGCGGAGGTCGACCCGGCGCTGGTGCACCACTACTTCGGCAGCAAGGACCAGCTCTTCCTGGCCGCGATGAACTTTCCCTTCGACCCCGGTCAACTGGTGCCGGAGGTGCTCGCCGGCGACCGGGACGGCCTCGGTGAGCGCATGGTGCGCACCTTCCTCGGCGTCTGGGACTCCCCGGCCGGCAGCGCCGGGGTGGCACTGCTGCGTTCGGCGGTGAGCAACGAGTGGACCGCGCGGCTGCTGCGCGAATTCATCACCACGCAGGTGCTGCGTCGGGTGCTCGAACAGCTCGACGTCGATCCGGCTCAGCTGCCGCTGCGTGGTTCCCTGGTAGCCACCCAGATAATCGGCCTGGCCATGATGCGACACGTGGTGCGCCTTGAGCCTGTCGCTTCGGCGGACCCGGAGACCCTGGCCGCGACGATCGGCCCCACCATCCAGCGGTACCTCACCGGCCCGCTACCGACCTGAGCCCGGCCGGGCGGGCGGCTCGGCGGCCAAAGCCGTTGATCGACTCCAGGTCGCCGACCTGGCGGTATCCATCGTGCGGGATGCCCCCAGATCGGCGATACGGAGTCGATCAAGCCGCGAGCGCGCGGCGGGCGATCAGCGCGGCGGGCGGGCGTCGGCCGGGAGTCGCAGCGGCGGCAGCAGTCGCGGCAGTTCAGCCGGGTCGGTGACCGGGCCGGGGAAGGCCAACCGGATCCGACGTCGGGCGCCGTGTCGACCGAGGGCGACCACCAGCCCGTACCGGTCGATGCGCACCACCCGGGGCGGCCCGTCCGTGGTCTGCTCGGTCAACCCGAACTGCCGGCGCAGGTACTCGGTCACCTGGGCACTGTCGCGCTCGGCGAGGTCGGCGAGCAGGCGCGCCTCGACCGGGTGCACCGGGTCCGGCTCGGCCTCGGCGTACTCCCCTGGGTCGACCCGGTGCACGACGCCGGCTCGCTCCCAGCGGACCTCGACCACCTCGAAGCGGAACAGCCGGAACCGGGTGCCCAGGTCGAGCAGGTCGCCGGTCGGCTCCACCGCGGCGAAGTCGACCGCCGCGTGGCGGACCTCGTCGCCGTGCAGCTCCTCCGCCCAGCCGGACACCCAGGCCCGGCCCAGGCCGGGTGCACCGGCGGCGGGCGGCAGGTCGAGCACGTCGAGCACCACCGCGACGTCGCTGCCCCCGGCCACTGGCTGCAGAGCGGCGGTCAGGTGGCTGGCCACCGGCACCAGCAGCAGCACCCGGCCGTCCGGGTCGGTTACGTGTCGGACGTGGTGCGGGCCCGGCCGGTGAGCCAGGTGCACGAGGCCGGGCAGGCGGCCGGCGACGAGGGTACGAACAATCTCGGCGGGGTTGGGCCGCATCAGCTCGACCTCCTTCGAAGGTTAGGCTTACCTAACCCGGAGCCTAGAGCACCCGGCCGTCGGCGTCCACCACACCCACGCATCCGGAACGCCACCGCGTCACCGGGTCTGCTCCAGCCAAGAGGCGTAGAGCAGGCCGTAGACCGAGTCGGCATCGCGGACCAGCTCGTCGTGCGGGCCGCGCTGCACCACCCGACCCCGATCCACCACGATCACCTCGTCGGCGGCCTGCGCCGTGGAGAGCCGGTGCGCGATAGCGAGGGTGGTCCGGCCCCTGGTGACCGCATCCAGGGTCCGTTGCAACCGCACCTCGGTCGCCGGATCCACCGCACTGGTCGCCTCGTCCAACACCAGCAGGTCCGGGTCGGCCACGTACGCCCGGGCCAGTGCGACGAGCTGCCGCTCGCCCACGCTGAGCGCCTCGCCACGCTCGCCAACGGGTGTGTCCAGACCCGCCGGCAAACCCTCCAGCCAGTCCGACAGACCCAGCTCGGTGAAGGCCGCGCTCAGCTGCTCGTCGGTCAACTCCGGTCGGGCGAACCGGACGTTGTCCCCCACCGTCGCGTCAAAGAGGAACCCGTCCTGCGGCACCATCACCACCCGAGAACGCAGCGAGTCGAACCGGACCTCCGCCAGCGGCACCCCGGACAGCAGCACCGCCCCGGCCGACGGGTCCATCAAACGGGTCAGCAACTTGGCGAAGGTGGTCTTACCGCTGCCGGTCTCGCCGACCACCGCCACCCGGCTCTTCGCCGGGATCTCCAGGTCGATGTCGTGCAGCACCGGTGGGCCACCCGGATAGGCGAACCGCACACCGGCAAACCGGATGTCCAGCGGCCCGGCCGGCAGCTTGCGCCCCTGCTCCCCCGGGTCGGCCACGTCGGGGGCGACGTCCAACACATCCAGCACCCGACGCCAACCGGCGATCGCGTTCTGCGCCTCGTTGAGCACCTCGGTGGCGATCTGCACCGGCTGGATGAACAGCGTCACCAGGAACAGGAAGGCGGTCAGCTGGCCGATCGACAGCGTGCCGTCCACCCCCAGCACCACCCCGAGCACCACCACACCGGCCAGGGCCAGCCCCGCGGCCAACTCACCGACCGAACTGCCCACGATGCTGATCCGAATCGCCCGCTGCTGCGCCATACGCTGCCCGTCGATGGCCTCGTCCAGCCGCCGCGCCGTGCGCCCCGCGATCCCGTAAGCCCGGATCACCGGCGCACCCACCACGCTCTCGCCGATCGTGCCGAGCAGGGTGCCGGTGCGCTGGCGCACCGTCGCGTACGCCGTGCCCAGACGGCGCTGCAACTGCCGGATGACGAACACCGCCGGCAGGAACGCGGCCAACACCACCAGGGTCAACTGCCAGGAGTACGCGAGCATGACGGCGGTGGTGACCACGAGCTGACCGAGGTTGACCAGCAAGATCACCCCGCCCCACTGAAGGAACTGGGTGATCTGGTCGACGTCGCTGGTCACCCGCGAAACCAGCGAACCACGCCGCTCCGACTGCTGGTGCAACATCGACAGGTCGTGCACGTGCCGGAACGCCCGCGTCCGCACGTTGGCCAGCGCCGTCTCGCTGACCGTGAACAGCCGGCGCATCATCAGGTAGCCACAGATCGTCGTGACCGTCAGGATCGCAGCCGTGATCGCCACCACCGACCAGACCACATCCAGATTCAGGCCACCGACGATGCCGCGGTCGATGCCCTGCTGCACGGCGACCGGCACGGCCACCCGACCGACCATGTAGACCAACGCCAGGCCCAGGGTGCCGGCCAGGCCGGTCCGCAGTTCCGGCGAGAGCGCCAGACCCCGGCGCAGGGTCTGCCAGGTCGTCTCCTGCTTCTCAGCGGTCTCAGACGTCTTCTCACTGGTCACAGACGTACTCAACGCTGCACTCCTCGCGCTCACCGCGCCGGCCTTTCGTTCGCGACTGCGGGGCTCCGCTTCGCTGCACTCCTCGCGCTCACCGGTCCACCTCGATTTCCAGGCCTGACGGCAGCGGCGCGACCTCATCGCCGTACGCGCCTTCCTGCGCGCGGTCGACCTCGGCCTGCTCGTAGGCGGTGACCAGGTCGACGTAGCCGGGCACGGTGGCCAACAGCTCGCTGTGTGTGCCTCGGGCAACCACCCGCCCCTGCTCGACGTAGATCACCTCATCGGCGAGCGCGATGGTGGCCCGGCGGTACGCCACCACCAGGATCGACGCAGCGGGCACCCCCGGCTCGGCCGTCGATGACCGCAGCCCGGCCAGAATGGCCGCCTCGACCCGCGGGTCGACCGCGCTTGTCGCGTCGTCGAGCACCAGCAGGCGCGGCCGGCCGGCCAGCGCGCGGGCCAGGGTGAGCCGCTGCCGCTGCCCACCGGAGAGCGAGGTGCCCCGCTCGCCGACCATGGTGTCCAGGCCATCGGGCAGCGCGGCGACGAACCCGTCCGCCTCGGCCAGTCGCAGCGCCGCCCAGACTGCTTCGTCGTCGATGCCCAGCCGGTCGAGGGCGATGTTGGCGCGAACCGTGTCGTCGAAGACGAACGGCACCTGGGCGACCAGCGCCACCGTGCCGGCCAGCGACGCAGCGGTCAGCTCGCGCACGTCCACCCCGTCCAGGGTGACGGTGCCGGAGTCCGGGTCGACGAGGCGGACCGCCAGCGAAGCGATTGTGGATTTGCCGGCGCCGGTGGGCCCGACCAGGGCCACGGTCCGGCCGGCCGGCACGGTGAAGCAGACCTCGCCGAGCACCTGCGCGCCGGGCTGGTGCGCCTCGGCGGGTGGGTAGGAGAAGTGCACGTCGTCGAAGGTGATGGTGGCCGGGCCGAGGCTGCTGGCCGGGTCGAGGACGCGTTGCCCGTACGGCATCTCGCCGGTGGCGTCGAGCACCCGGCGGAGCCGGTCCCAGCCGGCGACGCTGCGCGGCAACTCGGCCAGGACCCAACCGATGGCCCGCACCGGGAAGGCCAGCACGGTGAAGAGGAAGGCCACGCTGACCAGCTCGGTCACGCTGATCGCACCCTGGCGCAGCCGGAACGCCCCCACCACCAGCACGGCGAGGGTGCCGACGCTGGGCAACGTCTCCAGCAGCGGGTCGAAGACGCCGCGCAGCCGGCCGACCGCGATCAACGAGTCGCGTAGCTCGCCGGCCCGGCCCGCGAACCGGGCGGTCTCCTGGGCCTCGCGGCCCATCGTCTTGACCACCAGGGCACCGTCGAAGCTCTCGTGGGCAATCCCGCTGACCTCGGCACGCAGGCGCTGCGCCCGGGCCTGCCGGGGCGCCATCCGGCGGGAGTAGACCACGTTGAGCGCGAACAGCGCCGGGAAGACCGCGAGACCGACAAGTGCCAGCGCCCAGTCGGTGGCGAAGAGCGAGACGATCGCGCCGACCAACATCACCAGCGTGCCGACGGCGAAGGGCAGCGGTGCGATCGGGTACCAGGCCGCCTCGACATCGGAGTTGGCGTTGGACAACAGGGTGCCGGTGGAGTTGCGGTGGTGCCAGGACAGCGGCAGCTCCAGGTAGCGGCGGGTGACCCGGCGGCGGTAGGAGGCCTGGAGGCGGTACTGCATGTAGCCGGCACCGAGGCGGCGGCCGATGATGCCCGCTACCCGCAGCACGCTGATCCCGAACAACGCGGTCGCGGCCAGCGCCAGCGTCCCGGCGCCCACCTCTCCCCGGGTGATGGCCGGGAGCGCCACGTCACCGATGACCGTCCCGACGACCCGCGCGCTGACGATGATCATCCCGCCGAAGAGCACGCTGCCGACGACCGCGACCGCGAAAATCCGTGGCTGCTCGCGGATCGCCTGCCGTAGGACCCCCAGTCCTCGACCGAGCACGTCCCGACTTGTCTTGCTCGCCACGCTTTCCCCCGCCGTAAGCCGCAATTATCTCCCTCATCCTTACCTGTCGGGGCCAGCACTACCGACCCGGACCGCATATGTCGACCGTCACGTCCAGACGGCGAGGAGCGGTGAGCGCCGACCCGGCGTCCGGTGGCGCGCGCCGGCGGGCGACCAGGCCTACGATCGGGCCATGCCCCGGTACGCCCGAGCTGAGCGCGAGGCGCTGGCCGATCTCCTGCTGGCCCTCGGGCCGGAGGCCCCGACGATCAACGATGGCTGGGCGACCCGTGACCTCGCCGCGCACCTGGTGCTGCGGGAGCGCCGCCCGGACGCGGCCGGCGGGATCGTGCTGCCGCCGCTGCGCGGCTACGCCGAACGGGTCCGTCGTCGACTCGCCGGGCGGCCCTACCCGGAGCTGGTGGCGCAGGTGCGACGGCCGCCGCTGTGGAGCCCGATCAGCAACCCGGTGACCGACGAGTTGGCCAACACGATGGAGTTCTTCATCCATCACGAGGACGTACGGCGGGCCGGCTCCGGGTGGCAACCGCGCGACCTGTCCGCCGGCCTGCAGAGCGCACTCTGGAAGCGTGCCGCCCCGATGGCTCGGCTGGCACTGCGCCGCTTTCCGGCGGACCTCTACGTGCAGGCGCCCCGTCACGGCGAGATGTCCGTCGGTCGCGGCGGCGAACCGCTGCGGTTGGTCGGTGCCCCGGCCGAGCTGGTCCTGTTTCTCTCCGGTCGCCAACGGGTGGCGAGGGTCCAATTGGACGGTCCGGCGGAGGCCGCACGTCGACTGCGCGCCGCCAACCTGGGAATGTGACCCTCTGTACTTAAACGGTCACCGCCTTGATGTGGCGTGCCCCACACCCAGCGACATGCGCTGATACCTTCTCCCTTACGCTTCACCGCGCCGCTCCGCGCCGGGTGGCGCGAGTGGGGGCGAATTGTGCGAAGTTTCGCGATTTCGGCACTGCAGGAGCCGCCGTTTCCGGCGGGGCGCCATAAGGCCACGGACCGAGTGGCGAGCGAGAGCGTCGAGTGGGCGCGCGCCTCCGGTCTGATCAATTCCGGCCACCGCGCCCATCGCCTGCGGCGGGCGGACGCCGCAGGCCTGGCTGGACGCGCATGCCCGGACGGGCCAGAGGACGGGCTGCGGCTGCTCACCGACCTGATCTCCTGGCTCTTCGTCATGGACGACGCCTGCGACGAGGACGACCTCGGCGCGGATCCGGCCCGGCTGGCGTCGACCATCGGAGGCCTGCTCGACGTGCTGGACCGGTGCGGCGAGCCGGGTCGTCCACCAGATGCCAACGCCGGCCCGCTCGGTGCCGCACTGCACGACCTGTGCCGCCGGACCCGGGCCCACGGCCGACCGGAACAGCTGCTGCGGTTCGTCAGCCAGGTGCAGGAGTACCTGCTGGCACTGCTCTGGGAGGCGACAAACCGGGAGCGCCGGCGGGTCCCCGAGGTAGCGGAGTACGTGCAGATGCGGCGGCACACCGGCGGCGTACGCCCGTGCCTCACCCTGACCGATCTGGCGTCGGCGCAACCACCCGGGTCGGCCCAGCACGCCGATCCGGCGCTGGTCGCCCTGGACCTGCTCGCGGTGGACCTGGTCTGCTGGTGCAACGACCTCTTCTCCTACGGCAAGGAGAGCCAGGTGGACCCGGACGCGCACAACCTGGTGACGGTGCTCGCCCGGAGCAGCGGTGCGGACGAGGCGGCCGCACTGCAGGCTGCGGCGAACCAGTTCAACCAGGGGCTGGCGGCATACCTCGAAGCAGAGGAAGCCCTGCTGGCCAGCGGGGACGACGGGATACGCCACGCGCTGGACGCACGGCGAAACTGGGTCCGGGCCACCTACGACTGGTCACTGGTGGCTGCCCGCTACGCCTGATTCGACCGTACCGGTTGGTGGGGTGGGGTGGCCGGACGATCACCAGGGCTAGCCGACGCACCGCACCGGGCAATACTCTTCGGTAACCACCATGACGTGACGACCGTCACGCCACCACCCCCGAAGGCGGCTACAGCGATGGCTCTCGATGTACCGTACCGTTCCATCCCGGACATGTTCCTCAAGCGTGTGGCGGCCACCCCCGACCGGTTTGCGTTTGCGTCCCCGACCCCCGACGACTCGGGGCCCGTCTGGCTGACCTGGGATCAGGTCGGCCGGCGCGCAAAGGCTGTCGCCGCCGGCCTGCACGGCCTGGGCGTCGGCCAGGAGGACCCGGTCGCGATCCTCGCCAACACCCGGCTGGACTGGGTGATCGCCGACCTCGGCATCATGTGCGCCGGCGGGGCGACCACCACCGTCTACCCGACCACCGAGCCGGCGGACGCGACGTACATCATCGCCGACTCCGGGTCGAAGGTGCTGTTCGCGGAGAACCCGGCGCAGGCTGCAAAGATCGCCGGTGCCGACCTGCCCGCGCTGACTCACGTGGTGCTTCTCGACGGTGCCGCCGATTCGGCCGCCGCGATCCCACAGCTGACGCTCGCCGAGTTGGAGGAGCGCGGCACCAGCGCGCTGACGGCCGAGCCGGAACTGATCGACATGCTCGTGGCCGGCATCGCCCCGGACCACCTGGCCACCCTGATCTACACCTCCGGCACCACCGGCCGACCCAAGGGCGTCGAGCTGCTGCACGGCGGCTGGTGCTGGGAGGCCGTGGCGCAGGCCGAGGTCGGGCTGCTGCGCGACGACGACCTGCAGTACCTGTGGCTGCCGCTGGCCCACTCGTTCGGCAAGACGCTGCTCTGCGGCGCCATCCACGTTGGGCTGCCCACCTACGTCGACGGGCGGGTGGAGAAGCTGGTCGACCTGCTGTCGGTGATCCGTCCGACGCTGATGTGCGGCGCCCCCCGCGTGTTCGAGAAGGTCTACAACCGGGCGGTGACCACCGCGCAGGGCGCCGGCGGTTCGAAGGCGAAGATCTTCGCCTGGGCGGTTGGCGTCGGCAAAGAGAAGGTGACCCTGGAGCAGGCCGGCAAGCCGGTGCCCGCCGGGCTGAAGCTGCGCTACGGGCTGGCCGAGAAACTCGTGTTCAGCAAGCTGCAGGCCCGCCTCGGCGGCCGGATACGGGTGCTGGTGTCCGGTGCCGCTCCGCTCAGCCCAGAGATCGCCACCTTCTTCGCCGCGGCGAACCTGCCGATCTCCGAGGGCTACGGCCTGACCGAGACCAGCGCCGGCAACTTCGTCAACCCGCCGGCCGGGCTGCGGATCAGCACGGTGGGCCGGGCGATGGGTGACCTGGAGTGCCGGATCGACACCGACGGGGAAATCCTGCTGCGTGGTCGGCCGGTGATGCGCGGCTACCACAACCTGCCTGAGGAGACCGCCGCCGCGTTCACCGAGGAGGGCTTCTTCCGGACCGGTGACATCGGCACCCTCGACGAGCAGGGCTACCTCCGGATCACGGATCGCAAGAAGGACCTGGTCAAGACCTCAGGCGGTAAGTACATTGCGCCGTCGCACATCGAGGGGATGTTCAAGGCCATCTGTCCGTACACCTCGCAGGCGGTCGTCATCGGTCAGGCCCGCAACTTCTGCACGATGCTGGTCACGCTCGACCCGGACGCGATCCGGGGCTGGGTCGCCGGTGGGCCGCTGGAGGGGCGCAGCTACACCGAGATCGTCGCCTCACCGGAGGCGCAGACGATGGTCGAGGAGTACGTTGCCCAGCTCAACGCGAAGCTCAACCGCTGGGAGACGATCAAGAAGGTGGCCATCCTGCCGCGTGACCTGACGATCGAAAACGGCGAGATCACCCCATCGTTGAAGATCAAGCGGCGTGGTGTGGAGAGCAGCTTCGCGGCCGAGATCGACAAGATGTACACCGGCACCCTCGCCGAGCTCTGAACCGCGCCCTGAGTCGGCTGCCGGCTGCCTCGCGCCCACCAGGGTTCGGGGCCGTCGGCGCCTGCGGGCGCGGCACGAACGGAGTCAGTGGCCGCCGCCCGGGGCGGGGCCCGCGCCGTGCTCGGTGAGGAAGGAGTCGCGCAGCTCGCGTCGCGCAGCACCAAACAGCCGCAGCTCGGCGAGCACCATGGCGACGCAGACCACCGCCAGCAGGCCCAGTGCGGCCAGGGCCGGCAGCCGGTCGGCCACCGGCAGCAGCCCCACCAGCAGCAGCACCGTCGCCAGCCGGGGCCAGTTGACCGAGCTCATGTTGCGCAACCGGAAACCGAGGTGGCCGAGCAGGTAGAGAATCACGCCACCGTAGAGAGCCAGCAGACCCAGCCCGTGCAGCGGGTCGCTCAGCTTGTGGTGGGTGCCGTCCCCCACATACCCCAGCACCTTCTTGAAGCCGAGGGCGAGCAGGATGATGCCGGCCACCATCGGCAGATGCAGATAGGTGTAGGAGTCGCGGCCCAGCGCGGCGCGGGCGGCACCCTCGGCCCGGTGGAGCACCCGCTCGGCCGCGATCGACACCACGTCGAAGTACGCCCACCAGAGCGCGGCGGTGACCGTGATGGCCAGCGCCGAGGCGATGATGATCGGCCAGGAGATGGGCAGCGCGGTGGCCCCCACGCCGATGGCCACCAACGACTCACCGAGCGCGATGATAATGATCAGGCCATGGCGTTCGGTCCAGTGCGCCGCGGAGAAGATGCGCCACCCGCGCGCCCCGATCGCCATGATCCCGCCGTAGTCGACGGCCAGCGCGAGCACCCACAGCACCGTGCGGATCGTGCCGACCTGCTGCGGCGAGTCGGTCAGCCGCTGCGGCATCAGAGCCGCGGAGAAGAGCAGCAGCGCGCCCGCGAGCATCGGCAGTGCGGCGCGCAGCAGTTGGCGGCGCAGCCCGGCGTCGCCGCGCGCGGCGAAGAAGTAGAGGACCAGGTGCAGCACCCGGACGACCAGGTAGCAGGCGGCGAAGACCACCGGGCCGGAGAGCCCGCCGGGCAGGTCGTCGAAAGCCTCCGGAATGGTCACCGCGACCACGAACATGGTGGCCATCACGGCGAAGAGCACCACCCGTACCAGGCCCTCGTCGGCCCGGACGGTGTTGCCCAGCCAGGCGTAGCAGCACCAGCACCACCAGAGCACGGCCAGTAGGAGCAGCCCTCGCAGCAGGCCACCTGCGGTGAGGTCGTCGGCCATCAGCGCCGTCACCTGGGTGAGCGCGTAGACGAAGACCAGATCGAAGAAGAGCTCCAGCGGGGTCACTGTGGAGCCCTCGGTCATCACCCGCATCCGCGACGCACGCAGCGCCCTGCCGCCATCAGTCACGGCCGCCAGTCTGGCAGGCCGGCGCGCACCGATGGTGCCCGCTCCGGCGGCGCGCCGACGATCCATCCGACACGCCCGCTCGGCTCAGCGGGGCCTCAGGCGATGACGGTTGGTTCCCGCCACCGCTGACGACCGGCCCGGTCCAGGTCGTAGCGGACCGCCGCGATCCGCCCGACGGCCTCCACCAGGTCCGCGGCGGGCAGGGTGAACGGCAGCCGCAGGAAGCGCTCCAGGGTGCCGTCCAGGCCGAACCGGGGGCCGGGTGCCAGTCGTACGCCGACATCCTCCGCAGCCCGGGCCAGAGCGCTGGAGACTGGGCCGTCCAACTCGGCCCAGAGCGTCACACCACCTCGTGGCACGGTGACCCGCCAGTCCGGCAGCCGGTGCGCCAGCGCGCCGAGCAGAACGTCGCGTTGGGCGGCCAACTGGATGCGCCGGTCGGCGACGATGGCGTCGGCCTCGGCGAGCAGGTGCACCGCGACAAGTTGGTCCAGCACCGGGCTGGCCATGTCCACTCCGACGCGGACGGCGGCCAGCCGCTGCACCTGCGGCGCGGACGCGCGCACCCAACCGATCCGCAGGCCACCCCAGTAGGGCTTGCTCATGCCGCCGATGCTGATCACACGGCTGTGTCGGTCGTAGACGGCGACCGGGGGTGGCAGCTCGGTGCCGTCCAGTGGAAGGTCCACGAAGGTCTCGTCGACGATCAGGTCGGTGCCGACCGCGTGGGCGGCGGCCACCACGCGCTCGCGCAGTGCGGCGGGCATCAGGTGCCCGGTCGGGTTCTGGAACTCCGGGATCAGGTAGGCCAGCTTGGGTCGGGTCTGCCGGAGGCTGCCCAGCAACAGGTCGGACTCCCAGCCGCCAGCGTCGGCGGCCAGACCGTGGGTGGTGATCCGGGCTCGCCTGCCGGCCAGCGCGGCGAGCGCGTTGGGGTAGGTCGGGGACTCGACCAGCACGCTCCCCCCGGGGGCCAGGGCGAGCCGCAGCACCAGGTCCAGTGCGTGCTGGGTGCCACTGGTGACCATGATCTGGTCGGCCGTGGTGGGCAACCCCCGGGCGGTGTACGCGTCGGCCACCGCCTCGCGCAGCTCGATGATGCCGGTCGGGTGGTAGCCGGCCCCGCCCAGATAGCGGGGCAGGTCCTCAGCCGCGGCCCGGGCGGCCGTCAGGAGTTGCGGCGGGGCGGCCAGCGCGGCGACGCCGAGATCGATCATCTCCCGGTCGTCCAGTGGAGTCCACAGACCGGTGCTGGCCACCCGGTGGTTGCCGGGCAGCATCGTCCAACTGCCGGCGCCTCGGCGGCTGGACAGGTGCCCGGTCTCGCGCAGGTGCCGGTACGCGGCGGTGACCGTGGTCCGGCTGATCCGCAGCGCCTCGGCCAGCTCCCGTTCGGCAGGGAGGCGAACGCCCAGCGGCAGTCGACCGTCGGCGAGCAGGCCGCGCACGGTGCTGGCCAGGGCGACGTAGTCAGGGCTGCGCCGGCGGCCCGGCAGGGCATGCCACTGACCGAGCAGACGCGCCAATTGGACGCCGCGCACCTGACCAGTCATGGCCACTCCTCGAAAATTGGCTTCTTCCTCCGCGAGGATTGGCACCTAGGGTGGCATGCATGGCACTGATTGGCAATTTGCGGCACCGGCCGGTACGACGGTTGGCCCAGCTCTATCTCGGGCTCGCCCTCTATGGGGTCAGCATGGCCCTGATGGTTCGCTCCGACCTCGGCCTCGACCCCTGGGACGTGTTCCACCAGGGGCTTTCCGAGCTGACCCGGCTCTCCTTCGGCACCGTCACCATCGGCGTCGGGGCGCTGGTGCTGCTGCTCTGGATCCCGCTACGACAGCGGCCGGGCCTCGGCACGGTCAGCAACGTCGTGGTGATTGGTCTGGTCGTGGACGCCACACTGGCCCTGATGCCCACCGGTAACCCGCTCGGCGTCCGGATCGCGCTACTGATCACCGGGATCGTCGCCAACGGGGCCGCCACCGGCCTCTATCTGGGTGCCCGACTGGGCCCCGGCCCCCGAGACGGGCTGATGACCGGCTATGTGGCCCGCCGTCCGGGCCGGTCGGTCCGGTTGGTGCGCACCGTCATCGAGGTCACCGTGCTGGCGCTCGGCTGGCTGCTCGGCGGCGCGGTCGGCGTGGGCACCGTCGCCTACGCACTGGCCATCGGGCCGTTGGCCCAGCTCTTCATCCCGTTGTTCGCGGTGCCCGACGACGCCAGACGTGAACCCGACGGCACCGCGCCCGAAGCCGACGGCACCGCGCCCGAAGCCGACACGCGAGCTGCGGGCACCGCAGGTCCGGGCACCGTCGGGCCGGTCGCTCCCGCCGGCTGAGTCATCACCGACCGTCCGCGAACCAGCACGCGGTGGTGGTGCAGCGGGCCGGATGGAGGGTGGGTGTTCCCTTCCGCGACGCGCGCCGTCATCATCTCTGCATGGGGGAGAACGGTTGGCGCTGGACGGACGCCTGGATCTTCGTGTCGCTGGTCATCGCGAGCGGCGCCGGACGGCACCGTCGGTCGGCGACAAGTCGACGGCCAGAAGGCGTCCGCCTGACCGACGTGCTCTCCACCGCCGACCACCTCAACCACACGATCCCGCAGCGGCACGAGGTCGAGGCTGCGGTCCAGCGGCTGGTCGGCGCCGGGTTGGTCAGCGTCGCCGACGGCTGGTTTCGGATCACCGCCGAGGGTGAGCAGCTCTGGCGCACCCGCCCGCGAGCGGGTGTGGCGACCATGGTGGACACCGTGCAGGGCGTGCTGACTCGCCGGCACGCCCCCGGCAGTGCCGACTGGAGCCTGGACGAAGCCGACCACGCGGCGGCCGTCCAGGAGTACGCCGTCCGCTCGATCCCCACGCCCCGCCGTTCACCGGAGGGGCACTCCGGCGGGCACTGACCGGGTCAGCGCACCGGGTGGCCGCTGTGCCGCAGCGCGTCCTTGACCTCGGCCACGGTCAGCTCGCCAAAGTGGAAGACACTGGCGGCGAGCACCGCGTCCGCGCCGGCACCGATCGCGGGCGGGAAGTGGGCCACCTCGCCAGCGCCCCCGCTGGCCACCACCGGCACGTCCACGACCGCTCGCACCGCAGCGATCAGCTCCAGGTCGAAGCCCGCCTTGGTGCCGTCGGCGTCCATCGAGTTGAGCAGGATCTCCCCCGCGCCCAGCTCGGCGCCCCGGTGCGCCCACTGCACCGCGTCGATCCCGGTGCCGCGCCGACCACCATGCGTGGTGACCTCGAAGCCACTGGGCGTGCCGCCGCCCGGCGCGCGGCGCACGTCGAGGGAGAGCACGAGGACCTGCCGGCCGAACCGGTCGGCGATCTCGGCGATCAGCTCCGGCCGGGCGATGGCGGCGGTGTTCACGCCGACCTTGTCCGCGCCGGCGCGCAGCAGCGTGTCCACGTCGGCGACCTGCCGGACCCCGCCGCCAACCGTCAGTGGGATGAACACCGACTCGGCGGTGCGGCGGACCACGTCGAGCATGGTGCCCCGGTCACTCGACGACGCGGTGACGTCGAGGAAGGTCAGCTCGTCGGCCCCGGCCCGGTCGTACGCGGCGGCCAACTCCACGGGATCGCCGGCGTCACGCAGGTCGAGGAAGTTGACCCCCTTGACCACCCGCCCGGCGTCCACGTCCAGACAGGGGATCACCCGTACCGCCACCGTCATGCCGCGAGCCTATCCTCCGCACGCACGGCGACGACCGACCTGTGAGGCCGGCCACCGCCGCGCGTCGGATCGGGATTCACACGCGGACGAGCATCTTCCCGAGGTTGTCGCCGCGCAGCAGGCCGAGGAACGCGGCCGGGGCGTTCTCGATGCCGTCCACGATCGTCTCGTCGTAGGACAGCGTGCCGTCGCGCAGCCAGCCCGCGACGTCGCGGACGAACGCCGCACGCACCGCGTTGTGATCGTTGACCAGGAAGCCGCGCAGGGTGAGCCGCTTGCCGATGACCAGCGCCAGGTTGCGCGGCGCGGCGGGCGGTTCGGTGGCGTTGTACTGCGCGATCATGCCGCAGATGGCGACCCGCCCGTGCAGGTTCATGGCCGAGATCGCCGCCTCCAGGTGATCGCCGCCGACGTTGTCGAAGTAGACGTCGACGCCGTCCGGGGCGGCTGCCCGCAGCGACTCGCGGACCGGCCCGTCGTGGTAGTCGAAGGCGGCGTCGAAGCCCAGCGCCCGCAGCCGCTCGACCTTGGCCGGCGAGCCAGCGCTGCCGACCACCCGGCCGGCACCCTTGAGCTTGGCGATCTGGCCGACCAGGCTGCCCACCGCGCCGGCCGCGGCGGAGACGAAGACCGTCTCGCCAGGCTTCATCGCGGCCACGTCCAGCAGCCCGGCGTACGCGGTCATCCCGGTCATGCCGAGCACGCTCAGGTACGCGCTGACCGGAGCGATGCTCGGGTCGACCGGGCGGGCGGCGGTGGCGTCGAGCAGCGCGAACTCCCGCCAGCCCAGCCCGTGCTGGACGGTGGTGCCGACGGCGACGTCCGCCGCCTCGCTGGCCACCACCTCGCCGATCGCGCCCCCGTCGAGGGGTGCGTCGAGCGCGTAGGGTGCAACGTACGACTTGACGTCATTCATCCGTCCACGCATGTACGGGTCGACGGACATGTACTGGTTGCGGACCACGATCTGGCCCGGTCCGGGCGTCGGGACGTCGGTCTCGACGAGCCGGAAGGTGTCCTCGGTGGGCCAGCCCACAGGGCGGCTGGCCAGGTGGATCTCGCGGTTGCTGGTCATGGGTGTGGTCGTCCTCTCGTCCGCGGTCGGGGCCTGACTGGCTTGGTGACGTCAGGCGGGCAGGGTCTCGCGGACGGTCAGCGCGACGTCGATGTTGCCGCGGGTGGCGTTCGAGTAAGGGCAGACCTGGTGGGCCTGCTCGACGAGCTGCTCGGCTGCCTCGCGCGGCACGGCGGGCAGGTCGACCACGAGTCGCACGGTGAGCCCGAACCCGCCGTTGCCGTCTCCGCCGATGCCCACCTCGGCGCCGACGACCGAGGCGGTCACGTCGGCCTTGGCCCGACGGGCCACCAGCCGCAGCGCGCCGTGGAAGCAGGCCGCGTAGCCGGCGGCGAAGAGCTGCTCGGGGTTGGCGGCGCCGCCAGCGCCGCCCATCTCCTTCGGCACAGCCAGGTCGAGTGCGAACGTGCCGTCGGAGGTCTCGACGTGGCCGTCGCGGCCGTCGCCACTGGCGGTCGCGGACGCGGTGTAGAGCACCTGCATGATTGTCACTGCTCCTTCTGTCGGTGGATGGTGTCGGTGACCCGGGTGAGGGTGTCGCGCAGCGCGATCAGCTCGGTGATGCCGAGCCCGGTGGCCCGGGCGATCTGCAGCGGAACCTCGTCCACCTGCTGCCGCAGCGCCCGGCCCTGCTCGGTGAGGCCCACCTCGACCCGCCGCTCGTCGCGGGCCGACCGCCGCCGGGCCACGAAGCCCGCCCCCTCCAGCCGCTTGAGCAGCGGGGAGAGCGTGCCGGAGTCCAGCCGCAGCTCGGCGCCCAGCTCGGACACCGTGGGGGCGTCGTCGGGGCGTTCCCAGAGCACCAGCAGCACCAGGTACTGCGGGTAGGTCAGCCCGAACTCGTCGAGGATCGGCCGGTAGACGTCGGTCAGTGCGCGCGACGCCGCGTAGAGCGCGAAGCACACCTGCCGGCGCAGCACCAGGTCATCGGTCACCGCTGAACCGTAGCCCACAATTAGATTGCGCACAACTTATCCGGCCGTGGTTCGGCCATGACGACCGACACCGCCTGGCGTACCTCAGCGATCGCCGAGGTACGCCTGCACGCCACCCGAGCCGAGCCGAGTGGTCGTCACGCCTCCGCCAACGCCTGCAACGCCTCGGCCACCGTGAAAGCACCCGCGTAGAGCGCCTTGCCGGCGATGACACCCTCCACCCCGGCCGACTCCAGGGTCGCCAACGCCCGCAGGTCATCCAGCGTGGACACACCACCGGAGGCGATCACCGGTCGGTCGGTGCGGGCACACACCTCGCGCAGCAGGTCCAGGTTCGGCCCGCGCATCGTGCCGTCCTTGGTGATGTCGGTGACCACGTACCGACTCGCGCCCGCCTTGTCCAGCCGCTCCAACACCTCGTACAGGTCACCGCCGTCACGGGTCCAGCCCCGCGCCGAGAGGGTGTGACCCCGCACGTCCAACCCGATGGCGACGCGATCGCCGTACTCCCCGACCACCCGGTCACACCAGACCGGGTCCTCCAGGGCCGCGGTGCCGATGTTCACCCGGGCCGCCCCGGTGCCCAGCGCCGCGCGCAGCGACTCATCGTCGCGGATGCCGCCGGAAAGCTCCACCTTCACGTCCAACTGGCGCACCACCTCGGCGAGCAGGTGCGCGTTGGTGCCCCGGCCGAACGCCGCGTCCAGGTCGACCAGGTGAATCCACTCGGCGCCGTCCTGCTGCCAGGCCAACGCGGCGTCCAACGGGTCGCCGTAGATGCTCTCGCTTCCGACGGCGCCCTGCACGAGCCGGACGGCCCGGCCGTCGGCGACATCCACGGCGGGTAACAGGGTGAGGCTCAACGTCTTCTCCTCGATCAGGTACGACGGTCCAGGGCGATCACGACGATCGCCGGCAGTACGAGCAGCAACAGCACAATCAGCGCGATACGCAGCGCCAGGTTGTCGACGAACGTCCAGATCAAAAGCAGCGCCGCACCGGTGAGCAGCACGATCGCGGCCCGTTCACCCCGGGTGTGCCGGGCCAGCCGCCCGGAGCGGCCCCGCCGCAACCGCGGAGTCAACCGGCGGACCACCGCGCGGCGACGCTGACGGCGAGCCACCTGACGCTGCCGGGCCGCCCGCTCCCGGGCCTGCTCCGCCTCACGCTCCGCCCGCCGGCGGGCACGTTCCCGGCTCACCGCGACGCCCTTCGGCCGGGCATCGGGCGACGACGCTCAGTCACTGCTGGGCAGCGTGGCGAGCCAGTTGCGCAGCAGCGCGGCACCGGTGTCGGCGGACTTCTCCGGGTGGAACTGGGCCGCCGAAAGCGAACCGCGCTCCACCGCGGCGACGAAATCCGTGTCGTGGTGGGCGGTGGTCACCACGGCGCCGGCAGCGGCCAACGCCGCCGGGTCGCCCATGGCATACGAGTGGACGAAGTAGAACCGGCTCTGCTCCGCCAGCCCGGCGAAGAGCACCGACTCCTGGGGCGCCCGGACCGTGTTCCAGCCCATGTGCGGCAACCGGGTAGCGGCCAGCCGCGTCACCCCGCCGGGCAGCAACCCGAGACCCTTGGTCACCACACCGTGCTCGTCGCCGTGCTCGAAGAGCACCTGCATGCCCACGCAGATGCCGAGCACCGGCCGGCGGGCGGCCACCCGCTCGGCGATCACCGGGCCCGCCCCGAGCGCCTCGATCCCGGCCATGCACGCGGCATACGCGCCCACCCCTGGCACCACCAGGCCATCGGCGGCTGCGGCGACGGCCAGGTCGTCGGTCACCCGAACGTCCGCGCCGGCAGCGGCCAGTGCCCGCTCCGCCGAGCGCAGGTTTCCCGAGCCGTAGTCGAGCACCACCACGGAGCTCATGTCGTCACCGGATCCACGCTCACGAGTTGTCCCCGGGCAGCAGCCAGAGCAGTCCGCCGACCGTGGCGAGCACCGCGAGCAGCGCGGTGATGACGATCGCGCCCTTCGACGCGCCCTGACGGTACAGCGACCAGGCGCCACCCACCAGCACCCCGGCCAGGATCAGCACCAACGTCGGCAACGCGGCACCCATCAGAGCCACCTTTCATTCGCGACCACGGGGCTCCACCGCGCTGCGCTCCTCGCGCTCATCAGAGCGCACCCTTCGTGCTGGGGATGGCGCCGGCGGCCCGCGGGTCGATCGCGGTGGCCTCGCGCAACGCCCGGGAGACCGCCTTGAACTGCGCCTCCACCACATGGTGCGCATCCGGGTGACCGCCCGGCCGAGCCGCCCGCAGCACATCGACGTGCAGCGTGACCCGGGCCGCCTGACCGAAGGACTCCCAGATGTGCCGGGTCATGCTTGTCGCGTAGACCGGCCCGATGTACGGGGCCAGCGCCGGCTCGTCGTGCACCACGTACGGCCGACCGGACAGGTCCACCGCAGCCCGGACCAGCACCTCGTCCATCGGCACGGTCGCCGAGCCGTACCGCCGGATGCCGGCCTTGTCGCCCAGCGCCTGGTCGAACGCGGCGCCCAGGGCGAGCGCGGTGTCCTCGATGGTGTGGTGCGCGTCGATCTCCAGGTCACCCACGGTACGCACGGTCAGGTCGTAGCCGCCGTGCCGGGCAATCTGGTGCAGCATGTGGTCGTAGAAGCCGACGCCGGTGCTGATCTCGGCGGTGCCGGTGCCGTCGAGGTCGATCTCGACGAGGACCTTGGTCTCCTTGGTGATCCGCTCCACCCGGGCGGTCCGGCTCATTGCTTGCCTCTCGGTCGCGACTGCGGGGCTCGCAAGCTCACTCCTCGCGCTCCCACGTCACAGTCTCCATTGCAGAAAGGAAGGCGTCGGTCTCGGCGGAGGTGCCGGCCGTCACGCGCAGCCAGCCGGGCAGGCCGACGTCGCGGACCAGCACCCCCTGCGCCAGCAGGGCCTGCCAGACGGTGGTCTGGTCACCGCCCACCTCGAAGAGCACGAAATTGGCGTCGCTGTCGGCGACCCGCAACCCACGCTCGCGCAGCGTCGCCACGATCCGGTCCCGCTGCGCCATGATCGCGCTGACCGTACCGAGGAGGGCGTCGCGGTGGGTCACCGCCGCGCGGGCGGCGGCCTGGGTCAGCGCGGAGAGATGATACGGCAGTCGGACGAGCTGCACCGCCTGCACCACCGCCGGGTCGGCGGCCAGGTAGCCCAGCCGCCCGCCGGCGAAGCCGAACGCCTTGCTCATCGTCCGGGTGACCACCAGCCGCGGGTGGCCGGGCAACACCGCGAGCGCGCTGACCGTCCCGGGTCGCGCGAACTCGGCGTACGCCTCGTCGACGACCACCATGCCGGGGGCGGCGTCGAGCACCGCGGCGATCACCGCCGGGTCCAGTGCCGTGCCGGTGGGGTTGTTCGGCGAGCAGAGGAAGACCACGTCGGGTCGGTGCTCGCGGACCTGGGCGACCGCCTCCTCGACGGTCAACCCGAAGTCGACGCCGCGCTGCACGGGCACCCACCGGGTGCCGGTGCCGAGGGCCAGCAGCGGGTGCATCGAGTACGCCGGAACGAAGCCGAGCGCGGTGCGCCCCGGCCCACCGAACACCTGCAGCAACTGCTGCTGGATCTCGTTGGAGCCGTTGGCCGCCCACACCTGCTCGACGGTGAGCCCGTGCCCGAGATATTCGGCCAGGTCGGCGCGGAGCGCCACCGCGTCCCGGTCCGGGTAGCGGTTCAGCTCGCGCAGCTCAGCCGCGAGCGCCTTGCCGATCGCCTCGACCACCGGCTCCGGCACCGGGTGGGAATTCTCGTTGGTGTTGAGCCGCACCGGTACGTCCAGCTGCGGCGCCCCGTACGGCGACAACCCCCGCAGGTCGGCACGGATCGGCAGATCCTCCAGGCTGGTTCGCTCGCTCACGCCGACCCTCCCGGAAAGCGGGCCTGGACCGCCTGGCCGTGGGCGGGCAGGTCCTCGACGTTTGCCAGGGTGACCACGTGTGGGGCCACGTCACGCAGGGCGGCCTCGTTGTACTCGATCAGGTGCACACCGCGCAGGAAGGACTGCACGGACAGGCCGGAGGAGTGCCGGGCGCAACCGCCGGTGGGTAGCACGTGGTTGGACCCGGCGCAGTAGTCGCCGAGTGACACCGGCGACCAGGCACCCACGAAGATCGCACCGGCGTTGCGTACCCGCAAGGCCCACTCCCGGGCGTCGACCGTCTGGATCTCCAGGTGCTCGGCCGCGTACGCGTCGACCACCCGCAGCCCAGCCTCAAGATCGTCGACCAGGACCACGCCGCTCTGCTCGCCGGTCAACGCCGTGGTGACCCGCTCGGTGTGCTTGGTCGCCGGCACCTGCCGAGCCAACTCCCGCTCGACCGACTCGACAAGTGCCAGCGACGGGGTCACCAGCACGCTCGCGGCGAGCGGGTCATGCTCGGCCTGACTGATCAGGTCAGCGGCGACGTGCGCCGGATCGGCCGTGTCGTCGGCCAGGATGGCGATCTCGGTCGGCCCGGCCTCGGCGTCGATCCCGACCACGCCGCGCAACAGTCGCTTGGCGGCGGTCACCCAGATGTTGCCGGGGCCGGTGATCAGGTCGACCGGGTCGCACCGCAGCTCGCCCGTCGGGTTCACCGCCGCGCCGTAGGCCAGCATCGCCACCGCCTGGGCGCCACCCACGGCGTACACCTCGTCGACGCCGAGCAGCGCGCACGCGGCGAGCACCCGGGGGTCGGGCAGGCCATCGTTGTCCTTCTGCGGCGGGCTGACCACCACAAGCGAGCGCACCCCTGCCGCCTGGGCGGGCACGACGTTCATCACCACGGTCGACGGGTACATCGCCAGGCCGCCGGGCACGTAGAGGCCGACCCGGTCGACCGGCAACCACCGCTCGGTGACGGTGCCACCAGGCACCACCTGCGTGGTGTGGTCGGTGCGCCGCTGGTCCGCGTGCACCCGCCGGGCCCGGGTGATCGACTCCAGCAGCGCGGCGCGCACAGCCGGGTCGAGCACCCCCTCGGCTTCGGTGATCGCCTCGACCGGCACCCGCAGGGTCTCCGGGGAGATGCCGTCGAACCGCTCGCTGGCCTCCCGGATCGCCGAGTACCCATGCTCGCGGACCGCCTCCACCAGAGGCCGGATCCGCTCGACGGCAACCGACACGTCGAGCTGGGCACGGGGCAGCAGGCGGCGCGGGTCACCGAGACCGTCGCGCAGGTCGATCCGATTCAGCACCCTTGCGAGTCTAGGCGGCCGGTCCGGAGTCCTTCCGAGCCGCCCGTCCCGCCGCGACGGTGAGCCGGGCCACGCTCTTGGGCGTGAGATTGGTTAGGCTCGACCTTGTGACCGCACGGCTGCCGGTGTTTCCGCTCGCGACGGTGCTCTTTCCGGGGTTGGTGCTGCCGCTGCACATCTTCGAGGAGCGCTACCGGGCACTGGTCCGGCACCTGGTCAACCTGCCCGAGGGTGCTCCGCGTGAGTTCGGCGTGGTGGCCATCCAGGCGGGCTGGGAGGTCGCGCCCACCAGTCCCGGTGCCCGCGCGACTCCGAGCGTCGGCGAGGTCACACTGCACGAGGTGGGCTGCACCGCCGAGCTGCGCCAGGTGACCGAGCTGGCCGATGGGGGCTTCGACATCGTCACGGTGGGGCGGCGCCGTTTCCGGATCGCCGAGGTCGACGACAACGCCGCGCCCTACCTGACCGCCGAGGTCGAGTGGCTGCCCGACCCGGCCGGGCCGGACGAGGTGGCCGAGCTGCTGGCCGCCCGGGTGATCGCGGTGTTCCGGCAATACCTCGGCCTGATCCGCTCCGACCCGGAGGAGATCTCCGAGCAACTGCCGGAGGACCCGACCGTGCTCTCCCACCTGGTAGCGGCGACCGCGGCGCTCACCGTCGACGACCGGCAGCGCCTGTTGGCGATCGACGACACTGCCGCCCGGCTCCGCGCCGAGCTGCGGTTACTCAACCGCGAGGCGGCTCTGCTGCGTCAGGTCCGGGCGGTTCCGGTGCCGCTGGCGGAGCTGGCGTCCCCGCCGACACCCAACTGAGCCCAGCCGGGTCGGGCTCCGGTCGCAGCCCTGGCCACCGCGACCAGCCAGCCAGCAAGGTGTACATGATCGCGGCGCCGAACGCCGGCAGCAGCAGGTTGCCGTGCGGCACCGGCAGCACGCCGAGCAGCCAGTCGATTCCACCGGCCCGCAGGTCGGCCGGTTTGGTGAAGGCCTGCCCGGCCGGGGCGGTGGCCAGCAGCCGGTCGAACGTGGCCAGGCCGACCCGCCGCCCCACCTGCCAGGCCACCGGCGCGGCGACCAACGCGCCGAGCACCGCGGCGAGCAGCCCGACAGGACCGCGGCGCCGACGCAGCACGAACCACAGGGCGAGCGCCACGAGCAGCCCGAAGCCGAGCCCGAGCAGGCTGAACCACCCGTCCGCGGCGATCGGCTGCTCCGGTTGCGGGTCGGCGTAGATCGCCCCCTCGACGGTCTTGAGCACTGGCGTGTCCGGCGCCAGCGCGGCCCAGAGCAGCCCGAACGGCACACCCAGCACGGCCAGCGCGAGCACGGTGCCCAACACCGTGGCGGCGGCGCGCAGCGGACGACGCGGCTCGTCGGAGCTCAGCTCCAGCCAACTCTGGTACGCCCTCGAAGGGGCAGCGTCAGCCGGGTCCGACCCGGCCGGCGGCTCGTCGCGCAGCGGCTGCTCGGCGGCCAGCGGCTGCTCGGCGGCCAGCGGCTGCTCGGCGGCCGGCGGCGTCGCACTCGACGCTCGGGGCGGCGCGGATGCGTCGGGCTCGTCGACGGGCCGCTCACGGTCGGGGTTGTCCGGGCTCACCCGATGATCCTCTCAGGCCCGGTGCGGGGCCGGGGTGCCGGTAGCGGCAGACCAGCTCACCGGGCGAACGGCTCCACCATCATCGCCGCCGCACGCAACCACGCCTCCCGGGTCTCCTCCTGGAGTTGGTGGTACTCGATCGACGAGCCGGTCTCCAGCGCCGGGTCGTACGGCACCACAGCCACCCCACGGGTACGAGTGGCGAAATGCCGCTCCAGGTCATCCTGCAAGGTCGACCGACCCGGGGTCGGGCAGGAGATGAGGGTGATCGCGTTGTCCGCCAACTCGCCCATGCCCTCCTCGTGCAACAGGTCGAGCATCCAGTCGGCGCTGAACGCCGCGTCCTCCCGGGGCACGGTCGTCACCACCAACTGATCCGCGGCCTGCATCACCGTGCGCCAGTTGGGGCTCTCCACGTTGTTGCCGGTGTCCACGCAGACCACGTCGTGGGTGCGCCGCAGCAGCTCCAGCACACGTCGTACGGTGAACTGGTCCAGTCGCTGGGCGAAGCGCGGGCTCTCCTCGCCGGCCAGCACGTCGTACGAGCCGTCCGAGGCGTGCCGCAGGTAGTCGTCGAGCCGACCCAGCAGGGCCGAGTCCTCGAGGATCTCGATCTGGGCCAGGTCGCTGATCAGGTGACGGATCGTCCGGGCGTGCCGGGCGCTGCCGGCGCGCAGCCCGAGGGTGCCGCGCAGTTCGTTGTCGTCCCAGGCCAGCACGCCCTGCCCGCGCACGCTGCCGACCGTGGCCGCGGCGAGCACGGTGGCGGTGGTCTTGTGCACCCCGCCCTTCGGGTTGGCGAAGGCGAACACCCGGGGCGTGCCCAGGTCCCGCCGGAGCACTCCGGTGGCCCGCTCCTGCTCCGGGTCGACGCCCTGCTGGCGCCACTCGACACGGGTCGGATAGGCGCGTTCGGCGATCGCCGAGCCGACCGCTGGTGCGGGTGGCGGTGCGACCGGCGGTGCGGGTGGCGGTGCGACCGGCGAGGGCTGCGGCGCGACGGGCGGGGGTGCCGGATAGCCGGTCTCGGGCTGGTAGCCGGTCTCCAGCAGGGCGTACCGCGACTCCACCGCCGGGTCGCCCTGCCGGTAGCCGTTGTCCAACAACGCGTAGCGCGACTGGACCGGCTCGGAGCCGCGCGACGGCGGCTCGGGCTCGGCCCGGTAGGTCGACTCCGGCTGGTAACCCGGGTCAGCACGAAGGTCCGGCTCAGCTCGGTAACCCGGCTCAGCCCGATACCCCGGCTCAGCACGGTAACCCGGCTCAGCCCGATACCCCGGCTCAGCACGGTAGCCCGGGTCAGCCCGATAGCCCGGCTCAGCCCGGTAACCCGGGTCAGCCCGGTAGCCCGGGTCAGCCCGGTACCCCGGCTCAGCACGGTAGCCCTGGTCAGCCTGGTAACCCGGCTCAGCACGGTAACCCGGCTCAGCCTGGTAGCCCGGGTCAGCACGGTAATCCGGCTCAGCCCGATACCCCGGCTCAGCGCGATGCCCCGGCTCGGTCCGGTACGCGGGCTCCGACCGGTAGTCCGGCTCCACCCCATAGCCCGGCTCAGCCCGGTAGGCGGGGTCGACGCGGTAAGTCGCCTCGGCCCGGTAAGCGGGCTCCGCGCCGTACGACAGGTCGGCCGGATGCCCGACGGCAGGTGCCCGCCCGGCGTACCCATTGGGGGCCGCGCGTCGTGGCAGCGGGTCCGGCGCCTCGTCGGCGTGCCGGTCCGGCTCGGTCTGCTCCACGCCGCGACCGCCCAGCCGGGCGCGGTCCAACAACGCGCGCCACCGCGGCGCTGGTTCGGCCGGCCGGCCCCAGCCGGTCTCACTGCCCTCCACGGCCCGCCCTCCCAGCGCCATCGATCTCCGTCTGACAGGCTACGAACCAAACACTATTCGGACCACACCTCAGAACGCACACCAGCCGACACAGATCACGATGACGTGGGCGTCGGCGGCTCGACATCAGCGGTCTCCGGCGAGGTGATGACGCTCGGCGGCGCCGACTCGGTGGGTTCCGGTGACGACGGTTCGGGTGACGGAATCGTCACGACCGGTGCGGGTTCCGACGATTCGCCCATCGACGCCGAGGGCACCGGCATGCTCGGCGTCGGCTCCGACGGCTCGGCCCGGGTGGGCTCGGGGCTCGGCCCGGTGTCGGCCGGCGGGCGCACCACGTCGCTCTGCTCCGGCAGTGGCGGCGTGAAGACCGTGCGGTCCAGCCGATACACCTCGGGGGCAGGGTCGACCGCCCGCACGTCCGGCCGGGTCGCGACGCCGCGCAGCACCACCGGTGTCGCCCGTACCACCGCCGCGTAGACGCAGGCGCAACCGGTGCGGTACGCCGCCGCCTCGGCGGCTGCCACGTCGGCGCCACTGGCGTAGCGCTCACGCAACTCCCGCTCGCCCACACCAGCACCGTCGACCGCGGCGGCCCTGGCCCGGTAGTCGGCGGCTTCGGTCTCCTTGCGGGCGGCCACCTGACCCATTCCGGCGACCACGTCGTCCGGCACCCGCAGAGCGGGAATCTTGACGATCTCGGTCTGACGCCCGGGCAGCGGAACCCGCCCGAAGACGGTCGAGACCGGAACGTCGCCGAGCGCCGTCGCCAGACGCTGCGGCGGCAGGTACGCGACAAGCGTGACCAGCGCGTAGGTCCCGTCCCCGGCGGCCGGGGTCGATGCGGGCAGCGCGGCCAGGTCGGCGGCGGCGGACCGCAGGTAGCCGGGCACGGAGTCGCCGTCGGAGACTCCGACCCGGGTCACCTCGCCCACCGTCCGGTCGCCGACCGGAGTGTCGTCGACGGCCCACACCGCGGTGCCCAGCACCGCCGCTGCGGAGAGCACGGCCGCCCAGGTGAGCACCCCGGACCGCGTCGACCGGTCGCCCAGCCGGGCCACGGCCCGGGTCAGCGGCGGCAGCAGCCGTTGGTCCAGCTGCCGCAGCAGGTTGCCGGCGCGCACGGGCGGGATCCCCTCGTCGGATCGGTGTCGGGCGGTCGCCGCTCAGTCACGCAAGACCTGGAGCGCACGGTCCAGATCATCAGGGTAGTCGCTGACGAACCGGACCTCGTCCCCCGTTCGGGGGTGCAGGAAGCTCAACTCACGGGCATGCAACCACTGTCGGGCCAGGCCGAGGCGGGCCGACAGGGTGGGGTCCGCGCCGTAGGTCAGGTCACCCACACACGGGTGCCGCATCGTGGAGAAGTGCACCCGGATCTGGTGTGTCCGGCCGGTCTCCAGTCGGACGTCGACCAGGCTTGCCGCCGGGAACGCCTCAAGGGTGTCGTAGTGGGTGATGCTCGGCTTGCCGCCGGAGACCACCGCCCAGCGGTAGTCGTGGGTGGGGTGCCGGTCGATCGGCGCATCGACCGTGCCGCGCAGCGGGTCCAGGTGACCCTGCACCACCGCGTGGTAGCCCTTGTCCACCTCGCGGTATTTGAAAGCCCGCTTCAACGCCGTGTACGCGTGTTCGCTCTTGGCCACCGCCATGATTCCGGTGGTGCCCACGTCGAGCCGGTGCACCACGCCCTGCCGCTCGGCGGCACCACTTGTGGAGATGCGGTGCCCGATCGCGGCGAGGGCGCCGATCACCGTCGGGCCGGTCCACCCGGGGCTGGGGTGCGCGGCCACGCCGACCGGCTTGTCGACCACCACGATGTCGTCGTCGGCGTAGACCACCCGCAGGCCGGGAACCGCCTGCGGCACGACGGTCGGCGGGGCGACCGGGGCGGGCAGCGTGACGTCCAGCCAGGAGCCGGCCTTGACCTTGTGCGAGTTGGGCCGGGCGGCGCCGTCGACAAGCGCGTCGCCGGCATCGACCAGGGCCGCGGCGGCGGTGCGGGAGAGCCCGAACAGACGTGACACCGCCTGGTCCAGTCGCATGCCGTCGAGGCCGTCCGGGACCGGGAGGGAACGGTGATCGCCGCCAGCGGCGAACGCGGAGGTCATGCCCGCTCCCGCTGGTCGGCGCCCTGCGCGGCGTCCGTCTCGGCCGGGTCGCCGTCGCGTCCGGCACGCCGGCCATCCCGCTGGCGGCCGGTCAGCTCCAACAGGACGGCCAGCAGCACACCGCAGACCAGCGAGCTGTCGGCCAGGTTGAACACCGGCCAGACCTGACCGTACGGGTCGAAGAGGCTGATCATGTCGACCACGTGCCCGTGGAAGGGTGCGGGAGCGCGGAAGATCCGGTCGACGAGGTTGCCCAGCGCGCCGCCCAACACCAGGCCGAGGGAGATCGCCCACGGCAGCGAGCGCAGTCGCAGGGCCATCCAGATGATCCAGCCGACCACACCGATGGTGATCAGCGGGAAGATCCAGGTGTGGTCCGCGCCGATGCTCCAGGCGGCACCGCTGTTACGGGTCAAGCTCAGGTAGACGAACCCGCCGAGCAGCCGGACCGGCTCCCGGTCGGTCAGCGCGGCCAGCGCGAGGTGCTTGGTGACCAGGTCGGCCAGCAGGGCCACCAGGGCGACTCCGGCGAGAATCGCAACGGCCCGGGGCCGGCGTTTGCCGCCGCCCGGGTCGGTGCGGCCGGGTTCGGCGGACGGTGCTGCGGTCATGCGCTCCCCATCGAGGTGTCTCGGCGGTGATCGCTCACCGTCTTATCGCCGCCGGGGAACGGACCTCAGCGCCGCTCCGCCAGCTGCTTACACGTCACACACTGGGTGGCCGACGGGAAGGCGGCGAGACGCTCAACCGGGATCGGGTTGCCGCACCGCTCGCACCAGCCGTAACCACCCTCGTCGAGACGCTCCAGAGCGCGCTCGACCTGTGTGATCCGTTCCAGAATGCTGTTGGCGAGAGAGATCTCCTGCTCCCGCTCGAGCGTCTTGGTGCCCGTGTCGGCCTGGTCGTCCCCGGCCGAGTCGGTCAGCCGATCGCGCTGCAGCTCGGTGATCTCACTCAGCGTCTGATCGTACTCGGCGCGAAGCTCATCCCGTCGCGCCGCCAGCGCCGCCCGGATCTTCTCGGTCTCCGCCGTGCTGCGGGTGGCCTTCGCCACCGGCTTGCGCCCGGCGGTCCTGGTGTCGGCTGGCTTCGCCATGGTCGCTCCCTCGGCCGGGGAGCCGCGTGGTCCGCGGCACCTGGTCAGGGGGCGCCAAACAGGGCGTCCCCCCATAAGTACGAAAAGGGGCGCACGGCGACGTTGGCCGCGCACTCCGGAGGTTGGCAAGAATACGGAACGTACAGGCGTCCGACAACGTGCCGCACCGTCGCGCCGCACAACAGCCCCTAGCCCTGCCTAACTGGGGCAAAAGGAACGCTAGCAGATCAACCGGCTGCCTCTTCCCCGTACTCGCCAAACCATCGGGCCAGCCGACCCCGCCGACTGACCGCCCGCAGCCGCCGTTCAGCGGCGTCCCGCACCCCGGCGGTCGCCACGATCAGCAGGCTGTCTCCGGTCTTCAACCGGGTGTCCGGTGCGGGCACGAAACCCACCCCGTCGCGCAGCACCAGGGTTACCGACGCGCCCAGCGGAAGACGCAACTCGTCGACGTGCACGCCCGCCAACCGCGAGCCCGGAGGCACCTCCAGCTGAAGCAGGTCCGCCCGCATCCGCTCCAACGGCGCGGTCTCCACATGGATCTCGGCGGCCTCGGCCGGCGCGGTCACCCGCAACCAGCGGGCGAACGGCCCCAGCGTCCCGGTCTGCACCAGCGTGAAGATCACCACCAGCACGAAGACGACATCGAAGAGACGCTCCGCGCCGGGCACCCGTTCGGAGAGCGGAATGGTCGCCAGCACGATCGGCACCGCCCCGCGCAGCCCGGCCCAGGACAGGAACGCCTGCTCGCGCAGGCCGACCCGGAACGGCAGCGCCGAGACGGCCACCGACAGGGGCCGGGCCAGCAGCACCAGAGCCAGCCCCGCGACCACCGCGGGCAGCACCGCCGCGTCCAGCCGGCCCGGCGAAACCAGCAACCCGAGCAGCACGAACAGCCCGATCTGGGCGAGCCACGCCAGCCCGTCCGCGAAGCCGAGGATCGCCTGCCGGTGTGACAATCGGGCATTGCCCAGCAGCACCCCGGCCACGTAGACGGCGAGGAACCCCGAGGCGTGCAGCGACGCCCCCGCGGCGTACGCCAGGACGGTGATGCCGACCGCGGCGATCGGATAGAGCCCGGCCGAGGGCAGCGCGGCCCGGCGTAGCGCCCAGGTGCCGGCGACACCCGCCGCCACACCCACCGCCGCACCGACGCCCAACTCGTAGCAGACCAGCCCGACCTCGTACCACCATGGGTGCGCCCAGCCCTGATGGGACAGCAGCACCACCAGCAGCACCACCGGGGCGTCGTTCATGCCCGACTCGGCCTCCAGCGTCGCCACCAACCGGGGCGGCAGCCGCAGCCGGCGCAGGGTGGCGAAGACGGCCGCCGCGTCGGTGGACGAGAGCACCGCGCCGTAGAGCAGCGCCAACCGCCAGTCCAGCCCCAGCAGCAGGTGTGCGGCGACGCCGACCACCACGATGCTGACGACCACGCCGACCGTGGAGAGCGCGGAGGCCAGCCCGAGCACCGGGCGCAGCGTGGACCACCGGGCGGTCAGGCCGCCCTCCGCGATGATCACGATCAACGCACAGAAACCAAGGGTCCGGGTCAGCTCGACGTCGTCGAAGCGGATGCCCAGTCCGGCCTCACCGATCGCCACGCCCAATGCCAGATAGACCAGGAGGCTGGGCACGCCGAGCCGGGTGGAGAGCCGCACCGCACCGACCGCGACCAGCAGGACAGCCGCACCCAGCAGCAGTGCTATATCGAACCCAGGCGTCACGGCTGCCTGGCCTGGGCGTTCCTCACTCGGCGGATCCGTCGCGCAGTCGGCACAGCACCTCGGACAGCTCCGGGCCGGGCCGATCGACGAGGAAGAGCTTGTCCCGACTGGACGCGCCAGCGCGCAGTGACACCGCCGCCGGCCGGACGCCCAGGGCACCCGCGAGAGCCCGGCGGGCCGCCTCGGTCGCTCGACCGTCGACGGCCGGGTCGTGCACCGCGATCACGAGGGCGGGCCCGTGCGGGCCATCGAAGCGGCCACCCACCCGGTCGGAAGACGCGCCGGGCTTCACCCGTACCGCCACGGTGAGCGTGTCCTGGACGGGCACCGGCGCCGCTTCAGATCGGCCGGGCGTCGGCGAGCAGGGCGGTGGCTGGCGCGCAGTGCCCGCACGGAGTGAAACCCAGCTCGGCGGCCTCGGCGACCGGCAGCGTCTCGGGCACCCGGCCAACGAGATGCGGGCAGGTGGCGAGGTGGTAGCGAGGGCGACCGTCCACCACCTGGACGTCGTGCGGCAGTCGCGCCACCCGGGCCGCCTCGGCGGGGGTGACGAGTTGCTCGGCCGGCTCGTCGGTTGGCGGGGCGCCGCGGCGCAAGGCGTCGTCGGCCGACACCGTCGATGGCGAAGCCGGGCTGACGGGAGAGGACGCGTCGTCGGCCGGAGCCACGAACGGCGCCCCCTGGTCGAGCTGGGACGCATCATCGACGCGCGCGTCGAACTGGGGCGCCTCATCGACGCGCGCGTCGAACGGGGGCGCATCATCGACGCGCGCCGCATGGCCGACGGGTGCCTCATCGTCGACGGGTGCCTCATCGTCGACGGGTATCGGATGGTCGACCGGCGACACGGGTGGTTGCCGCCACCCGGTGCCGTCGGTACCAACCGTCTTGGGCACGTGCTGGACCGGCACCTCCGGCTCGGCCAGCGGTGGCCCGTACGCGACGCCCTGCGTGGCCTGGCTGGCCCCGCGGGGTGGCTCGGGGTGCCGCCGGCCGGTCCGGCCGGGGTCCGCCGCAGCGCGGTTGGTGGCTGCCTGGCGGGCGCCCACCACCAACGCCACGGCGGCCAGCAGACTGGCCGCGATGGAGATGATCAGCATGAAACTGGAGCCACCGGCCAGGCCGAGCACCAGTAGCACCACCGCGACGAGGATGAGCAGGAGACTTGCGACTATCACGGCTCACCCCCGCCGCGTCGTACCGTCCAGGCAAGGCCGGCGACCGTCAGCATTGGCGGACAGCGATCGCCGGCCGGTGCTCAGCGTCCGGCTTCGAGGGCGCCGGAACGCCCGCCGCCGCCGTACGACCCGGCGAGACCCGCAGCGGCCAGCCCGTTGCCGCCGGCGACCCGGCCTGCCTCGGAGCGGGTCATCTCGGCCTCGAGGCCCTGGCCGCGACCGTCGAGGTCACGCAGCTGGCTCTCCAGGTACGCCTTGAGCCGGGTGCGGTACTCGCGCTCGAACTGCTTGAGCTCCTCGATGTGCTTCTGCAGGGCCGTGCGCTTGGCGTCCAGGCCGCCCATGGCCTCCTGGTGCCGCTGGCGGGCGTCCCGTTCGAGAGCGTCGGCCTTCGCGCGAGCCTCGCGGGTCACCTCCTCGGCCTTACCGCGGGCCTCGGACAGCAACTGGTCGGCCTCGCGGCGGGCGTCGGACACGTGGTCGTCGGCGGTGCGCTGGGCCATCATCAGCACGCGCAGGGCCTGCTGCTCGCCGTCACCGGTGACCGCGGGGCCGCCGGTGGCGCGGACCTGCTCCAGCTCGGCCTGCATCGCGCGGGCAGCCTGCTCGGCCGCCGACTTGTCGCGCTGCACCCGGTCCAGCTGGGCCTTGACGTCGTTGAGCTCCGCCGCAAGTCGGGCGTCGCCGCCGGGGCCTGCGGGGGCACCGCCACGGCCGCCGCGCTCCACCTGGGCGCGCAGCTCGTTGTTTTCCTCGATGAGACGGGCGAGCTCGCGCTCAACCTCGTCCAGGAAGGCGTCGACCTCCTCCTCGTCATACCCCCGCTTGCCGATCGGCGGCTTTTTGAAGGCGACGTTGTGGACGTCGGCCGGGGTCAGCGGCATCGAAACTCCTCGGGTCAGTTGCGGCCGCGAAAGCGCGTCGGTCATCAGGCAGATGCCCTGATCGACGGCCCTAACACGAACTCCATCAGCACGAACAGGATAACCAGGAGCACAAGGGAGGCCAGGTCGATGCTCACGGTACCAATTCGCAGCGGAGGGATCACACGCCTCAACGCGTTGAGAGGGGGATCAGTGACGCTCCACACGGATTCCAATCCTGCCGATGCGCCACGCCCCGGTTGCCAGCGACGGCCGTACTGCAGGACGGCGCTCAACACGAACCGGGACAGAAGGAGGAGCAGGAAGACATAAAGGATCAGGTACAGCACTTGCAGTAAGATCGACAACACGGTCAGCGACGTCCCTCGGTCGGGCGGGGTCAACTCAGACTAAAAAAGCCGCCCTCAGCGATCTTGGCCTTGTCTTCAGCGGTGACCTGGACGTTAGCCGGTGAGAGCAGGAACACCCGATTGGTCACGCGCTCGATCGTACCGCGCAGGCCGAACGCCAGACCGGCGGCGAAGTCCACCAGACGGCGGGCATCGGCCTCATCCATTTCGGTGAGGTTGATGATCACTGGAACGCCGTCGCGGAAGTGCTCGCCGATGGTGCGCGCCTCCCGGTAGGTGGTCGGGTGCAGCGTGGTGATCTGGTAGCGCTGCTCCTCCTCGGGCATCGCCCGCTCACGCGACGTGACCTGCGGCGCGAGGGCCAGGTTGTCCCGGGTGTGGTAGGTCAGCGCGCCGGATGTCTCACCAGCCGACGACCGGGTGATCGACCGCACGCTGGACCGCTCGACCCGCTCCGGACGCTCGCCGTCACCACGCTCGGACTCGCTCAGCCGTCCGCTCGTCCGCTCGGAGAGTCGACCCCGCTCACTGGCACGCGGCCGGGGAGCCGGCGGCTCCTCGGTGTCGTCCTCATCCTCGTCGGCGAACTCCTCGGCGTACCGGCTCTGCCGGTAACGCGAGTCGCGGTAGCCACCCTTGTCGTAGCCACCGTCGTCGTAGGCCCGCTCGTCGTCTTCTTCGACCAGACCGAGCCAGACCCCCGCCTTGCGCAGTGCACCCATCCCGCGCCCTTCCGTCCGCCGTGCGGCACGCGCCCCCGTGCCATGTCGCCCGTCGCGAGTGGACAACCATGCCCATCGGACCGGAGCGGCAATCCCCCCGGCACGCGATTCGCGTCGCGTGCCACGACCCCCGACTAGGAGATGCCGCCCCTGAAACAACACTGATGTAATTTGCATGTCTCGCGGTCAGGCTACCGCAGCGTGGGACGCATTCCGAGCAACGCGCTACCGACGCGGACATGTGTCGCGCCGTATCGGATCGCGATTTCGAAATCTCCGCTCATTCCCGCGGACAGCCCGGTAGCTCCCGGATGGATCGCCCGAAACGCACCGGCAACCTCCGCGAGTCGGGCGAAGGCCCGGTCCGGCTCCCAACCCAGCGGAGCCACCGCCATCAGACCGACCAGACGCAGCCCCGGCGCGTCGGCCACCGCCTCGGCCACCGGCTCCAGCCCGGTGCCCGGATCGGCCGAACCGGGCAGCGCTCCGCCCCGGGCCGCGTCGCCGTCGAGGCTCACCTGGACCATGGCGTCGAGCGGCACCTCCCGCTCGGCGGCTGCGGTGGCCAACGCGCGGGCCAGTCGGACACTGTCGACGGAGTGCACCGCGTCGGCGTAGCGGGCCACCGAGCGGGCCTTGTTGCGCTGCAACTGGCCGATGAAGTGCCAACGTGGGCGCACCCCAGCCGCAGCCACCTCGGCGGCCTTACCGGCTGCCTCCTGGTCGCGGTTCTCCCCCATGTCGGTCACCCCTAGCCCGGCCAGTGCCAACACGTCGCTGGCCGGGTAGGTCTTCGTCACCGCGATCATCGTGACCTCGGCGCGGTCCCGCCCGGCCTCCGCGCAGGCGTCGGCGATCCGGGACCGAATGTGGGCCAGGCCGGCCGCGAGTTCGGCGCGCCGTTCCGGTCGTACTGTGGCTGAACTGTCGGTCATCGGCGGTGCTCAGGACCCGTTCTTGAGGAAATCGGGGACGTCCACGTCATCGAAGAGCACCCGGCGCGGCGACTGGGCCGGAGCCGGGTTCGTGGTCGGCGCCGGCACCGGAGTGCTCTGCGGGGCCGGCTGGTTGGTGTTGGTCTTGCGGGTCGGCTCAGCCGCCTTGTACGCCGGAGTGCCGCCGTCGAAGCCCGCCGCGATGACGGTCACCCGCACCTCGTCGCCGAGCGCGTCGTCGATGACGGCACCGAAGATGATGTTGGCATCCGGGTGAGCGGCGTCGGTGACCAGCTGGGCAGCGTCGTTGATCTCGAACAGGCCCAGGTCGGAGCCGCCAGCGATGGAGAGCAGCACGCCACGCGCGCCGTCCATGCTCTGCTCCAGCAGCGGGCTCGAGATGGCCGCCTCGGCCGCCTCGACCGCGCGATTTTCCCCGCGGGCGCTGCCGATGCCCATCAACGCGCTGCCGGCGCCGCTCATCACGCTCTTGACGTCCGCGAAGTCCAGGTTGATCAGACCTGGGGTGGTGATCAGGTCGGTGATGCCCTGCACACCCGAGAGCAGCACCTGGTCGGCCGTGCGGAACGCGTCCATCATGCTGATGTTGCGGTCACCCAGCGCCAGCAGCCGGTCGTTCGGGATCACGATCAGCGTGTCGCACTGGTTGCGGAGTTCGTCTATCCCCGTCTCGGCCTGCACCTGACGGCGCTTGCCCTCGAAGGAGAACGGCCGGGTCACCACGCCGATGGTCAGCGCGCCGAGCTTGCGGGCGATGTTGGCCACCACGGGCGCGCCACCGGTGCCGGTGCCACCGCCCTCGCCGCAGGTCACGAAGACCATGTCGGCGCCCTTGAGCACCTCCTCGATCTCGTCGCGGTGGTCCTCGGCGGCGTTCTTGCCGACGTCGGGGTTGGCGCCGGCACCCAGGCCGCGGGTCAGTTCCCGGCCGACGTCGAGCTTGACGTCGGCGTCACTCATCAGCAGCGCCTGGGCATCGGTGTTGATCGCGATGAACTCGACGCCCTTGAGCCCAACCTCGATCATCCGGTTGACGGCGTTGACGCCGCCGCCCCCGATGCCGACGACCTTGATGACCGCCAGGTAGTTGTGCGGAGGTGTCATCTCCGGTCCTTTCCTTCGAGATTGGCTTCGGCCGACCGGGTACGGCGTGGCCAGACCAGCGGCCGACGACATCTGTCACCAGCGAGGATCAGAGGTGAACCCTCACCCTCTACTAGAGGCTTACAGTTATGTCAACTACTGATCCTCTTCGGGGCAACGTAAGCGCCACCGCGCGATGAGCCAAGGACCCGACCGGCGTGTCGCCGACCCGAGCGCGACGGGTCACCCCCGCGCGCGCTCCCCGAGTCAGCGAAAGGTCACCACATCCGGCGCGCTCACGTCGATCCGATTCGCTTTCTCGCCGAGCAGTGCGGTCGCCACCCGGGCCTTGTCCGACCCCCGGGTCGCGTCACCCCAGACCACCGTCCGGTCCCTCCGCAAGCCCAGGCTGATCCGGGCCAACCCCTCCACGCGCACCTCCACCAACTCGGTGCGGAGCTGCGGGGTCAGCGCCACGAGCACCTCCAACGCGGCCCGGGTCCCCGGGTCGTCGGCAGCCGGGCGGGCCACCGTCACCTGCGGCAGCTCGGCGGGGCGTCGGTCCACCGTCCGGAACGCCACCCCGCTCCGGTCGATCAGGGCGAACGCCTCCCCCTGCGGCACCGCCGCCACCGGGGTCCGCTCGGTCACCCGCACCACCAGCGCGCCGGGCCAGTCCCGGGACACCGTGGCCCGCTCCACCGCAGGCAGCGCGCCGACCCGGCGGGCGGCGGCGGCCAGGTCCACGCGGGCCAGCGGCACCCCGTCCGGCACTCCGACCGCGTCGTGCACCTGCACGGGAGTAACCAACCCGGCACCCTCCACCCGCACCTCCCGGACCCCGAACAGCCCAGTGCCGAGCACTGTCCAAGCGACGAGCCCGGCCAGGGCGAGCACGCCGGCGGCAACCGCCCACGGCAACGCCGCACGCATGCGCCGCTGCCGGGCACGGGCCATGAACCGGCGGGTCGACGGTGGTACCGCGTCGCGGCCCGCCCGGACCAGCTGCCAACGCCGGGCCGGACCCCGACGCGGGGCGCCGCCGTCGGCGGCGCTCGTCCGCCCTCGGGCCGGGCCGGGACTCATCCGGCCGTGGGTGCCGTGCCGCCAGGTGCGGCGGTGCCACCAAGGGCCGCTCCGTCGCCCCCGGCCGTGGCCCCACCCGGCACCGGCTCACCGATCGTCGGGGCGGTGCCCACCGGGTCGACGGTCGCGGTCGGTGCGGAGCCGGCGGCACGTTCACCCAGCGCGGCCAGCAACTCGTCGCCCATCAGCGAGATCGGCGGGGCCCCCATGGTGACCACCACATCCCCCGAGGTGGCCCGACGGACCACCTCGACCGGTGCCGCCTCCCACGAGTCGACGAAGACCTTACGGTCGGCGGGCAGCGCCACCGCCGCGATCAGCGCCGCCGAGCCCTCGCCGGGCTGGCGCAACTCGCCCGGACCGAAGACCTCCAACAGCACCAGCTCGTCGGCGAGGGCCAGCGCCTCGGCGATCTCCGCCTGGGAGTCGCGGGTGCGGTACAGCCGGTACGGCTGGAAGACGACGACCAGCCGCCCATCCCCGGCGACCTCACGCAGCGTCTGCAACGCCAACGTCATCGAGGTCGGGTGGTAGGCGTACTCGTCGTAGACCAGCACGCCGTCCGCGACGCCCTTGCGCTCGAAGCGCCGTCGCACGCCGGGGAAGACCGCCAGCGCGGCCTCCGCCGCCTCCAGCGGCAGATCCAGCAGGTACGTGGCCAGCACCGCGGAGGCGCTGTTCAGCCCCATGTGCCGCCCCGGCACCGGCAGCCGGAACTCGCCCAGCGACCGGCCGTCGATCGCGGCCAGGTAGCGCACACCACGCGCGGAGGAGACGATCTCGGTCAACCGCAGGTCGGCGTCGGCCGCCTCGCCGTAGGTGAACACCCGCCGCCCCTCGGCGCGCAGGCTCTCAGCCAGCCGTCGACCGCCCGGGTCGTCGGCGCAGGTGATGATGAACCCGTCCGGGTCGGTGAGGCGGGCGAACTCCACGAACGCCGCCTCCAGCGTCGCGTAGTCGCCGTAGGTGTTCAGGTGGTCGGCCTCGACGTTGGTGATGATCGAGACGTACGGGCGGTAGATGAGGAACGAGCGGTCGCTCTCGTCCGCCTCGACCACGAAGTGCTCGCCGGTGCCGTGGTGGGCACCCGAGCCAACCTCGGAGATCTCCCCGCCGATCACGAAGGACGGGTCCACACCGGCCTGCTGGAGCACCATCGTCACCATCGACGTGGTGGTGGTCTTGCCGTGTGTGCCGGCGACCGCCACCGCCCGACGGCCGGTCATCGCCGCAGCCAGGGCCTCCGAGCGGTGCAGCACCCGCAGGCCGCGCCGACGCGCCTCGACCAGCTCCAGGTGATCCTGCGGAATGGCCGACGAGTAGACGACGGTGTCCACGCCGTCGAGGTTGCTCGCCTCGTGGCTGAGGTGGATGGTGCCACCGAGCGCCCGCAGCCCCTCCAGCGAGGGCCACTCCCGCAGGTCGCTGCCGGAAACCCGGATGCCGCGGGTGAGCAGCAGTCGGGCCACGCCGAGCATGCCCACCCCACCCACCCCGATCAGGTGGACGGCGCCCAGGTCCTCGGCGGTGAGCGTGCCGGCCGGGGTGAACTGCGCGGTCATCGGGCCACCGCCTCGATGACGAAGGAGCGCAGCGCCTCGTCACCGTCGCGCCGCCCGTACGCTGCCGCGGCGGCGCCCATCGCGTACAACCGCTGCGGGTCGCGGATGAGGGGAATGACGGTGCGCTCCAACCAGTCCGGGGTGAGCTCGGTGTCGTCGACCAGCAGCCCACCGCCGGCCTCGACCACGGGCAGCGCGTTGCGCCTCTGCTCCTGGTTGCTGTGCGGGTACGGCACGTAGATCGTGGGCAGCCCGATCGCGGCCACCTCGGCGACGGTCATCGCCCCGCCCCGGGCCAGCATCAGGTCGGCGGCGGCGTAGCCCAGCTCCATCTCGGACAGGTACGGCAGCGTCACGTACGGCACGGGCAGGTCGGTGGGGATCGGCACCGGCTCGTTGCGGGCGCCCATCACGTGCAGCACCTGCACGCCGTTGCGGGCCAACTCCTTGGCCGCCCCGGAGACCGCCAGGTTGATCGAGCGGGCGCCCGACGAACCGCCGGAGACGAAGAGCACCGGCAGGTCCGGGCGGAGCCCGAAGTGGGCGCGGGCGGCGTTGCGCAGCGCGTACCGGTCCAGCCCCGCGATAGTGCGACGCAGCGGCACCCCGACGATGGTGGCGTCGCGCAGCGACTCGGCCTGGCTCGGCTGGTGCGGGAAGCCGACGGCGATGTTCTTGGTGAACTTCATGCCCAGCCGGTTGGCCACGCCCGGCGGCACGTTCACCTCGTGGATCACCATCGGCAGCTCCCGGCGCCAGGCGGCCAGGTAGGCCGGCACCGAGACGTACCCGCCGAAGCCGACGACCACGTCGGCCTTGACCTCGTCGATCACCTTGCCCGCGGCGCGCGCCGCGGTCCACATCCGGCCCGGGGTACGGACCAGGTTCATGTTCACCGACCGGGGCAGCTGGTACGCCGGGATCTGCCGCAACTCGTAGCCGTGCGGCGGAATCAGATCGTTCTCCATACCGCGTGGTGTGCCGAGGCAGGTGATCCGGACGCCCGGGTCGTGTCGGCGCAGGCAGTCGGCGAAGGCGAGCAACGGGTAGACGTGCCCCCCCGTGCCACCTCCCGCGAGCACCACCGAACGCAGCGGACCCATCAGCGTCTCCTCTCGCTCGCCGTACCCCCGCGGCTCCGGTCCTGTCGGACCCCGCGCGGCGCGGCCTGGTCGTCGTGGCGCCGCTCGCGGGACCGGGGCACGGACCCTCGGCCGACGGGCGGCGTCGCCGGGCGGCGGCGCCGGCCGGGAAGCGGCGGCAACGGGGCCCAGAGTAGTCGGACCCACCGGGCCGGCGGACGGGCATGCAGTGCTCTGGCCGCATCGGGTTCCGCGCGGGCGAACGACGCCAGCATGCCGATCCCGGCCAACGTCACCACCAGGGCACTTCCACCGTCGGAGATGAACGGCAGCGGCAGGCCGGTGATCGGCAGCAGCCCGACCACCCCACCAATGTTGATCACGGCCTGGCTGACCAACCAGGTGGTCACGGCGGCGGCGGCGAGCCGGCGGAACGGGTCGTCGACCCGCCGGGCGATCCGCAACCCGGTGTACGCGAGGACCGCGAACAGGCTGAGGATGACGACACACCCGATCACGCCCAACTCCTCGGCGATGATGGCGAAGATGAAGTCGTTGTGCGCCTCGGGCAGCCAGTCCCACTTCAGGCTGCCCTTGCCCAGCCCGACCCCGAACCAGCCGCCGTGTTCGATGGCCAGTCGACCCTGGTAGAACTGAAGACAGTCGTTGAGTTTGCAGGTCTCCGGGTCCGGCGGATTGAAGAACATGTCCAGCCGGGCGAGGCGGTAGTTGTCCGCGCCGCGCTCGCCGGAGCCGGCGCCCAGCGAGGCCACCGCGACGAGCAGGCCGATCCCGACCAGACCGGCCGCAGCCAGGGCGCCGAAGACCCGCATCTGCACCCCGGCGGCCCAGAGCAGACCGACCACCAGGGCCAGCAGGCAGAGCATGGTGCCCGTGTCGTTGTAGCCGACCAGGACGAAGAGCAGGCCCAGCACCGGAAAGAGCGGGGTGGCCAATTCCCGCCACCAGCCCAGCGCGGCACCCTTGCGGGCGATCACGTGCGCGCCCCACAACACCAGCGCGAACTTGGCCAGCTCGGAGGGCTGCACCTGGATCCCGCCGATGAACAGCCAGTTCAGCCGCGCCTCGATCGGCCCAAACACGACCGACTTCTGACGGGTGAGCCGGCCGTAGGCCACCAGCAGGTTGAGCACCAGCAGCAGCGCGATCGAGGCGAACAGCAGCGGCCGGCCCAGCGACCGGTAGGTGCTGGCGGGCAGCCGCTGGCAGGCCCAGAACACCACGATGCCGATCACCGCGAAGATGGCCTGCTTGGTCACCGAGGCCGAGGCGTTGCCGTCCTCGGCGTAGTCCTTCACGCTGGTCGCCGAGAAGACCATGGTCAGCCCGATCAGCAGCAGCAGGCCGGCGCTGGACAGCAGCAGGTAGTAGGACGCCAGCGGCCGGTCCAGTAGGCCACGCAGCGCGGCGAGCCCGCCGGCAGCGTCCAGCCCGCGCAGCGGCACGGGCGGCGCTGGTTCCGCCTCGCGCGGTGTCGCCCCCGGCTCTGCGCCGCGCACATCGTCCGGTGGCGCGCTGGCCTCCGTGGTACGCGCCGCGCCCAGTGACCGTCGCGGCCGACCGGCTGTCTTGTCGTCGGTGCCTGAATCCTCCCCCACCCCGACATCATCACCGTTAGGCACGCCCGAGCGGCCCACAACGACGCACCGGGCGTGTCGGACCAGGGGCCGGCACCTGCGCATCGCCGCCTTTGCTCTGCTTCAACCCAGGCAACGCCCCGCGTCCGATATCCGGACGCCGGGTGTTGCCTCCGTTGAAGCAGAGCAAAGGAGAACCCGAACACCCTCGCCACCGCGCCAGCGCACGGTCACTGCCAGAACGGTGACCTGCTCGAACGGGGTGGAGATCAGGTCATGTTGGCGAGGAACTCGCTGTAGAAAAGGCCCAGGGCGATGGCCACGCCGATGCCGGCGATGATCCAGAAGCGCACCACGATGTTGACTTCGCTCCAGCCGGCCAGCTCGAAGTGGTGCTGAAGGGGCGACATTCGGAACACCCGTTTACCGGTGGTCTTGAAGGAGATGATCTGGATCACCACGGACATCGTGATGATCACGAAGAGCCCACCGATGATCGGCAGGAGCAGGATGGTGCGGGTGGACATCGCCATGCCCGCGATCAGGCCGCCCAGCCCGAGCGCGCCGGTGTCACCCATGAAGATCCGGGCCGGCGACGTGTTCCACCAGAGGAAGCCCACACAGGCCCCGGCCGCCGCTCCGGCTATCAGCGCGATCTCCAACGGGTCGCGGACCTCGTAGCAGTACGGCTGGGTGTAGTTCGGGTCGGCGCACCAGTGCCGGTACTGCCAGAACGCGATCAACGCGTACGCGGCGAGCACCATCACCGACGCGCCGGTGGCGAGACCGTCCAGGCCATCGGTGAGGTTGACGCCGTTCGTCGCAGCCATCACCACGAAGATGAAGATGATCACCGCGCCGACCTTGCTGACCTCCAGGGCATCGATGTCCCGGATGAAGCTCAGCGTGGTGCTGCCCACCGTCTCGGTGTTGGTCGCCAAGCCCTTCGCGTCGGTCATCGTGCTCGGGAAGTACAGAGCGACCACGCCGAAGACCGCGCCGACCAGGATCTGACCGAGCAGCTTGCCGCGCTTGTTCAGCCCGGCGCTGTTGCGCTTGCGCACCTTGAGGAAGTCGTCGAGGAAGCCGACCGCGCCGGAGAAGACCATCAGTCCCAGCAGCACCAGCGCGGTGATGGTCGGCTCGACCTGGGCGATCTGCAGATCCGGCAGGCTGGTCAGCGCGAGGTGCCCGGCCACGTACGCGATTACCGTGGCCAGGATGAAGACCACGCCGCCCATCGTCGGCGTGCCCTTCTTGCCCTGGTGCATCGCCGGGCCGTCAGTCCGGATCGGCTGACCGGCCTTCAGCCGGGTGAAGACCTTGATCGCGATCGGGGTGCAGAAGAGCGAAACGATGAAGGCCACCCCGACGGCGACGATGACCGCCCTCATCGGGTGGACTCCCCACCGGCGTCGGCGCGCAGGGCGTCGGCCACCTCCCAGGTCCGATACCGGGAGCCTTTGACCAGCACGACATCACCCGGTCTTAGTTCGCTCCCCAGCACCTCGACGGCCGCCGCCTGATCGGTGAGCACCACCGACTCTCCTCCCCAGTTCACTACCGCTGTCGCGCCCTCGTGGATCGGCGCGGCCGGCTCGCCCACCACGAGCAGCCGGTCGACGCCCAGCTCGGCCGCGAGTTGGCCGATCTCGGCGTGACCGTCCCGCTCGAAGGGACCCAGCTCGGCCATGTAACCAAGCACCGCGACCGTACGCCGACCCTGGCCGATGCTGGCCAGCGCCCGCACCGCGACCGCCATCGAGGCCGGATTCGCGTTGTACGAGTCGTCGATGACAGTCACCCCGTCCGGACGGTCGAAGACGTCCATCCGACGGGTCGAAACCAGCCCCAGCTCGCCGAGGGCCGTCGCCAGCTCGGCCAGCGGCATGCCCAGCTCCCGAGCCACCGCCGCCGCGGCGAGAGTATTCCAGACCTGGTGGCGGCCGGTCAGCCCGAGCCGCACCGATGCGCGGCCCTCCGGGGTGACCAGGGTGTACGAAGCGTGCCCCCGCTCGTCCAGCGTCACGTCCTCGGCCCGCACGTCGGCGTCCGGCGCCTCGCCGTAACGGACCACCCGGGCCTGGGTGCGGCTCGCCATCGCGTCCACCCGTGGGTCGTCGGCGTTCAGCACCGCCAGCCCGTCCGGCGGCAGGGCCTCGACCAGCTCACCCTTGGCCAGGGCGATGGTGTCCTGCGAGCCGAACTCGCCGATGTGCGACGTGCCGACGTTGAGCACCACGGAGATGCGGGGCGGCACCAGCTCGCAGAGGTAACGCACGTGCCCGACCCCGCGCGATCCCTTCTCCATCACCAGGTAGCGGGTGTCCGGCCCGGCCTGCAGCGCGGTGTACGGGTGCCCCAGCTCGTTGTTGAACGAGCCGGGCGGCGCCACCGTGGCCCCGAGCCGGGCGGTGAGCTGACCGATCAGGTCCTTCGTGGTGGTCTTGCCGGAGGAGCCGGTCAGGCCGATCACGGTCAGCCCGGGCAGCCGGTCCACCGCCGCGCGGGCCAGCCGGCCCAGCGCGGTCAGGGCGTCGTCGACGAGCACCATCGGCACCCCGGGAATCTCGCGGGTGCCGAGCACCGCCACCGCCCCGGCCTGGACCGCCGTCGCCGCGTAGTCGTGCCCGTCGACCTTCTCGCCCGGGAAGGCCACGAACAGCGAACCGGGCCCCACCTTGCGCGAGTCGAATTCCACGGAGCCGGTGACGGTGACGGTCGGATCGGCGGCCACCAGTCGCCCGTCGACCGCCGCGGCCACCTCGGCCAGGCTCAGCGCGATCACCGCTGACCCCCCGAGTCCCCGAAGCGGGCCCGCAGCGCGTCGGCCAGCTCGACGTTGTCGTCGAACGGAAACACCTCGCCCGCCACCTCCTGGCCCCGCTCGTGCCCCTTGCCGAGCAGCGCGATCACGTCGCCCGGCTCGGCGAGCCGCACCGCCTCGTCGATCGCGGCACGCCGGCCCGCCACCTCGATGATCCGGGCGGCCGTCGCGGCCCGGTAGGCCCCGGCGAGCACCTCGGCGCGGATCTCCGCCGGGTCCTCGGTACGCGGGTTGTCGTCGGTCACCAGCACCACGTCGGCTCCCTCCGCAGCGGCCGCGCCCATCACCGGCCGCTTGCCCCGGTCCCGGTCTCCGCCGGCGCCGATCACACAGATCAGCCGCCCGACGCTCAGCTCACGCAGCGCGGCCAGCGCGGCCACGATCGCGTCCGACTTGTGCGCGTAGTCGACGACCCCGCGCACCGGCCCGGCAGTGTCGACAAGCTCCAACCGGCCGGGCACGCCACCGCAGGCGGCCACGCCGTCGGCCGCAGTCGCCGGGTCGACCCCGGCACCGACCAGCGCGGCGATGGCCAGCAGCGCGTTTGCCACGTTGTGCCGGCCGGGCAGCGCCACCCCGGCGGAAACGACCACGCCGTTCGGGCCGTGCGCGGTGAACCGCTGGGCGTACCCCTCGCCACCCACGCCGTCGGCCCACCAGGTCGCGCCCTGGTCGCCGGCTGCCGAGTAGGTGACCGTGGTCGGCTTGTGCAGCGGCTTCAACGCCGGGTCGTCGTGGTTGAGCACCTCGACCGCGCAGCGCCCGTCGAAGAGCTGAGCCTTCGCGGCGAAATAGTCGTCGCTGTCGGCGTGGAAGTCCAGGTGGTCGGAGCCGAAGTTGGTGTAACCCCCGACGGCGAAGCGCACACCGCCCACCCGGCCCATCGCCAGGGCGTGGCTGGAAACCTCCATGACCACGGCGGTGACGCCACTCTCGCGTGCGGTGGCCAGCATGGCGTGCAGGTCGGTCGCCTCGGGGGTGGTGCGCACGCTGTCGATCACCAGGGCACCGAGCCGCGTCTCCACGGTGCCGATCAACCCGGTGGTGTGCCCAGCGGCCCGCAACCCGGACTCGACCAGGTAGGCCGTGGACGTCTTACCGGCGGTGCCGGTCACCCCGATCACGGTGAGACCGTCGGTCGGGTCGCCGTAGACGGCAGAGGCCAGCTCGCCGAGCACGGCACGCGGGTCGGGCACCACCAGTGCGGGCAGGCCGCTCCCCGTCGCCAGCTCCGCACCCGCCGGGTCGGTCAGCAGGGCCACCGCACCCGCCTCGGCGGCGGCGGCGGCGAACTCCGCGCCGTGCCGACGGGCACCGGGCAGCGCCGCGTAGAGGTCGCCGGGGCGGACCTCCTGGCTGGCATGGGTGGCCCCGGTGACGGCCACCGTGGCGGCGTCCGCCGGAAGGTCGACGGCGAGTCGGACGGCAAGATCGCCGAGCCGGACTCCGGTCACGGTACGTGGACGTGGATTGCCGGGCACGGCGTCAGACCCTACCCGGTCGTCCGGTTCCGGCCGTACAGCCGCCCCGGTAGTTCGTCGGCACTCACCGATGATGTCCCGCCGTCGCTGCTCAGTGCGGATAGACCACGAACTTGGGTGCGGAACCGCCCGTGGACGGCGGCACACGATAGTGACGCAGAGTGAACTGCATCATGTCGCGGAACGCCGTATTGGCGATCACCGCGCCCCCACCGCCGGGCGCGTACGCGAAGACCGCGATCACGTACCGGGGGTTCTCGGCAGGAGCCATGCCAATGAACGAGGACACCTCGCCTGGCTGCTTCTTGCCGTCCACCAGCCGCCACCCGGTGCCGGTCTTGCCCGAGACCCGGTAGTCGGGAACCGCGGCGGTCAGGCCGGTGGCGTGATCGACAGTGGTGACCGCCTCCAGCATGGTGCGCAGGGCTGCCGCGTTCTGCGGGCTGAGCACCGACCGGGTGACCGGAGCCGGAGCGGGTGTGCGCTTGCCGTCCGGGGCGATCACCTCCTTGATGAGGTGCGGCTGCACGTACGTGCCGTTGTTGGCGATGGCGGCGTACGCGGCGGCCATCTGCAGCGGCGTGGCGTCGACGCTGTGCCCGATCGGCACCGACCCGTACGACGATCCGCTCCACTCGTCGGCCGGCAGCAGTCGCCCGCTGGCCTCCCCCGGCATCCCCTCGCCGGTGGGTTTGCCCAGCCCGAACCGCTTCTGGTAGTCGATCAGACGGTCCCGGCCGAGCTTGTTGGCGATGGTGATGGTGCCGACGTTCGACGAGTAGGCGAGCATCCCGGGGATGCTCATCCGTTTACCGTCGGCCTTATGCGTGTCGGAGAACCAGGTGTCACCCATCTTGATGTTGTTGGCGATGGGCAGCGTGGTGTCCGGGGTGATCACCCCCTCCTGCAGGGCCGCGCCGTAGGTGATCGCCTTGTGGATCGAGCCGGGGTCGACGACGAAGCTGGTCGCCGCGTCCTCCCGGGCGACCGGGTCGCTCGGGAGCGGCTTCGCCGCGCTGTAGGTGGGGTTGCTGGCCTGGGCCAGCACCGCACCGGAGGGGATCTCCATGACCACGGCCGCGCCGGTGCCGCCCGGCACCTTGGCCATGCCCGCGCTGAGGATCTGCTGCGTCCGGAACTGCAGGTCACGATCGAGGGTGAGGCACAGCGAGCTGCCCGGCTTGGCGGGAGTCGTCCGGCTGTAGCCACCCGGGATCGGTGCGGCGAGATCGCCGAGTCCGGCCTCGTACACCCGCTTGCCGTCCTGACCGGCGAGCACGTCGTTGTAGCGAGCCTCCAGCCCTTCCAGCCCGACCATGTCCTGGCTGGTGAAGCCGATCAGGTTGGCCGCCAGGTCACCGCCGGGCACCTCGCGGCGCTCGTCGCGGTGCACCCAGATACCGGGCAGCTCCAACGCCTGCACCCGCTTGGCGTTCGAGATCTCCACCCCCCGGGCCAGATAAACGAATCGGGACGCGATGCCGTTCTCCAGCTTGCGGGGCTGCATCAGCTCGACGAGCTTCGACGCCTGGATGCCGAGCAGCGGCGAGAGCGCCTTCGCGGTGCCCTGCGGGTCCTTGACCTCGGTTGGGTCGGCGAACACGTACCGTGCCTCGACACTGCGGACCAGCGGCGCGCCGGTGCTGTCGTAGATCGCGCCCCGCGACGCGGGCAGCTCGACGGTGCGGGTGCGGTCGGCGGTGCCACCCCCGGCGTACGCCGGGGTGTCGACCGCCTGGAGGAAGATCAGCCGGATCCCGATGGTGACGAACAGCGTCAGCGCCAGCGCGGTGCCCAGCCGCAGCCGCAGCCGCGAGTCGGCCAGCTTCGGCGGGCGCGGTGGCTTGCGGGACGGCCGCCGGGCCGCCGGGCGGTCGGTGCGCCGCGGCGCGCGCGGCGTGGTCCGGCGGCGCGGCGGCGGTTCGTCGACACCCGGGCCACGGGGGGTACGCGGCGCGACGGTGCGCACCACGCCGCCACGTCCGGCGGCCGGGGCGTCGCGCCGGCCAGCCCGGGCGGCGGCCCGACCGCCGTCGAGCACCTGCAACGCCGGCCGGAACGGGTCGCCGGACCGGGTGCTGCGCGGCGTACGCCGCTGCTCGGCGCCCTGACCGCGCGCCGGAGTGCCGCGCTCCTCACGGACGGTCCGGCCCCTCGGCGTGTACGCCCGAGCGCCGGAGATGCCCCCGATGCCCGGCTCGCTGTTGCGCGGCTCGCCGTCAGTGGGGCCTGCCTCACGCGAAGAACCGCGCCGGGCCCCTTTCGGGTCCCGGCGCGGCTCGTCCGACCTTGGTGCCACCGGTCAGCCTCCCGCACCCTGGCTGGTCACCGACGGCTGGCCGCTCGCCGGCTGCGGCACCCCGATGGTCTTGCCGTCCGGCAGCCGGACGTAGCCCGGCTCGCCGGCGTCCACCAGACCCAGCCGCCGGGCCTCGGCGGTCAGGTTGCCCGGCGCCTCGTACTCGGCGATCTGCTTGTCCAACTGCTGCTTCTCCAGGTCCAGCCGAGCCTGCTGCTGCTGCAGCCGCTCCTTCCGGAACGCATTCTCATTGATCTTGGTGTTGATCGCCAGGATGCCCAGCACCCCACCGACCACCAGCACCACGATCAGCGCCGCGAACGGCGCGCGCGGCACCGACATCGGCGGCGGCGGCGCCACCCGCAGCCGCGGCGGGCGGGCGTTGGCGGTGACGCCGGTCTTCTCGACCGGCCGCAGCGCAGCGGAGCCCTGGGTCGGGAACTCGCGCGCCCCCCGGGCGCGAGTCTCCCCCTGCCGGTTCACTCGATCGATGCGTGGCGTACCGTTCCCGAGGCGCGGAGCCCGCTCCGCCGCGGTCCGGCCCCCCGACCGCGGTGCGCGCTGCCCGCCGCCGGTGACGTCCCGGCGGTCGCGCTTGTCATTGTTCATGTCCCTCCCCCTCAACATCCGTCCCTCTGCCGTCCCGGCGCCCCTGACCCCCCACGGATCAGGCGGACCCCGTGCCCGGTTGGTGCATTCCCTTCACCCGTCGGCGAGACCGTTCGCGGTCGGTCCGCCCTTGCTCTGTCGCGTTCGGGTCGAGTCGTTCCGCTGCCCGCAGCCGCACTGATGCGGCCCGCGGGTTCGCGGCGACCTCCGCCTCCCCGGGCAGTTCGGCGCCCCGGCTGAGCAGCCGGAACGTCGGACCGGACCCGGGAAGCTCGACCGGGAGGTCGACCGGGCCCTTGTTGCGGACCCGGTCCGCGAGCGCCACCTTGGTGAGCCTGTCCTCCAAGGAGTGGTAGGACAGGACCACCATGCGACCGCCCACGGTCAGTGCGTCGAGTGCGGACGGCAACGCTGCTTCCAGCGCTGCCAGTTCTCTGTTTACCTCGATCCGTAAAGCCTGAAACGTTCTCTTTGCCGGGTGCCCACCCGTTCGTCGGGCTGGCGCCGGAATGGAGTCCCTGACCAGCTCCGCCAACAGCGCCGACGAGGTGATCCGGGCGCGTTCCCGTTCCCGGAGGATCGCCGAGGCGATCCGGCCGGCGAACTTCTCCTCGCCGTAGACCCGCAGCACCCGGGCCAGGTCCGGATGCGCGTAGGTGTTGACCACCTCTTCGGCGGTCACCCCCCGGGTCTGGTCCATCCGCATGTCCAGTGGAGCGTCCTGGGCGTACGCGAACCCGCGGTCGGGCGCGTCCAACTGCAGCGACGAGACACCCAGGTCGAACAGGATCCCGTCGATGCCCGGATAACCCAGCCGGTCCAACACCTCGGGCAACTCGTCGTAGACGGCGTGCTCCAGATGCACCCGGTCGGCGAAACGGGCCAGCCGGACCCGTGCGTGAGCGAGCGCCTCGGTGTCCCGGTCGAGCCCGATCAGGACCGTCTCCGGGTGCGCCTCGAGCACCGCCTCGGCATGCCCGGCCAGGCCGAGCGTCGCGTCGACGTGGACCGTGCGCCCGCCTCGACCCAGCGCGGGGGCCAGTAGCTCGAGACAACGCTCAAGCAGCACCGGCACGTGCGTGCCGCGCAACTCCCCCATGTTGACCCCCACTGGTTGAAACGTCCGTTCTCCTCGTGCGCCTGTCGTCGGACGGCGCTGCCGTCGTACCGCCAGATCCCCATCCGCTCCCGCCCGACACCGGATCGTCGCCCGATGACTGGATCGTGCGCCTGGCACCGGGGAAGTGATGCCAGGAACTCGAAAGCGGCTGGAGATCTCGCAGTACGTCGGGCGCCATTCCGCCCTACAGACCGCCGGGCAGCACCCCCTCCTCGATGTCGGCGAAGTCGTCTTCGCTGTCGGCGAGGTAGGTCTCCCAGGCGACCTTGTCCCAGATCTCCACCCGCGTGCTCGCGCCGATCACCACCAGTTCACGGTCCAACGCGGCGTACGCCCGCAGGTGGGCCGGGATGGTGACCCGACCCTGTTTGTCCGGAACCTCGTCGTGCGCACTGGCGAAGAAGACCCGGCTGTAGGCCCGGGCCGCCTTGTGCGTCATCGGCTGCGCGCGCAACTGCTCCGCGATCCGCTGGAACTCAGGGGTCGGGAAGACGTAGAGACAGCGCTCCTGCCCTTTGGTGACCACGACACCCCCCGCCAGCTCATCCCGGAACTTGGCCGGAAGGATCAACCGGCCCTTTTCGTCCAGGCGCGGAGTGTGGGTGCCGAGAAACATCGGCCCTACCCCCTCGCCCCTGAGCGGCGTTCGCGGCGCCGCTGACCCCCCGGGCCGGTGAGCCCTCCCGGCCTCACCATTGGTCCCCACTCTACTCCACTTCCCTCCACCCGCAACCAGAATCGCCCGCGTGGCGTGCCCGATCGGAGGGCAAAACCGCACGTCACAAGGGGTGGAGCGGAGTGGAGGGCCTCGGCGGCCCTCCGGCGTGGTCCGCTTTCCGACATAGATCGACTCCGTCCGGTGGACGCCCACCTGGCCGCCCGCACTGCCACCACGGCCGAACGGTTCACCGTCGGCGGCGATCTGGTGGGGCGGGCGGTCCGGTAACCTCGCTCGCGTGACGGACGCGAAAATGCCCCTACGGGCCAAGGTGGCCAGCTCCGTGTCACGGACCGCCGCGGCGCTCTCCCGAGCGGCCGGCCGTGGCGACGGTTCGGTGATCGGCGGGTGGATCGGCCTGAAGATCGACCCGGACCTGCTGGCCCACCTGTCGGCCGGGCGTGCGATCGCGCTCGTCTCCGGCACCAACGGCAAGACCACCACCACGCGGTTGACCTCCGCCGCGGTCGGGGTGCTCGGCCGGGTCGCCACCAACTCGTTCGGCGCCAACATGCCCAGCGGGCACACCTCGGCACTGGCCAAGGCCGGCAGCACCCCGTACGCGGTGCTCGAGGTGGACGAGCACTACCTTGCCCAGGTGCTGGAGGCGACCGAGCCCCACGTGGTCGCGCTGCTCAACCTCTCCCGCGACCAGTTGGACCGCGCCAAGGAGGTCGCCATGATGGCGCAGCTCTGGCGCGCGGCACTGGTCCGGCACACAAACGTACGAGTGGTGGCCAACGCCGACGACCCGCTGGTGGTCTGGGCAGCCACCCCGCCGGGCGACCCCGCGCGGGGCATCAATGCGCCGCACGTGACGTGGTTCAGTGCCGGCCAGCGCTGGCACGACGACTCCTGGGTCTGCCCGGAGTGCGGCTCCACCATCCAGCGCTCCGGCGAGCAGTGGTGGTGCACCGGCTGCCCGCTGCGCCGACCGGAGCCGCACTGGGTCGTCGAGGACGAGGGCGTGCTGGACCCCACCGGCGCCTGGCACAAGGTCTCCCTCCAACTGCCCGGCAAGGTCAATCTCGGCAACGCGGCGACCGCGCTGGCCGTGGCCGCCGAGTTCGGCGTCCGCCCGGTCGACGCGGTGTCCCGCCTCGGCATCGTCACCTCGGTGGCCGGCCGCTACGCGCAGGTCGACAAGGACGGGCGCAACATCCGGCTGCTGCTGGCGAAGAACCCGGCCAGCTGGCTGGAGGCGTTCGACATGGCCGACGACGCGCCGACCCTGCTCTCCATCAACGCGCGCGACCCCGACGGTCTGGACACCTCCTGGCTCTACGACGTCGACTTCGCCCCGCTCCGCGGCCGGCAGGTGTTGATCACCGGTGACCGGGCGTACGACCTGGCGGTTCGGCTGGACGTCAACGACGTGGCGTTCCAGCACGTCCGCACGTTCGCCGACGCGCTCCGGTCGGTCCCGCCCGGGCGGCTGGAAGTCATCGCGAACTACACCGCGTTCCAGGACATCCGAGCGGAGTTGGACCGTGTCATCTGAGAGTCTGCGCATCGTCTGGATCTACCCCGACCTGCTGTCCACCTACGGCGACCGGGGCAACGCCCTGATCCTCGCCCGGCGGGCCCGCCAACGCGGCATGCCGGTCGAGGTCCTGGAGGTTCGTTCCGACCAGCGACTGCCGGCGACCGCCGACATCTACCTGGTCGGCGGCGGCGAGGACGGCCCGCAGGCGCTGGGCGCCCAGCGGCTGCTCGCCGACGGCGGCCTGCACCGGGCGGTCGCCCAGGGTTCGGTGGTGTTCGGCGTCTGCGCCGGCTACCAACTGCTCGGCACCTCCTTCTTCGCCAAGGGTGTGCAGTGTCGAGGGCTGGAGTTGCTCGACCTGCAGTCCGACCGGGGCGAGAGCCGGGCCGTGGGCGAGCTGGCCGGTGAGATCGACCCCCGGTTGGGCCTGCCCCCGCTGACCGGTTTCGAGAACCATGGCGGCCGCACCCACCTCGGCCCGGAGGTCTCCCCGCTGGCCCGGGTCACCGCCGGGGTCGGCAACGACGGCGCCACCGAGGGCGCGTGGCGCGGCAAGCTGCTCGGCACCTACTCGCACGGCCCGGCGCTGGCCCGCAACCCGGCCCTGGCCGACCTGCTGCTGCGCTGGGCCACCGGAGCACACCAGCTCCCGCCGCTGGACGACACCTGGTCGGACCGGCTCCGCAACGAGCGCCGCTCCGCAGTGGCCGCCGCCCGGGCATGATCCGTGCCGTCCGGCGGCTGCTCCGACAGCCGTCGGCCGCTCGGTTCGCCCTGCTCGTGCTGCTGATCGGCGGCTGCGGGCTACTGCTGCTCCTGGTGCCCCGACCGGATCCGGAGCAGCTGCCGCTGCTGGCCGACCGGCTGGGTGACTTCGCCCCGGTGGCGGCGATCCTCGGCGGCGCGCTGCTGCTGGTCGCGCTGGTTCCGCGAACCTTCATCACGCTCGCCGCAGGCGCGATCTTCGGCCCTCTGGAGGGTGCCGCGTACGCCCTGGGCGCCGCGCTGGTGGCCGCGGCGATCGGGTTCACGGTTGGCCGGCTGCTCGGGCGGGAGTTCGTGGCCGAACGGGTCCGTGGTCGTCTGGCCCGCCTCGATGGCTGGTTCGCGCGGCAGAGCGTGCTCGGTGTGATCACCGTCCGGCTGCTGCCGATCGCCGGCTTCGGACTTGTCAGCTACGGCTATGGCACGACCGGCGCACGGCTGCTGCCGTTCCTGGTCGGCAGCGTCGTCGCCTCCGCACCGACCGCCTTCGGCTACGCGGCGATCGGTGCCGCGGTCAGCTCGCCCGGCCACATCAACTGGTACGCCGCCGCCCCGTCCAGCCTCGGCCTGATCGCCAGCCTGGTGCTCGTCCACAAGTGGTGGCGCACCGAGCGCCGCCGCCGCACCACCACGCCCGTGTAACCCCCTGCCCACCCCGCTCCACCCCTCCCCTCCCGCGATCTTGCAGTTTCTGTCCCGGCATTCCCGGACACAAGAGGCAAAAGCCAAACCGAAACTGCAAGATCGCGGGGGTGAAGGGGCGGGGCGGGGGCGGGCGGGGGGGTCAGAGCACTACTGAGACCATTCGGCCCTTGACGACGATGACCTTGCGGGGCTCCTTGCCTGCCAGGGCGGCGGCCACCGCATCCAGAGCCGCCGCACGGACGGTCTCCTCAGCGGCGTCGGCGGGGACCTCGATGCGGCCACGGACCTTCCCGTTGACCTGCACCGGATAGGTCACCGTGTCGGCCACCAGCAGTGCCGGGTCGGCGGTCGGGAAGTCCGCGTACGTCAGCGAGGTCTCGTGGCCCAGCTTGCGCCACAACTCCTCGGCCAGGTGCGGGGCGAACGGCGCCACCATCAGCACCAGCGGTTCGGCCACCTCACGGGGCGTGGCCGACAGTTGGGTCAGCCCGTTGGTCAGCTCGATCAGCTTGGCGATCGCGGTGTTGAACCGGATGCCGTCCATGTCACCACGGACTCCGTCGATCACCTTGTGCAGCAGCCGGCGGGTCGCCTCGTCGGCGGGGTCCTCGGTGATCCGCAGCGCGCCGGTCTGCTCGTCGACGACGGCCCGCCAGACCCGCTGCAGGAACCGGTACGAGCCGACCACCGCCCGGGTCTCCCAGGGGCGGGACACCTCCAGCGGGCCCATCGACATCTCGTACACCCGGAAGGTGTCCGCACCATAGGCGGCGCACATGTCGTCGGGGGTCACCACGTTCTTCAGCGACTTGCCCATCTTGCCGTACTCGCGGTTGACCGCCAGGTCACCCAGGTAGTACGCGCCGTCGCGCTCCATGACCTCCTCGGCCTGCACGTAGCTGCCGCGCGAGTCGGTGTACGCGTACGCCTGGATCATGCCCTGGTTGAACAGCTTGCGGAACGGCTCGAACGACGACACGTGCCCCAGGTCGAACAGCACCTTGTGCCAGAACCGCGCGTACAGCAAGTGCAGCACGGCGTGCTCGGCGCCGCCGACGTACAGGTCGGTGCCCCCACAGTCGCCGTCGCCGCGCGGGCCCATCCAGTAGCGCTCGTTCTCGGTGTCGACGAACCGCTCGCTGTTGGTCGGGTCCAGGTAGCGCAGCTCGTACCAGCAGGAGCCGGCCCACTGCGGCATCACGTTGGTCTCGCGGGTGTAGCGCTTCGGCCCGTCACCCAGGTCCAGCTCGACCTCGACCCAGTCGCGCCGCCGGGACAGCGGGGTCTCCGGGTTGCTGTTCGCGTCGTCGGCGTCGAACGTCTTCGGGGAGAAGTCGTCCACCTCCGGCAGCTCGACCGGCAGCATCTCCTCCGGCAGGGCGATCGCCGCGCCGGTCTCGTCGTAGACGATCGGGAACGGCTCACCCCAGTAGCGCTGACGGGAGAACAGCCAGTCACGCAGCCGATAGGTCACCGCGCCGGTGCCGTGCCCGTTCGCCTCCAGCCAGGCGATGATCGCCGCCTTGGCGTCGGCGACCCCCAGGCCGTTCAAGTCCAGGCCGCGCTCGGGCGCGGCGCTGTTGATCGCCGGGCCGTCCCCGGTGTACGCCTTGCCGTCGAAGCCCTCCGCCGGCTGCACGGTACGCACGATGGGCAGCTCGAAGACCTCGGCGAACGCCCAGTCCCGTTCGTCCTGGGCCGGCACCGCCATGATCGCACCGGTGCCGTAGCCGGCCAGCACGTAGTCGGCGATGAAGATCGGGATCTGCCCGCCGGTGACCGGGTTGGTGGCGTACGCGCCGATGAAGACGCCGGTCTTCTCCTTGGTGTCGGACTGCCGCTCGACGTCGGTCTTGGCCGCCGCCGCCTTGCGGTACGCCTCGATGGCAACCTGCGGGTTGGCGTGCCCGCCGGTCCAGGTGTCCCTCGTCCCGTCCGGCCACGAGGTTGGTGCCAGCGTGTCGACCAGCTCGTGCTCGGGTGCCAGCACCATGTAGGTGGCGCCGAAGACGGTGTCCGGACGGGTCGTGAACACCCGCACCGGTGCCGCCGCGGTGGGGAAGTCGACGTGGGCGCCGGTGGAGCGGCCGATCCAGTTGCGCTGCATCAGCTTGATCGGCTCGGGCCAGTCCAGGCTGTCCAGGTCGTCCAGCAGCCGGTCGCCGTACGCGGTGATCCGCATCATCCACTGCTTCAGGTTGCGCTTGAAGACCGGGAAGTTGCCCCGCTCGGAGCGGCCGTCGGCGGTGACCTCCTCGTTGGCCAGCACCGTGCCCAGCCCCGGGCACCAGTTCACCGGGGCCTGCGAGACGTACGCCAGTCGGTGGTCGTCGACGACCTGGCGGCGCTCGGCGACACTCAGCCCGGCCCAGGCGCGGCCGTCCGGGGTGGGTCGGTTACCGCCCTCGAACTCGGCGATCAGCTCGGCGATCGGACGAGCCCTCCCCGCGTCGCGGTCGTACCACGAGTTGAAGATCTGCAGGAAGATCCACTGAGTCCAGCGGTAGAAGTCGGTGTCGATAGTGGCCACCGAGCGGCGCTCGTCGTGCGCCAGCCCCAGCCGGCGCAGCTGCGCCTTGTACCGCTCGATGTTCGCCACGGTGGTGGTACGCGGGTGGGTGCCGGTCTGCACCGCGTACTGCTCGGCGGGCAGGCCGAACGCGTCGAAGCCCATCGCGTGCAGCACGTTGCGGCCGGCCATCCGCTGGTAGCGGGCGTAGCAGTCGGTGCCGATGTAGCCCAGCGGGTGACCGACATGCAGGCCGGCGCCGGACGGGTACGGGAACATGTCCAGCACGTACAGCTTCTCCGCACCGGCGCGGGGATGTGTCGGGTCGGCCAGCGGGCCGGTCGGGTTCGGTGCGTGGAAGGTGCCCTCGCGCGCCCAGGTGTCCTGCCAACGGATCTCGATCTCGTCGGCCAGGGCTGCGGTGTACCGGAACGGGGGAATGTCGCCCGCCGGTGCGGCTGCCTCACTCATCGTCTCTCCTCGCTTCGCTTCGCTTCGTCTCGGCACCACCGGGCCGGGCCGGCGGCGGGCACAAAAAAGCCCCTCGCGCGGGAGGGGCCGCCGTGCTGTCGCGCGTTCAGCGCATCAGCACGGCCCGATAAGAAGCAGGAAGACTCCGGCCATGTCCGGCAGTCTACCCCGCCGACGGTTCGGCGTGCGGCGGCCTGGGGTGCGCCGAGGCGGGTCCCCCGACGTGGCGAATATCGGGGCGTAACCGACGGACCACCTGCGGGGGTCGGCGAGAACGACAAACATGGTTAGCCTGAGAGGCTAGTGAGAATCCTGCGGCAAAAGAGGCTCGACGTCGCGAACCCAACGGCGGGTCCAGGTGCTCTCTTTAGAGCTGCCGTGACGGCGACGAGGAGGAGGCCCGTGACACAACAGACCTGGGACGAGGTGGGCGGCCTATTGCCGCACGACGAGTTCCGCGCCGCCAGCGAGGCCATCGTGGCCAACATCGAGCAGGTCATCGAGGGTAAGACCGCCACTGTGCGGCTCGCCCTGGCCGTCCTGCTCGCTGAGGGTCACCTCCTCATCGAAGACGTTCCGGGTGTCGGCAAGACCAAGCTGGCCAAGGCCCTCGCGCGGTCCATCGACTGCACGGTGCGGCGGATCCAGTTCACCCCCGACCTGCTGCCCAGCGACGTCACCGGGGTCAGCGTCTACAACCAGGAGACACACGACTTCGAGTTCCGCCCCGGGGCCGTGTTCGCCAACCTGGTGGTCGGCGACGAGATCAACCGGGCCTCGCCGAAGACCCAGTCGGCGTTGCTGGAGTGCATGGAGGAGCGGCAGGTCACCGTCGACGGCGTGACGTACCAGCTCCAGACCCCCTTCATGGTCATCGCCACGCAGAACCCGATCGAGATGGAGGGGACCTACCCGCTGCCCGAGGCGCAGCGCGACCGGTTCACCGCCCGCATCGCGATGGGTTACCCGGACTCCAACGCCGAGCTGGCCATGCTCGACGGGCACGGCGGCACCGACCCGCTGAACGAGCTGCGCGCGGTCTCCGACGCGGCCATCGTCCGGCAACTCATCGCCACCGTCCGCCAGGTCCACGTCGCGGACGCGGTCAAGCAGTACGCGATCGACCTGGTCACCGCCACCCGGGAAGCCCCCGACCTGCGGCTCGGCGCCTCCCCCCGGGCGACCCTGCAGTTGCTGCGCACCGCCCGGGCGGTCGCCGCCCTGGAGGGCCGCGACTACGTCCTCCCCGACGACCTGCAGGCACTGGCGGTGCCGGTGCTCGCGCACCGGATCATCCCGACCGCCGACGCGCAGCTCGCCCGGCGCACCACCGACGCGATCGTCTCCGAGTTGGTGCACCGCCTGCCGCTGCCACACGACCGGCAGCGCAACCCGTACGACACCCGGCCCGCTTCCGGCAACGGCCGCGCGCCCTACGAGCCGCGGAGGCCATGACGTGCGTGCCGGGCTGCGCGGGCTGACCACCCGCGGGCGCTCCTTCCTCGCCGCTGCGGTCGCGGCAGCGATCTCGGCCGGCATCCTCGGCGAGAAGGACCTGCTCCGGGTGGCGCTGCTGCTGGCCATCCTGCCGTTGCTGGCCGCGGCCTACGTCGGGCGCAGCCGCTACAAACTGGCCTGCAACCGTTCACTGGACCCGCACCGGGTTCCGGTCGGCGCCAACTCCCGCGTGGTGCTGCGCCTACAGAACCTCTCCCGGTTGCCGACCGGCACCCTCCTCCTGGAGGACCGGCTGCCCTACGCGCTGGGCAGCCGGCCCCGGGTGGTGTTGGAGCGGCTCGGCGCGCACCAGGCCAGCTCCGTGGCGTACACCGTGCGGGCCGACGTGCGGGGCCGCTACGACGTGGGCCCGCTGGTGGTCCGGATGACCGACCCGTTCGGGCTCTGCGAGCTCACCCGGTCCTTCCCGAGCACCGACCACCTGACGGTCATCCCGCAGGTCACCCCACTGCCGTCGGTCCGGCTTCCCGGGGAGTACGCGGGCAGCGGCGACAGCCGGGCCCGCTCGGTGGCGGTGCACGGCGAGGACGACGCGGCGACCCGGGAGTACCGGCGCGGCGACGATCTGCGCCGGGTGCACTGGAAGTCCACCGCACGCACCGGCGAGCTGATGGTGCGCCGCGAGGAGCAGCCGTGGGAAAGCCGGGCCACTGTCGTTCTGGACACTCGGGCGTACGGCCACCGTGGCGAGGGGCCGACGGCCAGTTTCGAGTGGGCCGTCTCCGCCGCCGCGAGCATCGCCGTCCACCTGCGGCAGGCCGGCTACAAGTTGCGCCTGGTCACCGGCTCCGGGGTCGATGTGGACGCATCGGAGGCCGGCGGTGACGGGGCACTGCTCGACCACCTCGCGGAGGTCCGCCTGGATCAGCGCGCCGAGGTGGCCGGCCTCGTGCAGCGGGTCCGCCAGCGCGCCGACGGCGGGTTGATCATCGGGCTGTTCGGCACCGTGAGCGTGGCCGAGGCCGAAGTGCTGGCCGGGCTGCGGGGCAACGGTGCCACCTGCATCGGGTTTCTGCTGAACAGCTCCACCTGGCTCAGCCTGCCGGAGAAGGCCCGGGCCGAAGCGGACCACGCGCACGGCGCTGCCGTCCTCGCCATGCTGCAGAGCAGCTGGCGCGTGGTCGGCGTCGACCACGGCGCCCGACTGCCGGCACTGTGGCCACAGGCCGGTCGGGGCTCCCAGGGCTTCGCCCTGCGCGCCGCGCTGGCCGAGACGGTCGCCGGCGGCGTGCGATGAACGGAAGGTTCCCGTCATGATCGCCAGTCGGAACATCGGCGTGGTGGCAGCTGCGGCCACCCTGCTGGCCGCAGCGCCGTTGTCGGCCATCTTCCAGAGCTGGACATGGCTTATCGAGTCCGTCATCGCTGTCGCCGTGGTCGCCGGGGTGGCCGCGTTGACCAGGCTCGCCCGGGCACCACTGTGGGGTCAGCTGCTGGGCATGCTGGCCGGCCTGGTCCTCGCACTGACCTGGTTGTTCCCCAGCGGCGAGGAACTGATCGGCGTCCTGCCCACGCCCGGCACGTTCGCGCACTTCGCCAATCTGCTCACCGCCTCCGCCCAGGACATGCGCTCGTACGGAGTCGAGGTCCCGGACACTGACCCGCTGCTGTTCATCGCCGTGCTCGGCGTCGGCGCGGTCGCCGTACTTGTGGACGTACTGTCCGTGGGGCTGCGCCGGCCCGCGCTGGCGGGGCTGCCGATGCTCGCCATCTACTCGGTGCCGGTCGCCGTCTACGTGGACAGCGTCCCCGCGACGCCGTTCGTGGTGGGCGCCGCCGGTTACCTCTGGCTGCTGGTCACGGACAACGTCGACCGGGTGCGCAGGTTCGGGCGCCGGTTCACCGGTGACGGCCGCGACGTCGACGTGTGGGAGCCCTCTCCGTTGGCGTCGGCCGGCCGTCGGCTCGCGGTGGTCGGGGTGGCGCTGGCGGTGGTGCTGCCGTTGGCGGTGCCCGGTATGACCGGCGGGCTCCTCGACTCTCTCAGTCGGGGGCCGGGCAACGGCACCGGTAACGGGAACGGCTCGGGCGGCAACTCGGGTCGGATCGACTTGTTCGCCTCGCTCGCCGGCCAGCTCAATCAGTCTCAGGTGTCCGAGTTGGTCAAGGTGACCACGTCCGAGCCCAACCCGTTCTACCTGCGCTACGCGGTCGCCGACGAGCTGCGTCCGACTGGTTTCCAGGCGCGCAACCCGAGCGGCCAGCCGGCCAACCAGAACCTGCCCAATCCGGCCGACCGGGCTGGCCCAGGCGTGCAGCAGACCACCTACAAGGCGACCGTCGAGGTCACCAAGAACCTGAGCATGTCGCTGATGCCGGTGTACGCCGAGCCGGTACGCACCGAGGACCTCAACCGCAACTGGCTCTACGACTCCAACCAGCAGGTCGTCTTCTCCAACCGGGAAAACTCCCGGGGCCGGAAGTACTCCTTCGACTACGTCCGTTCGACATACTCTCCCGCGGCTCTGCGAGCAGCACTGCCGCTGTCGACCGACCACCCGGTACGCCGGCAGCTGACCGCCACCCCTGGGCCGGTGCCTGAGGTGGAGGATCTGGTCAAGGGGCTGATCCAGGACAAGCGCACCGACTACGACAAGGTGCTGGGGATCTACCAGTACTTCTCGGCGGACAACGGTTTCAGGTACCGGCTCAGCACCGAGAGCGGCAGCAGCGGGCAGGACATCGTCGACTTCCTGACCAACAAGGTCGGCTACTGCCAGCAGTACGCCGCCTCGATGGCCTGGCTGGTCCGCTCGGCCGGCATCCCCGCCCGGGTGGCGTTCGGGTTCACCAACGGCACCAATCGTGACGGGGACACGTTCACGCTGACCAACCTCAACCTGCACGCCTGGACCGAGGTCTTCTTCAATGGGGTCGGCTGGGTGCCGTTCGACGCCACCCCGGCGTACGGGGTGCCGGGGTCATCCCGGTGGGCGTGGGCACCGGACACTGACGCGCCGGAGCCGTCCGCCCCGGGCACTGGTGTCACGGACACCCCGACGGGCCCCGAGGCCTCGGCTGGTCCGGCCGGGCCTGACAAGGCCGACCGGGACGTCGACGACGGGCTTTCCCTGGCCGGCACGACACCGGCCGAGCAGCCACCGGTCTGGCCCTGGTGGGCGGCGGGCCTGCTGGCCCTGCTGGCACTGCTCGCACTCCCCGCCCTGCGCCGGCTGGCGCTGCGCCGTAGACGGGGTGGCCAGGCGGCGAGCGCCGCTGCGGCCTCCGCAACCGTCGACGAGGGCACCAAGCCGGGGACCCGCGCGGTGGTGGTCGGCGGTGCGGACGCCAACCGGGCACGCGCGGACGCACACGCCGCCTGGGCGGAGCTACTCGACACCCTGGTGGACTTCCGGATCCCCGTCGACCTGACCGAGACGCCCAGGGCGACCGCCGACCGGCTTGTCCGGGACACCCTCAGCGACGACACCGCCGCGATCGGGTCGGCGCAGCTGCTCGGCCGGGCGGAGGAGCGGGCCCGCTACGCGCGGGATCCGCTGACCGGTGAGCGGTTGCTGCCGGCACTACGCGCGGTCCGTGGGGCGCTCGCCGCACGAACCAACCGGCGGACCCGCCTGCTCGCCGCTGTGTTGCCGCCGTCGGTGCTGCTGCGGTGGAGGACCGGCCTGGCGGACACGTCCGGCCGAATGGCGGCGCTGACCGGGCGAGCACGGTACCGGCTGCTGCGCTGGAACCCGCGACGGCTGCTGGCCAACCGGGCGGCCCGCTGACCCACGCTCGTCCAGGTGCGGGGCGGCGGTCCACCGACCGCCGCTCCGCCGGGTACCACCACACCACCCGCCCCAAGCTGGTCCCCCGCCCGCCGCCGCCGGGCCCCGGTCGCCAGCACCTCGATCAATTGCTGGTTAGTAGGTCTGAGCGGCTTTCCCCGCCTACTTTTCATCAATTGATCATGCGGCGGCCCGTGCTGCGGCGTGGACGACGCGCCACAGCCCGCGCAGCGGCATACGCACACGCACTCGGCGGCGGCTTGTCAGCAGCAGAGGGCGCGCGGATACGGGCGCGCGGATACGACGGAGGTCGCCGGGCACCGCCCGGCGACCCGCTCGTCGCGGCGTACAGCCCGCCTCAGCGGCGGGACTGGCTCAGCGGTGCCCCTCCGGGCGCTGCCGCCACCTGTCCTCCATGCGGTCCAGGATCGACGACCGGCGACCGGATCGGCCACCGCGGGGACGGCGACGACTCGTCGTGCCGCCCACCACGTGCAGGTCGGGTGACTGCGCCCGCCGGTGCGACTGCACCGCGTACGCGGCTGACGCCAGCATGACGACGAAGCCCGCCACCGCCAGCGGTGGAGTCTTGATCACCGCGCCATAAACCAGTAGGGCCAAGCCAGCGATGATCACGCCGGCTGCGACGAGCAGGCGACGCCGCGCATGGAAGCGCGGATCGCTGGCGCGCACGGCCGAGGCGAATTTGGGGTCCTCGGCAAGCGACCGCTCGATCTGCTCGAACAGCCGCTGCTCGTGCTCCGAGAGCGGCACGGCACTCCTCCCCGGTCACGCGTTGGTCGGGCCCACTCGGGCCGACAGACCGTGGCAGCCAACCGGCTGCTTACCCGCAAGTCTACGAGGGGGGTCGCGCGTCGGAAAGCGGGACGACCTACGGGTGGGGTGGATTTTCCTTCCGACGGGGATCACGGTCGCCCATCAGACTGGCCGGACCTATGACGGACCGCCCGAAACGGGCAGCAGCGGCGTCCGCGGCAGCTTCCGCTTCGCGCCAACCACGCTCGGGTGCGCCGAGGGTCAGTTGTCGAGGGGCGCCCGCTGCCGGTGCGAGCCCTTCGACCCGAACACCGACGAGTCGGATCCGCTCGCCCGGGTCCAATGCGGTGAATAACGCCCAGACCGTGTCGAACATCTCGCGGGCGGTGTCGGTGGGCACGTCAAGGGTGCGGGAGCGGCTGACGGTGCGGAAGTCGGCCAGCCGCACCTTGAGTGCGACGGTGCGCCCGACCTGCCCGGAGCCCCGCAACCGGACGCCGACCTTCGCGCTGAGCGCGAGCAACGCGCGGCGGATCTCCAACGGGTCGGCCACGTCGACGTCGAAGGTCACCTCGGCGCCGATGGACTTGTCGACGTGCTCGGGGCTGACCCGGCGCGGGTCCCGCCCCCATGCCAGCTCATGCAGGTGCGTCGCCGAGGCGGCACCGACCGCTCGGCGGAGCATGCCCACCGGCGCCTCGGCGAGATCACCGACGGTGGCCAGGCCGAGCCGGCGCAATGCCTCGGCGGCACGCTCGCCCACCCCCCACAGCGCGTCCACCGGCAGCGGGTGCAGGAACTCGAGCACCTGCCCCGGGGGCACGACCAGCAGGCCGTCCGGCTTGGCCCGGGTGGAACCCAGCTTGGCCACGAACTTGCTCGGTGCCACCCCGACCGAGCAGGTCAGCGCCTGCTCGTCGGCGACCCGGCGGCGGATCAGCCGGGCGATGGTGGCCGGGGACCCGAAGAGTCGGCGGGCACCGGTCACGTCGAGGAACGCCTCGTCGAGAGAGAGCGGCTCGACCAGCGGGGTGATGTCCCGGAAGATCTGCATGACCGCCCGGGAGGCGGCCGTGTAGGCGGTGAACTCCGGTGGCAGGAAGACCGCGTGCGGGCAGCGGGCCCGGGCCTGACTGGTCGGCATCGCGCTGCGCACGCCGTAACGGCGGGCCTCGTAGCTGGCCGAGCTGACCACCCCGCGCGGCCCGATCCCACCGACGATGACCGGCCGGCCTCGCAACTCGGGTCGGCGGCGCACCTCGACGGCCGCGAAGAAGGCGTCCATGTCGACGTGCAGGATCGGGCTGCCGGAGTCGTCGGCGTCCGGCCCGAAGCGCGGATCCCCACCCCGGGGCAACGACTGGCTGCGGCCCATCCCGGCAGGTTAACCCGGGGGTACGACACCATCAGCGGCCAGCCGGCCGCAGCACACCCTCAAGCGGCCGCAGCGCCCGCCGATCAGCCGCGCACGACCAGCAGCGGCACGGTCAGCTCGGCGGCCGTGTCCGACCCGTGGTACGCCACCAACTTCGACGCCATCGGCCGCTCGGTGCGACTGGCCATGACCGCGTACGTGTCGTTGCAGATCGCCACCACGTCGCCGATCCGCCCCAGGTGCTCCTCGGGCACCGGCCCGAACCAGCCGGTGGCCACCACCTCGTCGCGGGTGCGTACCCGCGCCGCGTCGCCCAGCACCTCCGACCAGGTGGCCAACACGTCGTCGACCGCGCCCGGCTCGACGTGCAGGTAGCGCACCCGGGCCTCGCCGGCCACCACCCGCACACCGGTACGCAGCCGAGGATCGGTGTCCAGGTCGAAACGATGCGCGGCGGGTATGTCGAGCTGCCCGTGGTCGGCGGTCACCAGCAGTGCCGCGTCCGGCGGCAGGCCGTCGACCAGCTGGGCGAGCATGGCATCCACCTCGGTGGCGGCGTCCCGCCAGGGCACCGAGTCGACGCCGCTGAGATGACCGTGCTTGTCCAGGTCGGCGTGGTATCCGGAGACCAGGGTCGGCCCGGAGCCGGCGGTCAGCGCGGCCAGCATGGCGGCGGCCACCGCGTCCCCGCCGGCGGCGCCCTGGAAGTCACCGCCCCGGTTGGCGGCCAGGGTCAACCCGCTACCGCCGAACTCCGGCCGGCTCACCACGGTGACCGTCACGCCGGCGGCGCGGGCCCGCTCCAACTGGGTGGGAACCGGCTGCCAATGCAGCGGCGACGGGTCGGCGGCCCAGTCGGTGTGGGTGAGCACCCGGTCGGTGCCGGGCACCCGCACGGTGAAGCCGAGCACCCCGTGCGCGCCCGGCGCGACACCGGTGCCCAGCGACACCAGACTGGTCGGAGTGGTGGACGGAAAGCCGGCGATGAGCGGCCGAGCCACCGTCGCCGCGAGCCCGGCGAGGGTCGGCGCGTACGGCGCGGCGGTCGGCAGCTGGTACCAGCCGAGCCCGTCGACCAGCAGCACGGCGATCCGGCGTACCCCGGCCAACGCGGGGACGAGCCCGAGCGGGTCGGCCGCGCCGGGCACGCCCAGCACGGCGAGCGCGCTGGGCAGCACGTCGGCGATGCGGCCGCCGCCGTGGCCCGGCCCGAGGATCTCCATCGGCGACGGCGCGCCACCCAGCTCGGCCCTCATGCCGGCCGGCGGGCGAACAGGTGCAGTTGGGCGGCCAGGTCCCGGTACGGCGGTTGGGCGGCCAGCGCACGTTCCAACTCGACCAGGGCGGCGGGCTGCCCATCGGCGACCGCGGCTGGCAGCAGGTCGGCCAGCACGCGTACACCGTGGATCTCCTCGACCACCAGCCCGGCGGCGCCGAGCAGCGCGGCGGCGTCAGCGGCGTCGTAGCGCCGGCGCAGAGTGTCCCGTGGCCCGGCGGTGCCGGTCGGATCGGCGGCCAACGCCGCCGCGACGTCCAGATGCCCGTTCATCGCACGGCCCAGCACGGCGGCGGCCCGGCCCGCCACCAGCACACTGGCCGCGCCGCCGGGACGCAGCGCGGTGGCCAGCGCGGCCACCACCGGTGTCGGGTCGTCGACCACCTCCAGCACGGCGTGGCAGAGCACCAGGTCGACGCCGGCCGGCTCGACCAGCCCGGCCAACGCGTCACCGTCGCCCTGCACCGCGGCGATCCGGTCGGCCACCCCGGCCTCGGCGGCCCGGCGAGTGAGCGCGGCCAGTGCGTCGGGGCTGGCGTCGACCACGGTGACCCGATGCCCGGCGCGGGCCAGCGGGACGGCGAAACCGCCGGTGCCGCCGCCCACGTCCAGCACGGTGAGCTCGGTGTCGCCGCGCCGGTCCAGCTCGGCGCGGAGCACCGACCAGATCACGGCGGTGCGGGGTGTCAGCGGCGGCCCAGCGAACCGGCCTTGGGTCTGCTCCACCCGGTCGAGCCTAGTGGTCAGGACTCGTTGCCCTCGACCTCGTCCTCCGCCCGGGAACGGCGCTCGTTGGCCACCGGGCCGTTGGTCACCTCGTACTCACGCGAGTCAGCGAGGTGCGACGGCACCCAACCGGCACCCAGCCGGGTCCGCCGGGCGTTGGCGATTCCACCGGTGTACGCGTGATTGCCCGTCACTGTCATTCCCCCTAAAACGGATCACGGGCCACTCTGCCCGCTCGGGGAGGAGTCTCCCGCCCAGCGGCGCTGGAAACCGTAATGTGGATCACTCATCAGCGGAAGTCACGGGAGGCGGGGCCGACCGGCGGCTCGATGGCGTCCAGCCGGTCGGCGACCAGATTGGTCACCCCCTCGTGCCGCTGCAACCGCCCCCGGACCACAAGCGCAGCGCTGGTCCGGGCCACCCGCCGGTAGCGCTGCCACAGCCCCGGCGAACAGGTGACGTTGAGCATCCCCGTCTCGTCCTCCAGGTTGAGGAAGGTGACCCCACCCGCGGTCCCCGGGCGTTGCCGGTGGGTGACGATGCCCCCGACCCGGATCCGTTGCCCCGGCTCCACCCGGCCGAGCCGGGCGATCGGCACCGCACCGAGCACGTCGAGCTGACCTCGGATGAACCGGGCCGGATGACTCTCCGGCGACAACCCGGTCGCCCACACGTCAGCGACCAGCCGGTCCACCGCCTCCATCCCGGGCAGCGTGGGTGCCGCCGCACCGGTCACCGTGCCGGGCAGCCGGCCCGGCCGGTCCTGGGCAGCCGCGCCGGCGGCCCATAGCGCCTGCCGTCGGGTCAGCCCGAAACAGGCGAAGGCGTCCGCGGTGGCCAACGCCTCCAACTGCGCCGAGGTGAGACCGACCCGCCGGGCCAGATCAGGCATGTCCCGGTACGGCCCACCGGTGGTCCGTTCGCCCTCGATCCGCTCAGCCACGTCAGCGCCGAGGGTCCGTACGCTGGACAGGCCGAGCCGGACGGCCGGGCCGCCCAGCCCCCAGGCGTGCGGTGGCTCCCCCGGCCCGCTGCCCCACCGGGTGTCCGGGGTGGACTCCAGCACCGCCTGCGCCCCGCTGGCGTTGATGTCCGGTCGACGGACCTCCACCCCGTGCCGGCGGGCGTCGTCGACCAGGGTCTGCGGAGAGTAGAAGCCCATCGGCTGGGCGTTGAGCAGCGCGGCCAGGAACGGCGCCGGGTGGTAGCGCTTGAGCCAGGAGCTGGCGTAGACCAGGTAGGCGAAGCTCATCGCGTGGCTCTCCGGGAAGCCATAGCTGGCGAACGCGGTGAGCTTGCGGTAGACGTCGTCGGCCAGCTCACCGGTGATGCCCCGCTCGGCCATCCCCTCGTAGAGCCGGTCGGCGATACGGGTCATCCGCTCGACGGACCGTTTGGCGCCCATCGCCCGGCGCAGCTGGTCGGCCTCGGCAGCGTCGAAGCCGGCCAGGTCGATGGCGAGCTGCATCAGCTGCTCCTGGAACAACGGCACACCCAGGGTCTTCTCCAGGGCGTTGCGCATCAGCGGGTGCGCGAAGGTCACCGGCTCCTGGCCGTTCTTGCGCCGGATGAACGGGTGCACCGAACCGCCCTGGATCGGGCCAGGCCGGATCAGCGCCACCTCGACCACCAGGTCGTAGAACTCGCGGGGCTTGAGCCGGGGCAGGGTGGCCATCTGAGCGCGGCTCTCCACCTGGAACACCCCGACCGAGTCGGCCCGGCAGAGCATGTCGTAGACCTCCGGGTCGTCCAGGGTCATGTCACCGAGGTCGAGCCGGGACCCGATCATGTCGTAGCCGTAGTGCAGGGCGGAGAGCATGCCGAGGCCGAGCAGGTCGAACTTGACCAGCCCCACCGCGGCACAGTCGTCCTTGTCCCATTGGAGCACGCTGCGTCCGGGCATCCGCCCCCACTCCACCGGGCAGACCTCGATCACCGGCCGGTCGCAGATCACCATGCCACCGGAGTGGATGCCCAGGTGCCGGGGGAACGTCTGCAACTCGTTGGCGTACTCCACCACCTGCTCCGGGATGTTCTCGACGTCGACCGTGGCGACCGAGCCCCACCTGTCGATCTGCTTGCTCCACGCGTCCTGCTGCCCCGGCGAATAGCCGAACGCCTTGGCCACGTCCCGCACCGCCGACCGGGGCCGGTAGGAGATGACGTTGGCGACCTGCGCGGCGTGCTCCCGGCCGTAGCGGGTGTAGACGTGCTGGATCACCTCCTCCCGGCGATCGGACTCGATGTCCACGTCGATGTCCGGTGGGCCGTCCCGCTCCGGGGCGAGGAACCGCTCGAAGAGCAGCCGGTGCCGGACCGCGTCCACATTGGTGATCCGCAACGCGTAGCAGACCGCCGAGTTGGCCGCCGAACCCCGACCCTGGCAGTAGATGTCCTGGTCACGGCAGAACGTGACGATGTCGTAGACCACCAGGAAGTAGCCGGGGAAGCCCAACTCCTCGATCATGTTCAACTCGTGGTCGAGTTGCGCGTACGCCGCCGGGTGCGCCTGCGGCGGCCCGTAGCGCTCCCGCGCACCGTCGGCGGTCAGCTTCCGCAGCCAGCTCATCTCCGTGTGCCCCGGCGGCACCGGGTACGCCGGCAGCTGCGGCGCGACCAGTTGGAGGTCGAAGGCCAACTCGGCGCCGAACTCCGCGGCCCGAGCCACCGCACCCGGGTACGCGGCGAACCGGGCCGCCATCTCCACACCGCTGCGCAGGTGGGCGGTGGCCGCCGCCGGCAGCCATCCGTCGATCTCGTCCAGGCTGCGTCGAGCCCGCACGGCGGCGACAGTGGTGGCCAGCCGACGCCGGCCCGGGCTGGCGTAGTGCACGTTGTTGCTGGCCACCGTCGGAAGCCCGGCCTCGGCGGCCAGCTCGGCGAGCGCGTCGTTGCGGTCGGCGTCGACAGGATGACCGTGGTCGGTCAACTCCACCGCCACCGTCTCCGCACCGAAGAGCGCGGTCAGCCGGTCCAATTCGCGGGCCGCCGCGTCCACCCCCTCGGTGAGCAGCGCCCCCGGCACGTGCCCCTTGCGGCAGCCGGTCAGCACCAGCACATGGTCGCGCAGTTCTTCGGCGACCTCCTCCAGCTCCCCGTAGACCGGGCGGCCTTTCTCCCCGCCGCGCAGCTGGGCGCGGGCGATGGTGGTGGCCAGCCGGGCGTACCCCTCATGGCCGTGCGCGAGGACCAGCAGGTGCGCGCCGTGCGGGTCGGGTTCGCCGTTCTGCGGACCGGGCAGCCCGAGGGAGAGCTCTGCGCCGAAGATGGTCGGCAGGCCCAACGTACGAGCCGCCTCGGCGAAGCGGACCACCCCGTAGAAGCCGTCGTGGTCGGTGACGGCGAGCGCGGTGAGCCCCAGCCGGGCCGCCTCCTCAGCCAACTCCTCCGGATGGCTGGCACCGTCGAGGAAGCTGAAGTTGGTGTGCGCGTGCAGCTCCGCGTAGGGCACCACGCCGTCGGGGCGGGTCAGCTCCGGCGGCTGGTACTGCTCGCGCCGGCGGCTCCAGGCCGGGGAGTCCCCACCGTCGGCGTCCACGGCGAGCGGGTCCACCACGTGCAGGTGCCGCTCCTCGCGCGACCGCCCGCCCCCGGACCCGCCCGACCTGCCGGAGCCGTCCGACCTGCCGGAGCCGCCGCCTCGCCCGGAGAGCACCCCCTCCAGCTCCGACCAGGGCATCTTCGGGTTGTGGAAGCTCATCGCGCCGCCCGCACGGGTAGCCGAATCCCGACGGCCGGCTCCGCCGACGAGAGGGTCGGTGAGCGATATACCTGTGAGTCATAAATATGACTCACAGGTATATCGCTCACCAGGGCATCCGCCTCCGGCACGGATCGAGCCGACCGGCCTGGACGGGACAGGGCCAACTCAGTCATAGATCGCCTCCACCAACCAGTGGCCGGCCTCGACGGCGAGCAGCAGAGCGGTGCCATCGGCGAGGCCGACCTGGAACCGGGCCCGGCGGCGGGCTTCGGCCGGTGCCCACCAGCGCTCGTCCACCGGCCACGGGCCGACCCAGCCCACGATCTCCGCCGGTTGGCCGGTGCCAACCACCAGCCGGGCCGGTGGGGCACTCACCGCCAACCGCGCGCTGATCACCACCGGCTCACCAACGGCGTCGTGCACAGTCGCCGGGAGCGGGCTGGGCAGCACCACCGCCGGTGCGGGCGCCGGGAGCCGTCCCGGCCACGGCGGAGCCCCGCCTTCACCCCGGCCGGTGGCCGGATCGGCGCCGGCATCGGCCAGCGGGCCGGGGCGGGTGGGGAGGCGTTCGTCGCCCCACGGCACCAGTCGCACCTGGTCGCCCGGGGAGCGCCCACCGCCGAGCACCGCGGTGACCACCGCTTCCGGGCCGAGGATGCCCTGCACACGGCTCAACGCCCGGTGTGCCCGTTCCCGCTCCTCGCCGGTCTCCCCCCACAGGCCGGCTTGCAGACCGGCCTGGGCGATCACCCCGTCCGGGATCAGCCGCAGCCGGATGATGCCGGCCGTCGGTCGAGCCGGTCGGGCGCCAGTGCGGCCGTTGCTGCCGGAGAGCCAACCATCGAGCTGCCAGCGCACCCGGTCGGCGATGGCCGCGGCAGTGAGCAGGCCATCGTGCCGCCACACCCGGTGCAACTCCTGCCCGTGCTCGGTGACCGCCTCGATGCCGAGCCGGGTGCAGGCCAGCCCGTGCCCGGCCAGCCGCTCGTGCAACTGCTCAGCCAGCGCCCGGGCCACGAACGCCGCCGCGTCGACCCGGTCGATCGGCTCGTCGTGCTCGGCGGTCACGGTCAGATCGGCTGGCGGCTGCCGGACGGCGAGTGGGCGGTGATCCCGCCCGGCGGCCAGCCGATGGGCCAGTGCACCGTCGAACCCGAACCGGGCCAGCACGTCGCCAGCCGGCAACGCGGCGAAGTCGCCGAGGGTACGCACCCCCAGCCGGCGCAGCAGGTCGGCCAGCGCCGACCGGCCCAGCGCCTCGACCGGCAACCCGGCCAGGAACTCCGGTGTCCCGCCCGGTGCCACCACCCGGCCCGCGCGAGCGGCCAGACCGGCCGCGAACACCCCGTCGGCGATGCCGACCTGGCTCTCCACCAGGCACGACTGGGCGACGTGCTCGATGATCCGCTCGGCGGCCGCCTCCTCACCGCCGAGGTAACGGCTCGGCCCCCGGGCAGCCACCGCGCAGGCGCCCGGACGGACCACCTCCACGCCGGCGACCAACTCCTCCACTGCGGCGACCACCGGCTCGAACGCCCGGGCGTCCCGGCCCGGGTCATACTCCACGACGGTGAGCTGCGGGCATCGACCCTGTGCCTCCCGCTTGCGCAGCCCTCGGCGCACCCCCTCGGCGCGGGCCCGCTCGGAACAGGCGACCACCCGGTTGGCGTGCAGCACGGCGACCGGGCCGGTTGCCGGCACCCCGTCGACGATCTCGGCGGCGAGCACCGGCCAGTCCGGGCACCACAGCAGCAGAGTCCGTGCCGGCGAACCAGTCACCCCCGACCGACCAGGGCAAGCGGCGCGGCCGGTCGGCCCACGGTGGACAGCACCGTGCGGGGGATCACCCGGGTCAACTCGTCACCCGGGAGCCAGACCTTGATCTCCTTGGGTCGGGCGGCCGCCCCGCGCCCGCGCGCCGAGACGGTGACCTCTCGGCGGCGCAGCCGCCCCCGGCCCTGCCCGAGCCCTTCCCAGACTCCACGAACCACCTGCAGTGTCACGTCCGCGCCGTCCCACCGGCCGTACGGAACGAGCACGCTGCCGCGCTGCCGGGCCCGGGCGGCCAACCGGCTGGCGACCGAGGCGGAGACCGTGGCCGGCACGGTGGTGACCACGACGTCCACCCCGTCGATCAGCGCGGCGACCACGGTGGCCCACTCGGGGCCGGGGTTCGGCACCAGGGCCAACCGGTCCAGGGCGATGCCCAGCTCAGCGGCCGCACCCGCACCGAACGTCGGCACACCGACCACCGCACACCACGAGCCGGCCCGGGACGCCTCGGCCAGCAGAGCCAGCATCAGCGAGGTGCCACCGCTGCGCCGGGGCTGGCCGGCGGCAACCGCGATGGTGCTCCCCCGGCGCAGGCCTCGGTTGGGCAGCAGACCGGTCAGCTCGGGCACCACCGGCAGCACCCGGTGGCCGCCGACCGGGTCGGGTGCGCTCGCCGGGCGCACCAGATCGGCCAATGCGGCGGAACCGACCACCATGCGGCCCGCCATTGGGACCAACCCCCCGTCGTTGCTGTGGATCAGATCAGGACCTGCACGCCGTGTCACCGGCCGCCCGGCTCCCCCCGCGGGGCGGCCGGTGGCACGGCGGGATCATGCGGCGAGGCCGTCCAGGGATGGTTGGTGGACCATGCCGAGCGCGGTCTCCACCACCGTGACGAACTGTTCGGCGGCGCGGAGCAGATCGTCGGCCTCCCGGGCGCTGACCACCCGGGGGATGCCGGCCTCGGCGGCGGCGCGTTTGCTGGCCCCGGCGGCGAAGAACCGAGACCACTCGTCGAGCTCCGGAGCGACGGAGCAGAGGAGGACCCAGACGCTGGTGATCCGGTTGCGCCGACTCGGCGCGGGCCGGGCACGGGCGGCAAGCAGAGCAGCCGCCGCGCGCAGCGCCGCCAGGTGGGCAGCCGCGTAGCGCAGGCCGTCAGGTCGGGTCTGGCTGGCCTCGACCAGCCCGCGCCGGGCCAACGTGAGGAGTTGGGCGGGGGTGCGGTGCGGCAGCACATGCGCCGGCACCGTCGGTGCCTGAGCCGGGTTGGTCGGCATGGATGTCTCCTCCACATGGCCGGGGCATCGCCTCGGCGCGCTGGTGCCGCCGATGAGACGCCGAGGTCGGGTGGTGCGGAGGAAGACGCACCGGGTGTGGCCGGCCGGATGTGGATGCTTCCCCACACCACACCCGGCCGGCGTACCGGCGGGTGCGTCGCGCGCCCCCCCGGGGGGGTGGGGGGCGCGCGACGCGCCTGCCAGGGGGGGCCCGGCGCGCGCCGGCCCCGCAACCCAGGTGCGGCCCGCGGCGCCCCACCCCCCCCGGCGGGC
>NZ_JBNCKP010000019.1:0-159967 GCF_049841575.1 Micromonospora sp. DT201 | reverse complement strand
AGCTGTGACTCTCGGCCACCGCAAGGTCTGATGTTGTGTCCACAACACACAGACGATCATGCGGTGGCCGTCCTCGTCCCCGCGGGATCCGAGGTCACCTCACGAACGGCGGCTGTCGTACTAGACCAGCAGACGGGCACACCGCTTGCGAGGCGAGGGCTGGGAGCAGAGCGAAGTCGCGACCCACCTGCTTCGGGGCAATGACCACCGCAGACATCCACTCATGCCCCTGACCGCCCGGACGCAGATCGCTAGCGCTTACCTCGGCGCGATCTGCGTCGAGAGTGGCTCGGCTGAAGCAACGATGACCGAACCCTGAGCGCTGTCGACGCGCAATGCTCCCCCATCAGAGTTCGTCCGCCGCCTTCGAGAGCGCCGAGGGTTCGTTGACGAACCGCCCATCGGCATACCTCTCGAACGCCCGCACGACCTCATCCTGAGACGCCCGCAGGGAATCCAGCCCCACCAAGATAATGGACAGTCGACCATCAACCTTGTTCGGATACTCCGCCGCGACACCGACGTCGACGCCGGTTGCCGGCACCAACACGAGGCGCGGAACGCCGGCACCGTCCGCCGTGCTGACCGGCGGCTCAAGGAGCACTGCGTCGATCGACACCCACGGAAGCCGGTGTCCGCGGGGTCGTCCACCGACGGCGATTCCCGTGCCCACCGCCGCTGCCTGTGAAGGCTCAATTTCCTAAAACGGACGTGAGGTGTCCGATTTAGGAGGGCTACTTCAGCCGCAACAACTCGTCCGACACGATCCACGGCGGATGCTCGACGTCACGGCCTCAACGTCGGAAGATCGCTGCGAGCTTGTACGCCCGGGCTCGGGCCAGCAGCTTGAGGAAATCCCGCTTGCGGGGTTCGGTGTAGAGGATGAAGTCGTCGAACCGCCGAACCCCCGGGTGGCCCACGGCGGACGCGGCTGCGTCGCGGATCGCCGTCAAGTGGCCCGCGGTCAGCTGCAGGGCCCGCTCGTCGGGCTGGTACTCCGCCCCGAGTGGGTAGTCGCGGCCGGGCCGGTTCCTCATCTCGATGTGGCAGCCGAGCACGTGCGTCACCGGCCGGGTGGCGGCAAAGGCGACCAGCCGGTTGAGCGTTGCGAGGTACGCCGCGGCGTCGAACGCGTACAGCCGGCCGGGCAGGACCGTGTCGCCGGTGAGCAGGATCCCGGTCCACGGGTCGTAGATGGTGATCGCCGCCTGGTGGTGGCCCGGGGAGCCGAGGATCTCCAGCGCCCGGCCGCCGAGGTCCAGGGTGACGGTCTGCGCGGGCCAGCTGTCGCCGAATCCGAAGAACGACCGGACCGCATCCACCTCCCGCGGCACCACCGTGGTGTTCGGGCGGCCGGCGAACTGCGCATCGGCGGCAACGTGGTCACCGTGCCCGTGCGAGTGCGCCACCACCAGCTCGTACCTCTCGCGCGGGTGCGCATCGAGCCACTCGGCGATGAGCCCGTCGACCGTCGCGCGCAGCGGGAATAGGTCGGAGTCGGCGGTGGCGCCGGTGTCGAGCAGAAGCGCGCGTTCGTTGCCGAACAGCAGGAAGAGGAACGGGGCCTCGTAGCTGGTGGCCTTGCTCTGCCGCAGGATGATCGTGTGCTCGTCGTACGCGTGGACCTGGATCTTCGGGTCGCGGTCGCGCCGCTTCGAGGGCACGCCGTGGTTCCAGCGCACGGCGAGCGACCCCTTCGCGGGGGCGGCGCTCACGAAGTCGATCAGGTCATCAGTCATCGGAATCACTCTCGTTGTCCACTAGGTCGAAGCTCGGCAGCGGTGTGGCCGCCATGAAGTACCGGACGTGCTGCTGGCCGGGCTGGAGCCGGACACCGCCGGCACTGATCCGGGCGATGTACGGCTCGAGGATCGACGTGACCTTCTGCTTGACGTCGGCGGCCTCCTCGGCCGACATGACCGCCACCGCGGTCATGAGACTCTTCTGCCACGCCGAGCTCTCCTCGTCATCGCGATCCACGTAGCCGAGGATCGCCTGCATCTCCCGCTCGACCACGACCCGCTCGAGCTGCCGCTGGACGACCGCATCTCCGTTAGCGGCGATCCGCAGGCGCCGCTGGGGATCGGTTACGCGCCACTTCCGCTCGCGCTTGTCACCGCCCGGCCCGGCGTCCTCCACGAACCCGTACTTGGCCAGCTGGCGCAGGTGGAATGAGCAGTTGGCCTGCGGCACGCCGAGCGCGCGGCCGCACTGGGCGGCTGTGGCCGGGCCGGTCGCGGCCAACAGCTCCAGCAGATCCAGCCGGACCGGATGGGCCAGCGCCCGGATGGCCGTGGCGTCGGTGATACGCATATGCCAAAGGATACTTTGGGGTTGCGAGATGTCAAACACTTCTTTGGCATGGCCGTTCCGCCAACTGCCAACACGTCTTGACCTCGATATCGGCCAGCAGCCCGGTCACGAACGCCGCCGCCGTCCGACGCGGCTCCATCCGCCCGAACCGGCCCGCGAACGCATCGAGCACCCCAGCAAGAACCCGCTCCCACGCGGCAGGGTTTACGCTGTGGCACGCGGCCACCGCCAGATCTGAGGTTTTGTCCACAGCAGACAGACGATCACGCGGTGGCGGCGCCTCGTCTACCCAGCCCCATCAGCAACATTTCAAACGGCGGCTGCCGTATTGGGCAGAACGCTGCGAAGGGTTCACTGGGTGCGGGTCAGCCGGTCTCGTAGGATCCGGTGCACCGCGGCGGTCTGGTCGACCAGGTAGAAGTGCTTGCCAGGTAGGACTTCAAGGACGAATGGGTCTCTGGAGTGCTGTCGCCAGGCCTCGACCTCGGAGGGCGTGGCGTACGGGTCCTGGTCGCCGGTCAGTGCGGTGATCGAGCACGGCGGCGGCTGCCCGTCGGCGGCCCACTCGTAGGCGCCGACAGCCTGGTAGTCGGCGCGCAGCGCGGGCAGGATCAGCTCGCACAGGTCGGCGTCGTCGAGCAGGTCGTTCGCCGTGCCGCCCAGCGCTCGCACATGAGCCAGCAGGGCCCTGTCGTCGTCGAGGCGGGGAGCGTCGCGGCGGCCCAGGTGCGGCGCTCGGCGGCCCGAGACGACCAAGTGCAGTGACGCGCCGGGCTGTGCCCGGCGCAGGCGGCGGGCCACCTCGTAGGCGACGACGGCTCCCATACTGTGGCCGAACAGGGTGAGCGGAAGCGCCGGCAGGCCGATCATCGCGGCGTGCACCGCGTCAGCCAGCGCGCCGACGTCGGTCAGGCCGGGCTCGGCCAGGCGGTCGTGCCGACCGGGGTATTGCACGGCCAGCACGTCGGCGACGGGGGCGAGGGCCTGGGCGGTGGGGACGAAGAAGCTCGCCGCGCCGCCCGCGTGTGGGAAGCAGACCAGGCGGTGCGCCGGGGTCCCGGTCGGCTGGAAGCGGCGGAACCAGGGGCCGAGGGCCATTACGCGGCGACTCCAAACGGATCGTCGGCCAGGACTGGCCGGGGGTGGGGCTTGGGCAGGGACACCGTGAGCAGAGTGACGCCCACGCAGCACAACAACAGGCCCGAGCCGGTGGGAAAGACCGACCGGAGGGGTCCGGCCAGGTGGGTGACAAGCGGTGTGCCGACGTACGCCATCAGCAGGCCCGCCAGCGGCAGGCCGGCCATCGTCGCGGCCTGGACGACCATTCGCCGCAGCGCGAACACGCGGCCCTGCGCGCCGGGTTCCGTAGCCTCCTGCCAGACGCTTTGACTGCTGGAAACGACAACGGGCACCCCAGCCGAGAAGACGAACGCGGCGGCGGTGAGCACCGCGGTGCCGCCGGGAACCAAGCCGGCCGCCAAAGCGGCGACGGCGCTGACCACCGTGGCCGTGCGGGCCCATACCAGGGGCATGCGAGGCTGCGGCAGGACGGCCATCGCCAGGCTCGCCGCGGCCAGCCCGAGCCCGGCCGCCGTACTGACCGCCGCGACGGCCAGGCTCTGCCGCTCGATCGGGATTCCCGCCACGATCAGCGGCAGCATGATGACAGGCGCGGCCGATTGGCAAGCGAAGAGGACGGCTGTCAGGCGCAGCAGGTAGGTGAGGCGGCGGTCGGCGCCGATCAGTCGGCGGCCCACCCGGAGCTCGGCCCGATAGCCCGGCCGTGCCCTGGGACCTCTGGTGGCGGTGCCCGGGATGCGGATGACGGCGAGGGTCAGCAGTCCGACCAGCGCCGTGGTGGTGTCGGCGACGAGGACCGCGGACAGGCCGCCGGTGTGCATCAGCGCTGTGGACAGGGTCGGGCCGAGCAACTGGGCGACCGACAGCCCGGTCTGGGTCATGGCGGCCGCGCGGCTGCGCTGGTCGGGCGCTACGAGGTCGGTGACGGCGGCGGAGAGCGCCGGCCATTGGAAGGTGGCACAGGCCGACTGGACGGCGACGACGGCGTAGATCTGCCACACCGCGAGGTGGCCGGTGGCCTGTGCGGCCAGCAGGGCCACCCCTGCTGCGAGGACTGCCGTGTCGGCGCCCGCCAGAATTGTCCGCCGGCTGTGGCGGTCGATGAGGACGCCGGCAACCGGGGACAGCAGCAGCCCCGGCACGAAGCTCACGAACAGGCTCAGCGAGAACTGCGTGATCGAGCCGGTCTGCTGATAGACCCACAGGCTGAGGGCGAACGCGCTCGCCTTGGCTCCGACGACGCCGATCACCCGGCCCAGCCAGATGACCAGGAAGGTCCTCACAGTAGACCGGCAAGGACGTCACCGATCTCGCCGAGCGGACCGCGAGCGCACATGCCCGCATGGTCGGAGGCGATCGGGTACGCCTGAACGCCGCCGGTCGCATGCGCCTGCCAGCTCTGCTCCGCCTGCTCGGGGGTGAAGCGTCCCTGCAGGGCGGTGAAGTGGACGATGTCGCCGTCGAAAAGCCCCGGCACGATGCTGTGCTGCACTCGCAGGTTGCTGCGGGTGTTGCGCAGGAAGGCGCGAACGTGCTGTTCACCGACCGGCCAGGGCAGGTCGGCGTCGCGCAGGGCTCGCACCGCCCCGGGCACCGTCAGGGTCTCCTCCCCCGGGCTCGCCCCCGCCGCGCGCAGCAGCGCCGCCAGCAGATCGTGCTCCGACGCGGCGATTGCCTCGTGGCCCTCTGCACCGGGATAGGAGTCGAGGAGCACGAGCAGCGCGACCTTTTGGCCCTGGCGTTGCAGTTCGACCGCGAGCGCGTGGGCGATGTTGCCCCCGGCCGACCAGCCGAGCAAATGGTAGGGGCCGGTGGGCTGTGCCGATCGCAGCTGCTCGAGATACCAGGCGACCGCCTCGTCCATGCTGCCGCCGGGGTGCTCGCCGTCGAGCATCGGGGCCTGCAACCCATAGATCGGCCGGTCGTCAAGATGCTCGACCAAGCCGGCGTAGCTCCAGCTCAGACCGCTCGCCGGAGGCAGGCAGAACAGCGGCGCGAGAGTGCCCTCGGTCCGCAGCGGGAGGACCGGCCGGAACGGGTCGGGCCGGCGGTGCGCGCCCAGCCTGGGGGCGAGCAGCGCGGCCGTCGGGTAGCGGAACAGGTCGGCCAGGGACGGCTCGACCCCGAGGCCAGCCCGGACTCGCTGGACGACCCGGGTGGCGAGCAGGGAGTGGCCTCCGAGGTCGAAGAAGTTGTCGTCGACACCGACCTCGTCGAGCCCGAGCACGGCAGCGAAGGCTTGACAGAGCACCTCCTCTTCGCGCGTGGATGCTGCTCGGCGGTCGATGGCCACCGAGAAGTCGGGAGCCGGCAACGCTCGCCGGTCGAGTTTGCCGTTCGCCGTCAGCGGCAGCGCGTCCAGCAGGACCACGGTCGCGGGCACCATGTATTCGGGCAGCGTCGATCCCACGTACGCCCGCAACGCCACCGGGTCGACCGCCCCGACCACGTAGGCGACGAGCCGCGAGTCACGGACCACCACAGCGGCCTGCCGCACCTCGCCGAAGCCGCGCAGCGCGGTCTCGATCTCCCCCAGCTCGATCCGGAAGCCGCGCAACTTCACCTGATCATCCGTACGGCCCAGGAACTCCAGCACGCCATCCGGCCGCCACATCGCGACGTCGCCGGTGCGATAAAGACGACCGCCGCGGCCGTACGGGTCGGCGACGAACCGTTGCGCGGTCAGCCCCGGCCGGTCCCAGTAACCGCGGGCCAGTTGGATTCCCGCGAGGTACAACTCTCCCGGTACGCCGGGGGGCACCGGCCGCAGGGACCTGTCGAGCACGTAGACGCGGGTGTTGTCCATCGGCGTGCCGATCGGGGCGACGCCGGGCTGATCGCATTCCCAGCCGGTGACCGCGATGGTCGCCTCGGTCGGCCCGTAGAGGTTCTGCACCGGCAGACCGAGTACCTTGTGGGCTTCCTCGGCCAGTTCGCCCGGTAGGGCTTCGCCGATGCAGATCAGCACTCGCAGACTGCGGCACGACGAAGCGTCCGGATCGTCGAGGAACAACCGCAGCATCGACGGCACGAACTGCACGACCGTCACCCCGGCATCGCGGATCACACCCGCCAGGTACGCCGGATCGCGGTGGCCGCCGGGCCGGGCAACCACCACCGACGCACCGGTGACGAGCGGCCAGAACAGCTCCCACACCGAAACGTCGAACCCGACCGGGGTCTTCAACAGCACCCGGTCGTCGGCGGTCAGGCCGTACGTGCGCTGCATCCACCCGAACTGGTTGACCACCGCCTCATGCGTGACCACCACACCTTTCGGACGACCCGTCGAACCCGACGTGTACATGACGTACGCCGGGTGCGACGGTCGCAGATCCACCGGGTCGAGCGAAGGGCCGTCAGCACTCAGGTCGAAGTCTTCGTCGATCACCAGCACCGGCCGGGCGTCCGCGATGACAAAGGCGATCCGGTCGGCCGGATAGTCCGGGTCGATCGGCACGTACGCGCCGCCGGCCTTCATCACGGCCAGCAGAACGACAATCAAATCCACCGAGCGGGGCAATACCACAGCCACCCGGGTCTCCGGGCCGACTCGAGCCGCGGCCAGCACACCGGCCAACCTGCTCACCCGCCCGCTCAACTCCCGATAGGTCACCGCATCCACAGCCGGCGCGTCCGGGGTTGCCGCCGCTTGGGTCTCAAAGAGCTCGGGCAGGGTCGACGGCTGACAGGACCGGGTCGTGTCGTTCCAGCCGTGCAGGATCTCGTCGCGCAGTGAAGCCGGAAGCGTCTCGGGCCGCTTCCCGTCGACCAGCCCGGCGACCGCGGTCTCGATCATGTCGCACAGCAGCCGCGGCGAGGCGGGCGCAGCCGCCTGAACGGTGACGATGAATCCCGCTCCCCCGTCCTCGATCATCACGGCGATGGGGTAGTTGGTGCGCTCCCGCACGCTCAGCAATCGGATGCCGTCGAGCCCGCCTGATCCGGGTGCCGGCGTGTTGTGCCGGTAGTTCAGCAGCGTGGTGAAAAGAGGGTTGGCGGGGGCGGCCCGCTGGGCGACGGCGAGGGGCGCGTGCTCGTGTGCCTGCAGGTCAGCCAGCTGCTCGCGCACGCGGTCCAACACGTTCGAAGCGTCGACGTCGATCCGCAACGGCAGCGTGTTCATGAACAGCCCTGGCGTCCGTTCCCCGCCCACGGCGCTCATGCGTCCGAACAGGACGGTTCCGAACACCACGTCCGACCGCCCGGTGATCGCGGCCAGCACGTGCGCCCAGGCGGCGTGCAGCACAACCGCCGGGGTGGTGCGGTGGCGGCGAGCCGTCTCCCTGATGGCGGCGGCCAGTTCGGCGGGCAGCGTCCGCGACGCCTCGGCGATGCCGGAGCCGTCGCCCTGGACGTCGGTCAAGCCGTACGGGGCGGTCGGCTCCTCGACGTCGCCCAGCACGGCCCGGAAGTGCTCCTCGTGGTCGCCGGCGCCAAGTCGGGCGCGGGCCACGAAGTCGCGGAACGGCACCGGCTCAGGCAGGTCACCGGCCGTTCCGTCGAGGAAGGCGCGCACCTCGCCGAGCAGCACGTCGAGGGCGGTGTGGTCCTGCACGATGTGGTGGATCCGCACAACCGCCCGGTCACCGACGACGTTGACCCGCAGCAACGGGGCCCGGGTCAGGTCCATCGGCACGTTCTCCCCGTACGAGACAGGGATTGTCGCCTTTTCATGTACGACCTGCACCGGCTCGCGGAAGCTGTGGATCGAGGTGCGCAGGATCTCGTGGCGGTCCACGACCTGCTGCAGGGCGGCCACGAAGGCGTCGAGGCGTTGACGCGAGTCGAAGGCGAGTTCGACCGGCAGGACGTAGACGTCGTTCTCCCGGTTCATCAGGTGGTGGAAGTACATGCCTTCCTGCAGCGGCGCGAGGGGGTAGACGTCGACCACGTCGTCGGGCAGCAGGGCCACCTCGTCGGCGATGAGGTCGACCAGCGGGAACATCTCGGGCGTCAACGGACGGGACAGCGGACGGCGCGGCGGAATCGCCACCTCGGAACGGCCCGAACTGGCGGCGAGACCTGCGGGCGTGGGGTTGAGGAACAGCGTGCGGACGTCGACCGTGACATCTCGCTCGCGCAGCCGCTCGATGAGGGTGATGGCGAGCAGCGAGTGCCCGCCGAGGGCGAAGAAGTCGTCGTCGGCACCGACCTGCTCGAGGCCCAGCACGTCGGCGAACACCTCGCACACGACCCGTTCGCGGTGCCCGCGCGGTGCCCGGCCGGTGACGGCAGCGGCGTAGTCCGGGGCGGGCAGGGCGCGACGGTCGACCTTGCCGTTGACCGTGAGCGGCAGCTCGGTCACGGCGACGACGGCGGCGGGGACCATGTAGGCGGGCAGCGTGCGGGCCACGAACCAGCGCAGCTCCTGCGGGTCGACGGCCGGCTCGACGTAGGCCACGACCTGCTGGCCGTGCACGGTCGCCGCGACCTGCCGGACTTCTGGATGCGCGGCGACCGCCGCTTCGACCTCGCCCAGCTCGATGCGGTAGCCGCGCACCTTCACCTGATCGTCGGTGCGGCCCAGGAACTCCAGCACACCATCCGGGCGCCACTTCGCAAGGTCGCCGGTGCGATACATCCGGCCACCCTCGAAGGGACACGCCACGAACCGCTCCGCCGTCAGCCCCGGACGGCCGAGATAACCACGCGCCAGACCGGCGCCCGCGACGTACAACTCCCCCGCCACACCGGGCGGAACCGGACGCAACGCGGCATCCAACACGTACACCCGGGTGTTCCACATCGGGCGGCCGATCGGCACGACGCCCTCGCCAGGGCCGTCGACCGTGAAGTCGGTACACGCCACGGTCGTCTCGGTCGGACCGTAGCTGTTGACCACCGACACCCCGGCGGGGAGCTGGTCATAGCGCAGCGCCTCGCCACCGACCATGAGCAGTTTCTCCGGAATGTCGGACAAAGCGGCCAGGTGCCCCGGGGTGACCTTCAAAAACGCCGTCCGCCGCTCCTCGGTGACCACGCGGCCACCCGCGACCAGGGCACCGAACACCGACGTCACCGTCGTGTCGAACCCCACCGACGAATGGAACCGGGCCTCATCGGGCAGCCCCGGATAGACGGCCGCAGCCCGAGCCAGATAGTTGACCATCCCCGCCTGCCGGATCACGACGCCTTTGGGACGACCGGTCGAACCCGAGGTGTAGATGACATAGGCCGGATGCTCCGGCGACACCCGCACGCCGAGGTCATGGTCGGGCCCGTCCGGCACGACGACCTCGTCGATCACCGCAATTGGTCGCGCATCGTCGAGGATGAGCCCGATCCGCTCGGCCGGATAATCCGGGTCGATCGGCAGATAGGCCGCCCCCGCCTTCAGCACCGCCAGCAGCGCGACCACGAGGTCGGCCGATCGAGGCATACGCACCGCGACGATCGACTCCGACCCGGCCCCGTCCGCGACCAGCCGCCGCGCCAGCCGGTTGGCCCGCGAGTTCAGCTCCCGGTAGGTAATCTCGTCGACGGCCAGCCCATCCGGCGCCGCCGCGACTCGCGCCTCGACCATCTCGGCTACCGAGGACCACGGAACGGCGACGGCCGTGTCGTTCCAGCTGCCCAGGATCTGCTCCCGCTCCCCGGCCGACAGCACGTCGACCGCATCCACGGGCTGCTCCGGCCGGGCGATGAGCGTGTCGAGTACGCGCACCAGCCGCCCAGCCATCGCCTCGATCACGTCGGCGTCGAACAGGTCAGTGGCGTACGCGATCCGCCCGCGCAGCCCACCGCCGGTCCTCTCGGCGAAGGTGAGGTCGAGGTCGAACTTGACTGGCGTCTTCTCCGCGGGCACGGCTTCGACGGCGAGGCCGGGCAGGTCGAGCACGGGCGTCTCGGTGTTCTGGAACGTCAGCATCACCTGGAACAGCGGGTGCCGGCCGAGCGACCGCGCCGGGGCCAACTCCTCCACGACCTGCTCGAACGGCACGTCCTGGTGGGCGAAGGCATCCAGCGTGGACTCACGCACTCGGCGCACCAGCTGCGAGAAGGTGCCGCCGACCTCGACCCGCAGGACGAGCGTGTTGACGAAGAAGCCGACCAGGTCGTACAGGGCCTCGTTGTCGCGCCCGGCCACCGGCGTACCCAAGGGAATGTCGGACCCTGCACCCAGGCGCGACAGCAGCACGGCGACCGCCGACTGCATCACCATGAACGGCGTGACGCCTTCGGTGCGGGCAAACTCGGTGAGCCGGGCGTGCAGGTTCACGTCGACCGCGAAGTCGACCGCCGCCCCACGGTGCGAGGCAACCGCCGGGCGGGGCCGGCTCGCCGGCAGTGTCAGCTCCGACGGAAGCCCGGCAAGGGCTTCCCGCCAGTACGCCAGCTGCTCCGACAGGTCCAGCTCACGCTGCCACAGGGCGTAGTCCGCATACTGCACCGGCATCGGAGTCCACGAGGGCACGGCGCCGCGCAGCCGGGCCGCGTACGCGGTCGAGATGTCCCGGGCGAGCGGCGCCAACGACGATCCGTCGCCGGCGATGTGGTGCACGACCAACGTCAGTCGGTGCTCGTCCGGCCCGCTCGAAGTCAGCCCCACCCGCAGCGGGACCTCGGTGGTCAGGTCGAACGGCTCGGCCGGCGACACCTCGCGGAAGGCGACCGACGGCGGCTCAACGCGCTGGCCCGGCACCCCGTCAACCAGCGGGAACACCGTGCGCAGCACCTCGTGGCGGGTCACCACGTCGGTCAGCGCGGCGGCGAGGGCGTCCCGGTCGAGCGGCCCGGTCAGGCGCAGCACCATTGGGATGTTGTAGGCGGCGGCTCCGTCGAGCCGGTTGAGAAACCACAGCCGTTGCTGCGCCAAGGAGAGTGGCACGGTCGAGGGCCGGGCTCGCGGCGTCAAGGCGGGCCGCGATCCTCCGGCGAGGGAGAGCCGCCCGGCGAGCGCAGCCACCGTCGGTGCCTCGAACAGCTGCCGTAGCGGCACATCCACGCCGAGGACCGACCGGATTCGGGCGACCAGGCGGGTGGCGAGCAGCGAGTGCCCGCCGAGCGTGAAGAAGTTGTCGTCGACGCCGACCCGCTCGCGACCCAGCACGGCCGCGAACGCCCGAGCGAGCATTTCCTCCTGGGGTGTCGCCGGTTCCCGGTGGCCGGTCTCAAAGGTCGGGTCGGGCAGGGCAGCGCGGTCGAGCTTGCCGTTCGTGGTCAACGGCAGCGCCTCCAGCACCACCACGGCGGCGGGCACCATGTGCTCCGGCACGGTTCGCGCCGCATGCGCGCGAAGCGCCTCCGCGTCGATGTCGCCGACCACGTAGGCGACGAGCCGGTCGGCGCGGGCCAGCACGGCCGCCTGCCGCACCCCCGCGACACCGAGCAGGGCGGCCTCGACCTCGCCGGGCTCGATCCGGAAGCCGCGCACCTTGACCTGGAAGTCGGTGCGGCCGAGGAAGTCGAGGATGCCGTTGGGGCGGCGGCGGGCCAGGTCGCCGGTGCGATACATGAGCTCGCCGCGGCGGAACGGGTCGGCGACGAAACGTTCGGCGCTCAGGCTGGGCCGACCGAGGTAGCCGCGGGCCAGTCCGAGGCCGGCCACGTACAGCTCGCCGGGCACGCCGGGTGGCACCGGCCGCAGTCCGGCGTCCAGCACGTACGCGCGTACCCCGGCGATCGGGACGCCGATCGAGGGCGTCTCCCCGGCCGCCAGCGGCTCGCTCGCGGTGGCGCACACGGTCGCCTCGGTCGGGCCGTACGCGTTGATCAACCGACGGCCGGGCCGCCAGCGCTCGGCCACGTCGGCCGGCAACGCCTCACCGGCCGAGATCAGCGTGGTCACCGTTTCGAAGCCGGCGGGTTCCTGGACGGCGAGCACAGCCGGGGGCAGCGTCACATGGGTGACGGCGTGCTCGGCGACCGTGCGGCGCAGCGCCTCGCCCGGCATCAGGTCGTCCTTCGTCCCGACGACGAGGTGGGCGCCCGCGCACAACGTCATCGCCCATTCCGAGACGGCGGCGTCGAAGCTGGGCGAGGCGAACTGGAGGACACGGCTGTCCGGGGTGACGGCGAAGTGCTCCCGCTGGGCGGCGGCGAGGGCGGCCAGGCCCCGGTGGGCGACGACGACGCCCTTGGGCCAGCCGGTGGAGCCGGAGGTGTAGATGACGTAGGCGGGATGGTCGGGCCGCACCTCGACGCCGGGGTCAGTGGCGGGGAAGGCGGACGTGTCAACCGGGCCGTCGAGGACCACGGCCGGGCGGGCGTCGGCGAGCATGAAGGCGATGCGCTCGGCCGGATAGGCGGGATCGATCGGCAGGTAGGCGCCGCCGGCCTTGAGGACCGCCAGGCACGCGACGACCTGCTCGGCCGAGCGGGGAAGTCGCAGGGCGACCAGGGCCTCCGGGCCGATGCCGCGGCCGATCAGGTAGTGGGCGAGCCGGTTGGCGCGCGTGTTCAGCTCGCGGTAGGTGAGCCGGTCGACGGCGAGCGCGTCCGGGGTCTCGACAACCCATGCCTCGACCAGTTGGGGCGCGAGGACGGCGGGGACCGGCCAGGTGCTGTCGTCGACGGCCTGTGCCCGCTCGGCGTCGGTCAGCAGGTTGAGCGCTGCGACCGGACGGTCAGGCCGGTCGAGCGCCACGTCGAGCAGACGGACGAGCCGGTCGGCGAGCGCGCGGGCCACGTCGGCGTCGTACAGGTCGGTCGCGTACACGAGCCGGCCGCGTAGCCCGCCGTCGGCCGTCTCGGCGAAGGTGAGGTCGAGGTCGAACTTCGCCGGCAGCGAGCCGGGGGTGACCGGCTCGACGGCGAGGCCGGGCAGGTCGAGCACCGGGGTCTCGTTGTTCTGGAACGCCAGCAGCACCTGGAACAGCGGGTGCCGGCCGAGTGAGCGGTCCGGGGCCAACTCCTCCACGATCCGCTCGAAGGGCACATCCTGGTGGGCGAACGCGTCGAGGCTCGTCTCCCGGACGCGGCGCACCGTATCGGCGAAGGTGCCGCCGACCGTGATACGCAGCACGAGCGTGTTGGTGAAGAACCCGACGAGGTCGTTGAGGGCTTCGTCGTTTCGCCCGGCCACCGGCGTACCCAGGGGTATGTCGAAGCCCGCACCCAGGCGGGACAGCAGCACCGCGACCGCCGATTGCATCACCATGAACGGAGTGACGCCCTCGGCCCGGGCGAAGGCGGTGAGGCGGGCGTAGAGGGCGGCGTCGAGATTCAGGTCGATCATCTCGCCGCGGTGGGAGGCGACGGCGGGCCGGGGGCGGCTGGCCGGCAGCGCCAGCTCGAGCGGAAGCCCGGCGAGGGCGTCCCGCCAGTAAGCCAGCTGGCTCGACAGGTCCAGATCGCGTTGCCACAGCGCGTAGTCCGCGTACTGCACCGGCAGTGGGTTCCACGAGGGTGCGGTGCCGCCCAGTCGGGCCTGATAGGCGGTCGAGATGTCGCGGGCCAGCGGTGCGAGTGACCAGCCGTCACCCGCGATGTGGTGCACGACCAGTGTCAGCAGGTGTTCGTCGGGGACGGTCGACGTGAGGTTTGCCCACAGCGGGATGTCGGTCGTCAGGTCGAAGACCGGCACGCCGTCGGTGAACTCGACCGGGGACGGCGGCAGAATTCGTTGGCACGGCACACCGTCGACGGTCCGGAAGACCGTGCGCAGCACCTCGTGGCGGGTCACCACGTCGGTGAGGGCGGCGGCGAGCGCGTCGCGGTCGAGCGGGCCGGTCAGGCGCAGCACCATGGGCAGGTGGTAGGTCGGGCTCGGCCCTTCGAGGCGGTTGAGGAACCACAGGCGTTGCTGGGCGGCCGACAGGGGCACGATGTCGGGGCGAGACCGTCGAGCAATCCCCGTACGGCCGGGGGCCGCGAGCCGGCCGGCCAGGCCGGCGACGGTGGGAGCGTTGAACAGGTCCCGCACCGTCGTCTCGCGCCCGAGCAGAAAGCGGATGCGGTTGACGAGCTTGGTGGCGAGCAGCGAGTGGCCGCCGAGGTCGAAGAAGTTGTCGTCGACGCCGACGTCGTCGCGCCCGAGCACCTCGCCGAAGGCCTGGCAGAGCAGCTCCTCGTCGCGGTTGGCCGGCGCGCGGCGGGTCGTGGAGGCGGTGAAATCGGGCGCGGGCAGGGCTTTTCGGTCGAGTTTGCCGTTGGCGGTCAGCGGCAACGCGTCCAGGGCCACGACGGCGGCCGGCACCATGTATTCCGGAAGTGCGGCCGCCACGTGGGCGCGCAATGCTGCCGGGTCGACGTCGCCGACGACGTAGGCGACGAGCCGGTCGTCGCGGACGGCCACGGCCGCCTGCCGCACATCGGTGTGGGCGGAGAGGATCGCTTCGACCTCGCCCAGTTCGATCCGGAAGCCTCGGAACTTCACCTGGTCGTCGGTACGGCCCAGGTAGACGAGCTCGCCGTCCAGCCGCCACGTCGCGAGGTCGCCGGTGCGGTAGAGACGGCCACCCCGGCCGTACGGGTCGGCGACGAACCGCTCGGCGGTCAGCCCCGGCCGAGCCCAGTAGCCGCGCGCCAGTTGGATTCCAGCGAGGTACAGCTCCCCCGGCACGCCCGGGGGCACCGGCCGCATCGACCTGTCGAGCACGTAGGCACGCGAGTTGTCCATCGGCGTGCCGATCGGCATCGGGTTGGCCGGCTGGGCGCACACCCAGCTCGTGATGGCGACGGTCGCCTCGGTCGGCCCGTAGAGGTTCTGCACGGGCAAGCCGAGCACGCGCTGCGCCTGGTCGGCCAGGTCGCCCGGCAGTGCCTCACCGATGCAGATCAGCACCCGCAACGAACGGCAGGACGCCGCGGCTGGATCGTCCAGAAAGTGGCGCAGCATCGACGGCACGAACTGCACGACCGTCACCCCGGCGTCCCGGATCACACCCGCCAGATAGGCCGGATCGCGGTGCCCGCCCGGTCGGGCAACCACCATCGACGCGCCGGTGACGAGCGGCCAGAACAACTCCCACACCGACACGTCGAACCCGACTGGCGTCTTCAACAGCACCCGATCGGCCGCGGTCAGCCCGTACGTGCGCTGCATCCACCCGAACTGATTGACCACCGCCTCATGGCTGACGACCACACCCTTGGGCCGACCAGTCGAGCCCGAGGTGTAGATGACATATGCCGGATGCGAAGGCTGTGGCTGCACCGGCTCGAGAACGGGCCCGTCAGCCCTCAGGTCGAACGACGAGTCGATCACTAGAACCGGTCGGGCGTCCGCGATGACAAAGGCGATCCGATCGGCCGGGTAGTCCGGATCGACGGGCACGTATGCGCCGCCGGCCTTCATCACGGCAAGCAGAACGACGATGAGGTCGACCGAGCGCGGCAGAACGACCGCGACACGTGTCTCCGGGCCCACTCCACGCGCGGCCAAAATCCCGGCCAGCTGGCTCACCCGCTCGCTCAACTCGCGATAGGTGACCGCATCCACGGCGGGCGCGTCCGGGGTGGCCGCCGCCTGAGCCTCGAACAGTCCCGGCACAGTTGACGGCTCACAGGGGCGGGACGTGTCGTTCCAGCCGACAAGGATCCGGTGGCGCTCGTCCGCGGTGAGGATGTCGAGGTCCCCGACCGGGAGATCGGGCCGATCGAGGGCACGGTCGAGCAGGTGCACGAGCCGATCGGCGAGGTCCTGTACGGCTTCGGCGTCGAAGAGGTCGGCCGCATAGGTGATCCGGCCGCGCATCCCACCGCCCGGCGGCTCGGTGAAGGACAGGTCGAGGTCGAACTTGGCCGGGGCCGAGCCGATTGGCAGCAGCGAGGCCTCGATGCCCGGTAGGTCGAGCGTCGGAGTGGCGGTGTTCTGCATGCCAAGCATCACCTGGAACAGCGGGTGCCGGGCGAGCGAACGCGCCGGGGCGAGGTCCTCGACGATCCGCTCGAACGGCACGTCCTGGTGGCTCATCGCGTCGAGCGTTGTCGACCGCACCTGGTGCACGACATCCGCGAAGGCGCCGGCCACGCGCACCCGCACGACGAGCGTGTTGACGAAGAAGCCGACCAGGTCGTTGAGGGCGTCGTCGGTGCGTCCGGCCACCGGCATGCCCAACGGGATGTCCGGGCCTGCACCCAGGCGCGACAGCAGGACGGCCAGCCCGGCCTGCAGCACCATGAAGGGCGTGGCCGAGGCACTGCGGGCGAAAGCGCCGAGCCGCGCGTGTAGTCCGGCGTCAAGCGTGACCTCGACGACGCCGCCGCGATGCGACGCCACCCCCGGGCGCGGCCGGGCGCCGGGCAGAGGCAGTTCCTCCGGAATGCCGTCGAGGGCGCGCCGCCAGTAGGTGAGTTGGGTCGCCAACACGCTGTCCGGGTCGTCGGCCTCGCCAAGCAGGTCCCGCTGCCACAGCGCGTAGTCCGCGTACTGGACCGGCAGTTCCTCGAAGTCGGGAGCGGTGCCCGAGCACCGGGCCTGATAGGCCGTCGACAGGTCGCGGGCGAGCGGTCCCATCGACCAGCCGTCGCCGGCCACGTGGTGCACGACCAGGGCAAGCACGTGGTCGTCGACGGCGAGGGTGAACAGCCTCGCGGACAGCGGGATCTCGGTCGCCAGCGCGAACGTGTGCCCGGCCTGGCGGGCGATCGCGGCGGGTAGGGCAGCCTCGGTGACCGCCTCGACCGGCATCGGGACCGACCAGTCCTCGAGCACGTGCTGGAACGGGGTACCGTCCGCCGCTTCCGGGAAGATCGTGCGCAACACCTCGTGCCGGGCGACCACGTCGGTCAGCGCCGCGTGCAGGGCGCCCGGATCGAGCGCGCCGCGCAGGCGCAGCACCATCGGGATGTTGTAGGTCGCACCTGATTCCTCGAGCCGGCTCAGGAACCACAGCCGCTGCTGCGCGAAGGACAGGGGAATCATCGGGAACGCTCTCCTGGAAAGTGGCACGACACAGCGGATGGGCGGCAACAGGGCCGCCCATCCGGACGGAAAAGGGTTTCGTCAGCTCTCAGTGGCGGCGATCAAGCTCTTGGGCCGCATGTCGGTCCAGTTCTTTTCGACGTAGTCGAGGCAGTCCTGGCGGTCGGCCTCGCCGTGCACGACCTCCCAGCCGTCGGGTACGTCGATGAAGACCGGCCACAGCGAGTGCTGGCCCTCGTCGTTGACGAGCACGAGGTAACGGCCTTCGGGGTCTTCGAACGGGTTGGTCATCACTGTCGCCTTTCGGTAGGGGTGTCGCCGCGCCGGGAGCGGGGCTTCAGCGCGGGTCGGGTGCGGGCGGGTGGGGTGTCGCCGATGGCCACGGCCAGGCCGGCGACTGTGGGCGCGTCGAACAGCGCCCGGATGGGCACCTCGACGCCGAGTTCGGTGCGCAGGCGGGCGATGAGCCGCGTGGCGAGCAGCGAGTGGCCGCCCAGGTCGAAGAAGCTGTCGTCGACGCCCACGCCGGTGACGCCGAGCACCTCCTCGAAGGCGACGCAGAGTTTCCGTTCACGGTCGGTGGCCGGAGCGCGGCGGGCGGTCGCCGTGGCACGGAAGTCGGGCGTGGGCAGGGCCTTGCGGTCGAGTTTGCCGTTCACGGTCAGCGGCAGCCGGTCGAGCACGACCACCGCCGCGGGAACCATGTGGGCGGGCAGGATCCGCGCCGCGGCGGCCCGCACCTCGTCGGCCGTCACGGTCTCTCCTGCGGCCGGCACGGCGTAGCCGAGGATGCGGTCGTCGCGGACCACCGCGGCGGCCTGGACCACCGACGGCATCGCGGCGATCGCGGCCTCGATCTCGCCAAGTTCGATGCGGTAGCCGCGCACCTTCACCTGCAGGTCGGTGCGGCCGAGGTAGACGAGTTCGCCGTCGGGTCGCTGCTTGACGAGGTCACCGGTGCGATACATGCGGCCGCCTCCGAACGGGTCCGCGACGAACCTGGTGGCGGTCAGGCCGGGCCGGTTGAGGTAGCCGCGGGCGAGACCGGCGCCGGCGACGTACAGCTCGCCGGGCACGCCGGGTGGCACCGGGTGGAGGTGCCGGTCGAGCACGTAGGTGGCCAGGTCGGGGATCGGAACGCCGATCGGGCTCTCGGCCGCGGGCGAGGCGAGCCGGTGGCCGGTCAGCGGCGCGTACGTGACGTGGACCGTGGTCTCGGTGATGCCGTACATGTTGACCAGCCGCAGCCCAGGGGCCGACCAGCCGCGCAGCCGGGTGACGTCGAGGGCCTCGCCGCCGAAGACGACCGTGCGCAGCCGCAGACCCGCTGCCACGCCCGGCCGGCGCCGCGCCTCCTCGATGAGCTGGTAGAAGGCCGACGGGGTCTGGTTGAGCACCGTCACCGCTTCGCGCACCAGCAGGTCGAAGAACGCGGCCGGCGTTCGGGCCACGTCGCCGGGCACGAGCACGAGCCGGCCGCCGTGCAGCAGCGGGCCCCACAGCTCCCAGACCGAGAAGTCGAAGGCGTACGAGTGGAAGAGGGTCCACACGTCGTCAGCGCCGAACCCGAACCACTGCTCGGTGCGCCCGAACAGCCGGACGACGTTGTGGTGGGTGACGGTCACGCCCTTGGGGCGGCCCGTGGAGCCGGAGGTGTAGATGACGTAGGCGGGATGCTCGGGCAGCACGGCGACGCCGAGGTCGGAGCCGTCCTCACCGGAGGCGTCCAATGGGCTGTCGACGACCACGAGCGGACGGGCATCGGCGATCATCGCCGCCCTGCGGTCGGCCGGGTAGTCGGGGTCGATCGGCAGGTAGGCGCCACCGGCCTTGAGCACCGCCAGGAGGGTGACGATCAGATCGGTTGTACGGGGCAGTGCGACCGCGACCAGCGACTCGGGGCCGACGCCGCGGCGGACGAGGAGGCGGGCCAGGCGGTTCGCCCGGACATTCAGTTCCCCGTAGGAGAGCCGCTCGTCTCCGGCGACGAGTGCCGTCGCTGCCGGGGTGGCCGCCGCGCGCTCCTCGAACAGACGGTGCAGGGCGACCGACCGTACGGGTTCGGGCGTGGCCGGGGCGGCCGGTGGCGGGACGACCGCGCCGATGTGGTGCAGCGGGCCGCCGTGGTCGAGGGCGGTGACCATGCGGGCGGCCGCGGCGACGAACATGGCGCGCAGCGGCTCGGGGTCGGCCGACTGCACCGTGACCGTGAAGTCGTCGCCCAGGTCGTCGACCATGACCGTGATCGGGTAGCTGGTGCGTTCATAGACGCTGCGCACCTCGACGCCGTCGAGGGCGGCGCTGACGCTGCCCGGGGTGCTGTGTCGGTAGTTGAGCAGGGTGGTGAACAGCGGGCTGATCGGGGCGGCCCGCTGGGCCACGGCCAGGGGCGCGTGCTCGTGCCATTGCAGGTCGGCGAGTTGCCGCCGCATCTCGGCCACGGCCTCGGCCGCCGTCACTGTGCGGGTGTCCAGGCGTACGGGCAGGGTGTTGATGAACAGGCCGGGGGTGCGCTCGCCGCCGCTCAGGCCCATGCGCCCGAACAGGACGGTGCCGAAGACGACGTCGTCGCGGCCGGCGATGACGGCCAGTACCCGGGCCCAGACGGCGTGGAACAGTGTGGCGGGGCTGACCCCGTGCCGGTGGGCCGTCTCGCGAATCGCCGCGGACAGTTCGGCGGGCAGCGTCTCGGACGATTCGGCGATGCCGGAGCCGTCGCCCTGGACGTTCAGCAGGCCGTACGGGGCGGTCGGTTCCTCGACGTCGCCGAGCAGCGTGCGGAAGTGTTTCTCGTGCTCGTCCTCGCCGACGCCCAGTCGGGCGCGGGCCACGAAGTCGCGGAACGGCACCGGCTCGGGCAGCTCGCCGGCCGTTCCGTCGAGGAAGGCGCGCACCTCGCCGAGCAGCACGTCGAGGGCGGTGTGGTCCTGCACGATGTGGTGGATCCGCACGAGGGCTCGGTCACCGGTGACGTGGACGCGCACGAGCGGCGGCTGGCTCAGGTCGATCGGGTCCGACGGTTCGTCTCCGTAGGTGACGGGGATTATCGCCCGCTCGTGCACCACCTGGACGGGTTCGCGGAAGCTGCGGATCGAGGTGCGCAGGATCTCGTGCCGATCCACGACCTGTTTCAGGGCGGCCACGAAGGCGTCGAGGCGTTGGCGCGAGTCGAAGGCGAGTTCGACCGGCAGGACGTAGACGTCGTTCTCCCGGTTCATCAGGTGGTGGAAGTACATGCCTTCTTGCAGCGGTGCGAGGGGGTAGACGTCGACCACGTCGTCGGGCAGCAGGGCCACCTCGTCGGCGGTGAGGTCGACCAGCGGGAACATCTCGGGCGTCAACGGGCGGGACAGCGGGCGGCGCGGCGGGACCGGAACCTCGGCGCGACCGGCACTCGCGGCCAGGCTGGCCGGGGTCGGGTGGAGGAAAAGGGTGCGGACGTCGACGGCGATCTGCCGGTCCCGGAGCCGCTCGACCAGGGCGACCGCAAGCAGGGAGTGGCCGCCCAGGGCAAAGAAGTCGTCGTCCAGGCCGACCCGGTCGAGGCCGAGGACGGCGGCGAAGACCTCGCACACGATCTGCTCGCGGGTGCCGCGTGGCGCCCGATCGGTGACGGCCGCGGCGTAGTCCGGGGCGGGCAGGGCGCGACGGTCGACCTTGCCGTTGACCGTGAGCGGCAGCTCGGTCAGGGCAACGACGGCGGCGGGGACCATGTAGTCGGGCAGGGTGCGGGCTACGTAGGCGCGCAGGTCGGCGGCGTCGACCGGGGGCACGACGTAGGCGACCAGTTGCTGGGCATGAACGGTGACCGCGACCTCACGGACGGACGGGTGTTTGGCGACCGTGGCCTCAACCTCGCCCAGCTCGATGCGGTAGCCGCGCACCTTCACCTGGTCGTCGGTGCGGCCCAGGAACTCCAGCACACCGTCCGGGCGCCACGTCGCAAGGTCGCCGGTGCGATACATCCGGCCACCTCCGCCGAACGGGCACGCCACGAACCGCTCCGCCGTCAGCGCCGGACGGCCGAGATAACCACGCGCCAGACCCGCGCCCGCGACGTACAACTCCCCCGCCACACCGGGCGGAACCGGACGCAGCGCAGCATCCAACACGTACACCCGGGTGTTCCACATCGGGCGGCCGATCGGCACGACGCCCTCGCCAGGGCCGTCGACCGTGAAGTCGGTACACGCCACCGTCGTCTCGGTCGGGCCGTAGCTGTTGACCACCGACACCCCGGCGGGGAGCTGGTCATAGCGCAGCGCCTCGCCACCCACCATGAGCAGCTTCTCCGGAATGTCGGACAAAGCAGCCAGATGACCGGGCGTGACTTTCAAGAACGCCGTCCGCCGCTCCTCGGTCACCACCCGGCCACCCGCGACCAAGGCACCAAACACCGACGTCACCGTCGTGTCGAACCCCACCGACGAATGGAACCGGGCCTCATCAGCCAGCCCCGGGTAAACGGCCCGAGCCCTCGCCAAATAGTTGACGACACCCGCATGCCGGATCACGACACCCTTGGGACGACCGGTCGAACCCGAGGTGTAGATGACATAGGCCGGATGCTCCGGCGACACCCGCACGCCGAGGTCATGGTCGGGCCCGTCCGGCACGACCACCTCGTCGATGACGATGTGCGGGCGCGCCTCGTCCAGGATGCGCTCGGCTGGCTGGGCCGGGTCCAACGGCAGATACGCCCCACCGGCCTTGAGCACCGCCAGCAGCCCCACGACCAACTCCGGCGACCGGGGCAGTCGCACGGCGACGATCGACTCCGGGCCGACGCCCTCGCTCACCAGGTGCCGGGCCAGCCGGTTCGCCCGCGAGTTGAGCTCCCGATACGACAGGTCGTCGACCGCGAGAGCCTCCGGGGTCGCCGCCGCCTGCGCCTCGACCATGCCGTGCAGGGTGGTCTCGCCAACCTGGCGGGCGGTGTCGTTCCAGCCGTACACGATCTGGTCGTGTTCGGCCGGCGACAGTAGGTCGAGGCCGTCCACGGGCCGGTCCGGGTCGGCCACCACGGCGTCGAGCACGCGCGTCAGCCGGTCGGCGACCTCTTGCGCCGAGGCTGCGTCGAACAGATCGGTCGCGTACGTGACCCGGCCGTCCAGTCCACCGCCGGGCACCTCGGCGAACTCGAAGGACAGGTCGAACCGCGACGTCACCGGACCGACCTGCTCCAGCGGGATGGGCGACACCCGCACCCCGGGCAGGTCGAGCACCGGCGCCGGCTGGTTGCGAACCGACAGCAGCACCTGCACGAGCGGGTGGCGGGCGGTCGACCGGGACGGCGCCAACTCCTCGACGAGGCGCTCGAACGGAACGTCCTGGTTGGCGTACGCGGAAAGCACTGTCTCGCGCACCCGATCGAGCACTGTCGCGAAGGTGGGCCGCCCGGTCAGGTCGGTGCGCACGACGAGCGTGTTGACGAAGAAGCCGACCAGGTCGTCGAGGGCCTCGTCGGTGCGCCCGGCGATCGGCGTGCCGACCGCGATGTCGGTGCCGGCCCCGAGCCGCGACAGCAGCACCGCCAGCGCGCCCTGCAACGCCATGTAGAGCGTGACGCCCCGGGCACGGCACAGTTCGGTGAGGCGCCCGTGCTGGTCGGCGTTCACATGCAGCCGCAGGATTCCGCCCCGGTGCGAGGTGATGGCGGGCCGCGGCCGGGCGAGCGGCAGGGTCAGCTGCTCGGGCAGCCCGTCGAGTTCCTTGCGCCAGTACTCCAGTTGGCCGTCGACGGGCAGGTTGTGCTGCCACAGGGCGTAGTCCGCGTACTGCACCGGCAGCGGCGCCCGGTCCGGCTCGTGGCCGGCGAGGCGGGCCCGGTAGGCGTCGGACAGGTCGCGGGCGAGCGGCCCCATCGACCAGCCATCCCCGGCGATGTGGTGCAGCACCAACACCAGCACGGTCTCGTCGCCGTCACCGCGCAAGAGCCACGCCCGCAGCGGCAGATCGTGCGCGAGGTCGAACGGCTTGCCGATCGCGTCGGTGATAGCGGAATCGTCGAGCGCGGCGACCACAATCCGGACGGCCGGTTCCAGGATCCGCTGACTGGCGGGCCCGTCGACGACCGTACGCAGCACCTCATGCCGGGCTACGACATCGTTCAGGGCGGCTTCGAGGGCACTCTCGTCCAGGGAGCCGGTGAGGCGCAGGACGATCGGCATGTGGTAGGCCGCGCTCGTCTCGTCCAGGCGGTGCAGGAACCAGAGCCGCTGCTGCGCGTGCGACAGCGGGACGACCTCCGGCCGGGGCCGGGCCGTCAGCGGCGGGCGGGACGCACCCGCCCCGCTGATCCGGGCGGACAGCCCAGCCACGGTGGGCGCCTCGAAGACGTCGCGGATCGGCACCTCCACGCCCAGCATCGCGCGCAGCCGACTGACCAGGCGGGTGGCGAGTAGCGAATGCCCGCCGAGTGCGAAGAAGTCGTCGTCCAGGCCGACGCGTTCGGTGCCGAGCACCTGCGCGAAGGCCTGACACAGCAGCTCTTCGCGGGCGTTGGCCGGTGCCCGGTAGGCGGTGGCAGCGGCGAACGACGGCTTGGGCAGCGCCCGCCGGTCGAGCTTGCCGTTGACGGTGAGGGGCAGCGCGTCCAGGCCCACCACCGTGGCCGGGATCATGTACTCGGGCAGCGTCGCGCGCAGCGCGCCGATCAGCTCGGCATCGTCGACCGGGGGTGCCACGTAGGCGACGATCCGCTGGTCGTCCACGGCTGCCGCGGCCTGGCGCACGCCGGGCTGGGCGGCCAGCGCGGCCTCGATCTCGCCCAGCTCGACGCGGAACCCGCGCACCTTCACCTGGTCGTCGGTGCGACCCAGATATTCGAGGTTGCCGTCGGCGCCCCAGCGGGCCAGGTCGCCGGTGCGATACATGCGGCCGCGCCCGAACGGGCAGGCCACGAACCGTTCTGCGGTCAGCGCGGCCCGGCCGAGATAACCGCGGGCCAGCTGCACGCCGGCCAGGTAGAGCTCGCCGGGCACACCGGCCGGGACGGGCCGCAGCCGGGCGTCAAGCACGTAGGCGCGAGTGTTCCAGACCGGACGGCCGATCGGGATCACCGCGGGTCGTTCGCCGGGGTCGGCGGTCCACGCGGTGACGTCGACGGACGCTTCGGTCGGGCCGTAGAGGTTGTGCAGCGACGCGGGCAGCAGCGTGCGGAAACGATCGTGCAGGTCGGCCGGCAGCGCCTCGCCGGAGCAGAAGACCTGACGCAAACCCCGGCACGCCGCGGCGGCCGGCTCGTGCAGGAACTCCCGCAGCATCGACGGCACGAAGTGGGAGACGGTCACCCCCTCACGAACGATGAGGTCAGCCAGGTAGGCGGGGTCGCGGTGCCCGCCGGGCCGCGCGACCACCAGGGTGGCGCCCTCGATCAGGGGCCAGAAGAACTCCCAGACCGACACGTCGAAGCCGTACGGGGTCTTCTGCAGCACCCGGTCGGCGGCGGTCAGCCCGTAGGTGGCCTGCATCCAGGCGAGCCGGTTGACGATGCCGCGGTGGTCGATGACCACGCCCTTGGGGCGGCCGGTGGAACCGGAGGTGTAGATGACGTAGGCCGGGTTCTCTGGCAACACGCCAGCGGCCAGATTGCTGTCGTCCATCATGGACGCGTCGACGAGTCCGTCGACGACCACGGCGGGGGCGGCGTCAGCGAGCATCGCCGCGATCCGCTCGGCCGGGTGGTCCGGATCGACCGGCAGGTAGGCAGCACCGGTCTTTAGCACGGCCAGCAGCGTGACGACCAAATCGACCGACCGCTCGAGCACGACCGCGACGACGCGCTCGGGGCCGGCGCCCTGCGCGGCGAGCAGGCGGGCCAGGCGGTTGGCCCGCTCGTTCAGCTCCCGATAGGTGACCGGTTGCCCGTCGAAGATGACCGCGACCGCGTCGGGCCGGGCGGCCGCCCGTTCCTCGAACAGGTGCGACAGCGTACGGCCGGGAACCTCGACGGTTGTGTCGTTCCACTCGTGCAGCACCAGCGCGCGCTCGGCCTCGTCGAGCACGTCGAGGTCGCCGGTAGCCCGGCCCTCAAGCCGAGCCACGACACCGTCCGCGGCCTTCGCGACCATCACGCCCAGCGGAGCCGCCACGGCGCTCTGGACGCCGATGGTGAAGCCGTCCCCGGTGTCGTCCACCGACAGGGTGAGCGGATAGTTCGTGCCGCCGCCCCGCTCCACGATCTCCACGCCGGCGAGGCCGTGGCGGTCGTCGCCGGTGGCCGCGCCGGCGTGGCGGTAGTTGAGGATCGCGGTGAACAGCGGCGCGGGCGGCGTGACCCCGCTGGCTTGCTGGGCAACGGCGAGCGGCGCGTGCTCGTGCGCCATCAGCGCGGCGAGCTGGTCGCGCATCGCGGTCACCGCAGCGGCGATGTCACCATCGGCGCGCATGCGTACGGGCAGGGTGTTGACGAACGGTCCGGGCACCCGGTCGGCACCCGCCCCGGCCTGCAGGCGGCCGAGCAGCACGGTGCCGAAGACGACGTCGTCGCGGCCGGAGACAGCGGCGAGCACCTGCCCCCAGACGACGTGGAAGAGCGTGGCCGGGCTGACCGAGCGCAGTCGGGCCTGTTCGCGCAGCCGAGCGGCCAGCCCAGCGTCGAGGGCGAGACTGTCGTGGTGAAGGCCGGCCGGGTCGACGCTGGTGTCGGTCAGGCCGAACGGGGCGGTCGGCTCGGTGACGTCGCCGAGCAGGGCGGCGAAGTGGTGGCGGTGCTCGTCCCGGGAGACCCGCAGCCGGGTCTGCGCGACGAAGGTGCGGAACGGCAGCGGCTCGGGCAGCCGGTCGGCTTCGCCGTCGAGGAAGGCGCGCACCTCGGCCAGGACGGTGTCGAGCCCGGTGCGGTCTAGGACGAGGTGGTGGATCCGCAGCTGGGCGACCACCCGGCCGGTCCTCGACTCGTCGATCGCCTGCACGCGGATCAGCGGCGCCCGGCCGAGGTCCATCCCGGTTTCGGCGCTGAGGTGGGCTTCGCGCTGCACCACCTGCATCGGCTCGGGCAGGCTCTCCCACACGATCGCAGTGCGCAGGATGTCGTGCCGGTCGATGACCCGTTGCAGGGCCGCGGCGAAGGCGTCGAACCGGGCCCTGCTGTCGAAGGCCAGCGTCACCGGGATGACGTAGACGTCGTCGCGGCCGCCGCCCATCAGGTGGTGGAAGAAGATGCCTTCCTGCAGCGGGGCGAGCGGATAGATGTCCGCGATGTTGGCCGCGCCGCCGGGAATGTGGGCGGCGATCCGGTCGAGGTCGGCGGTGTTCAGGCCGGCCAGCGGGACCATCTCGGGGGTGATGCGCTCGGCGTCGGCCGGGATGAGGGTCGGCGGTACGTCGATGTCGCCCTGGCCGGCCGCGGCGGCCAGGCCGGCCGGCGTCGGAGTGGTGAAGAGGGTGCGGATGTCGACCGCGACGCCGCGCGTGCGCAGGCGTTCGACAAGCCGCACGGCCAGCAGAGAATGGCCGCCCAGCTCGAAGAAGTTGTCGTCGACGCCGATGACGTCGTGGTCGAGGACCTCGGCGAACACCTGGCAGAGCAGTTCCTCGGCCGGTGTGGCGGGCGCCCGGCTGGCGGCGGTGGCTGCGAACTGCGGAACGGGCAGAGCCTTGCGGTCGAGCTTGCCGTGAACGGTGAGCGGCAGCGCGTCGAGCCCGACCACCGCGACGGGCACCATGTGGGCGGGCAGAATGCTTCCCACGTGCGCGATCACCTCAGCCGGGTCGACGGCCGGGACCACGTACGCGACGAGGTTCTGCCCCTGCACGACGACGGCGGCCTGGCGCACGCCGGGGTGCCCGGCGACAGCGTCCTCGACTTCACCCAGCTCGATGCGGAAGCCGCGGACCTTGACCTGCGCGTCGGCCCGCCCCAGGAACTCGAGGCGGCCAGCGTCGTCCCAGCGGACGAGGTCGCCGGTGCGGTACATCCGCTCCCCCGGGCCGCCGAACGGGTCGGCCACGAACCGTTCCGCGGTCAGTCCCGGACGACCCCCATAGCCGCGCGCCAGGCCGTCACCCGCGACGTAGAGTTCGCCCGGCGCCCCCGGCGGCACCGGCCGCAGACGCGAATCCAACACATACACCCGGGTGTCGGCGATCGGGCGCCCGATCGGCACCCCGGACGCCGTCTCGTCGGCGCGCACCTCGTGAGCGGTGACGATGACCGTGGTCTCAGTCGGTCCGTATGCGTTGAGCAGGCGCACCCCGGGCAGGGCGGCCAGCGCGCGGCGGGCCCGCGGCCCCGACAGCGTGTCGCCGCCGGCCAGGACGGTGCGCAGCCCGGTCAGGGCCGCCGCGTCGGTGTCGACGATCTCGTGGAACAGCCCGGTCGGCAGCAGCGCCGTGGTGACGCCCGCGTCGGCGATCCACGCGCGCAGCGCGGCGCCGTCGAGCACCCGCTGCGGAGCGAGCGCCAGAGCCGCGCCGTTCAGCAGCGCGCCCCAGATCTCGAACACCGCGGCGTCGAACGACACCGAGGACAGCTGGCCGACGACGTCGCGTGGGCCGATCGTCACGTAGTCGGTGTCCCGCGCAAGCCGGGCGACGCCCCGGTGCGCCACGGTGACTCCCTTGGGCCGCCCGGACGAGCCAGAGGTGTAGATGACGTAGGCGGGGTGGTCGGGCCGCACGTCGACGCCGGGGTTGCCGTCGTCCTCGTCGCCCAGTTCGGGCACCGCGTCGATCACCACTGTCGGTCTCGCGTCGTCGAGCAGGTAGTCGATGCGGGCCTGCGGATAGCCGGGGTCGATCGGCAGGTAGGCGCCACCGGCCTTGACGATCGCGAGCAGGCTGACGACCAGGTCGGCCGAGCGGGGCAGCAGCACGGCCACCACGGTCTCCGGGCCCACACCCTGGGCGATCAGGCGGTGGGCCAGCCGGTTCGCCCGGGCATTCAGTTCCCCGTACGACATCCGCCCGGCCGGCCAGACGAGGGCGGTCGCGTCGGGCGTCGCGGCCGCGTGCCGCTCGACCATGGCGGGCAGGACGGCCGGCGGCACGTTGCGGCGGGTCCCCTGCCCGGCGGCGACCAGCTCGGCGCGTTCGGCGGCGGTGACCACGTCAGCGCTGTCCAGCGGCGTGCCCGCGACCACTGCCGCGACGACGGTGTGCAGCATCGCGCAGAGCTTCTCGGCGTCGGCGGGTCGGGTCGCCTGGACGGTGAACGCGAAGTCGTCGCCGTAGTCGTCGACGGTCACCGCGATCGGATAGTTGGTGCGCTCCTCGGCGCGCAGCACCTCGACGCCGTCGAGGGCAAGGCCATCGCGGGTGCTGTGCCGAAAGTTGAACAAGGTCGTGAACAGCGGGGCTACGCCGGCGGTGCGCTGGGCGAGGGCCAGCGGGGTGTGCTCGTGCACCTGCAGGTCGGTCAGCTGTCGTTGCAGGTTTTCGAGGGAGGCGGTGCGCGTGTCGACGCGTACCGGAAGGGTGTTGATGAAAAGGCCGGGGGTCCGCTCGCCGCCGCCGGCGCCACTCCGCCCGAACAGGACCGTGCCGAAGACGACGTCGTCGTGTCCGGTGATCGCCGCCAGCACGCGCGCCCACACGGCGTGGAACACCGCGGCGGGGCTGACCCGATGCTTGCGCGCGACACCTCGTATGTGCGCGGACAGGTCGGCGTCCAGGGGCAGTGAGGCCTCATCGAGGCCGGTCCCGTCACCCTGGACATCGAGCAGCCCGTACGGCGCGGTCGGCTCGGTCACGTCGCTGAGCAGCGCCGCGAAGTGTCTCTCGTGCGCCTCCTCCGAAACGCCCAATCGCGCCCGGGCCACGAAGTCACGGAACGGAACGGGCTCAGGCAGCTCGGCGGCGGTCCCGGCGAGGACGGCGCGCACCTCGCCGAGCAGTACGTCGAGGGCGGTGTGGTCCTGCACGATGTGGTGGATCCGCATCAGCGCCCGGTCTCCGGTGACGTGGACGCGCAGCAGCGGTGCCCGGCTCAGGTCGATCGAGGCGGGCGGCTCACCGCCGTAGGTGACCGGCACGATCGCCCGCTCATGCACCACCTGCACCGGGCGGCGGAAGCCCTGGCTGTGGATCGAGGTGCGCAGGATCTCGTGCCGGTCGACCACCTGCTGCAACGCCGCGAGGAAGCCGTCAAGTCGGGCCGACGAGTCGAACCGCAGCTCGGCCGAGAGGACGTAGACATCGTTGTCCGGGTTGATCAGGTGATGGAAGTAGATGCCCTCCTGCAGCGAGGAGAGGGGGTAGACGTCCACGATGTCGGCGGGCAGCAGCGCCACCTCTTCGGCGCTCAAATCCACAAGCGGAAACATGTCCGCCGTCAACGGACGGGACAACTGACGACGCGCAGGCACCGCCACGTCGGCGCGAGCCGTGCTTGCCGCCAGGCCGGCCGGAGTCGGGTGCAGGAACAGCGTGCGCACGTCGACCGCGACCTGCCGCCCACGGAGCCGTTCGACCAACGGGACGGCCAGCAGCGAATGGCCGCCGAGCTCGAAGAAGTTGTCGTCCACGCCGACCCGTTCCAGACCAAGCACGTCGGCGAAGACTTCGCACACGATCTGCTCACGCACGCTGCGGGGGGCACGCGCGGTGACGGCCGCGGTGAAGTCGGGGGCGGGCAGGGCGTGGCGATCGACCTTGCCGTTGATCGTCAGCGGCAACGCGTCCAGAGCGACGATCGCGCCGGGGACCATGTAGGAGGGCAGGATGCCGGCGGCGTGCTCGCGCAGGTCGGCCGGGTCCACCGATGGCACCACATAGGCCACCAGTTGCTGGCCGTGCACACCAACCGCCACCTGGCGCACGGACGGGTGCGTGGCCAGCGCGGCCTCGACCTCACCCAGCTCGATCCGGTAGCCGCGGACCTTTGTCTGGTCGTCGGTGCGGCCCAGGAACTCCAGAACTCCGTCCGGGCACCACTTCGCAAGGTCGCCGGTGCGATACATCCGGCCGCCTTCGCCGAACGGGCACGCCACGAACCTCTCCGCCGTCAACGCCGGGCGGCCGAGATAGCCGCGAGCCAGGCCCGCGCCCGCGACGTACAGCTCGCCCGGCACACCGGCTGGGACGGGTTGCAGTGCGGCGTCCAGAACGTAGACGCGGGTGTTCCACATCGGGCGGCCGATCGGCACCACCCCGCCGTTCGGGCCGTCGACCGTGAAGTCGGTGCAGGCCACGGTCGTCTCGGTCGGACCGTAGCTGTTGATTACCGGCACACCGGCCGGCACCTGGTCGTAACGCAGAACCTCACCACCGACTATCAGCAGCTTGCCCGGCGCTTCGGACAGAGCACTCAGGTGGCTCGGCGTGACCTTGAGGAAGGCGGTCGTGCGCTCGTCGGTGACAACCCGACCACCGGAAACCAGTGCCCCGAACACCGACGTGACAGTGGTGTCGAACCCGATCGATGAGTGGAACCGCACGTCGTCGGAGAGGCCGGGATAAACCTCGCTCGCCCGGGCCAGGTAATTCACCACACCAGCGTGGCGGATCACCACACCCTTGGGGCGGCCGGTCGAGCCGGACGTGTAGATGACGTAGGCCGGATGTTCGGGTAGCACACGTATGTCGAGGTTGTGGTCCGGGCCGTCGGGCACGGCGACATCGTCGATCACCGTGACGGGCCGGGCCTCCTCGATCAGCAGCGCGATCCTTCCCGGCGGATAGTCCGGGTCGATCGGCAGGTAGGCGCCGCCCGCCTTGAGGACCGCCAGCAGCGCCACGACCAGTTCCGGCGACCGCGGCAAACTGACCCCGACGATCGACTCCGGCCCGACACCGTCGGCCACCAACTGACGCGCCAACCGGTTCGCCCGCGCATTGAGTTCCGCGTACGACATGCCATCGACAGCAAGCGCGTCAGGCGACGCCGTCACCTGTGCCTCGACCATTTCCGCGAGGGACGCCGGCGGAACGTCGTGGGCCGTGTCGTTCCATGCGTGCAGAATCAGGTCACGCTCGCCGTCCGCCAGGAGCGTAAACTGGCTGATCGGCCGCTTCGGGTCATTCCTCTCCAGCCAGGCCAGAGCCGTCCGGAAATCACGCGTCAGCCGCCTTGTCGACGACTCGTCGTAGAGCTCAGGATTGACATCGGCGACAAGGCGCAGCGCACCATCCGACGCTCGCCGGTAGATGGATATTGATGCGTCGTCGAAGTGCAACCCGGCCACGTTGTGGGCGTCGGTGCGGGCTGCTCCGAGGCGGAAGTCGTAGTCGAATTCCATGACGTTGACGAGCAGCGGATAAAGACCGTGCCGGCTGCCCACCGGCCGGTCGCGCACCATATCCTCGTAGCGGTAACGCTGGTGCCTCAGCGCGCTGCGGACGACCCGCGAGGTTTGCCGCACCAACTCGGCCGCCGTGTCACCGGGGGCGACCGCGAGGCGGATCGGCAGCACGTTGGCCATCATGCCCGGCGTGCCTCGCTGGAGATTGCCCGTACGCGCGACGACCGGAAGCCCGACCACGACGTCGCGGGCCCCGGTCGAGCGGTGCAGCAGCAGCGCCGCCGCTGCTACCGCCAGCACGGTCAGCGCGGTGCCGTGACGGCGCGCCGCGGCCCGTAGCTCGCCCGCCTCCGCAGGCGGCAGCTCGTCGGTGTGCCGCGCGAGGCGGTCCGGAAACGGGACCATCCGCCGGCCGCTCAAGCTCTTCGGTTCCGGCGCTCCGACCAGTGCTCTCGACCAAAACTCGCGGTCGGCTTCGAACGCGTCCGAGCTGCGGTAGGCGGCGTCCGCCTCGGCCAGGACACGCATCGAGGGCGGTGCCAGCAGGTCCGGCTCGACACCCGCGAGCAGCGCCGAGTAAAGGTCGGCGACACGGGCAGCCACAATGGCTCCGCCGAACCCGTCGCCGATGATGTGGTGGGTGCGCTGATACCAGTAGTGATGGTCGGCTCCGACCGTCAGGAGCGCCAGCGTAAACAGCGGCCCATCATCCAGACCGGCGGCACGGACCACGTCGGCGCGCATCCACGCCTGCGCAGCGGCCTCGGGGTCCGCTTCGCCGGTCAGGTCGACAAGCACCGGCGACCAGCCGGCAGGTGGCTCGAACCGCTGGCGCGGCCGCCCCAACTCGTCCACGTCGAACCGAAGGTGAAAGGCGTCGACCTCAGCGACCACCCGGCGCAGCGCATCCTGGAAGGTGCCGACGTTCAAATCGCCGCGGATTTCAATGCATTCGGCGATGTGATACAAATTACTTTCGGGGCGCATTTGCTGGGCATGCCAGATCCCGAGCTGACCGGCCATAAGCTCGAAATTGCGGTCTGGCATGCAACTCTCCTCGGCGACACGAGACGGAGCCACCATCCTTCTAGCGGTCAGCTGGAACTCCACAGACGAAAGATGAACACTAGGAAAACGGGCGTCGGCCCCGCCCGCTTACGTTCCTGGATATTTAGCTGCTGGTTATCGCCTCCAGTTTCGCCTCCTCGTGAATAGTTCGAGGCATCAATACTTGATTGCCGCCCGGCGAGGACGCTTCGCCCTCCGACCACAGCTCGCCACCGTCGGTTCGAGTCATGTCCGCCGTCTCGGTCACACCCTCCTATGACCGCCGCGCCCGTCGAATACCACTGCGATACCCGGCGAAATATCGTCAGCCAGACTTCGCCAACAATTGCGGACCAACGTCCCTCCATTGTCTCTGGCGAGGGGTGGCGTGCCGGATTCGCGGCCTCCTGGGTGCTCCAGATCCGATCCCGCTCGTTCCCGGCGGCAACCCTGGCGGACGAGGCCGCGCGGCGCCGCTGGCTCGGTGTGGCCTTCTCGATCGTCATCCGGACGAAGTTCCTGGACGACCTGCTGGATTGGGCGGTCGCGTCCGGCGTACGCGGTTTTTGCAGACCGCTCCCTGACCACTCGGGCATCCGATCCTGCGTACCCCGACTGGATTCGCACCAGCGGCACCCGGCTCCGGATGAGGTCTAGACCTCTCGCCTCGGATGCCCAACCGGACCGCCGGGACGCGAGACAAGTACGGGCGTGGGCTCGCGTCTGGTTGGGCTTTCTCGACGCGGTGGGCTGCTCATGGTCGGCGGTGACGCAGAGCGAGGCTGACGGGTCCACGTTCTGGCGCGTGACCGATGTGGACGAGCTACGACGGCAGGGCGTCGGACCTTGTCGGATCGCCTATAGAACGCTACCGTTTCACTATGAAACGCTACCGTTCTACAGTGGTGTTCGCATGCGGAATCCGGTGATCCTGCCGCGGTCGATGCGTCGGGGGCCGCAGCTTGCGGGCTGGTCGCCCACCGCAACCGGGGTGGCCGGGTTCAAGGTGCGCGCCGAGTGCGATGTGCCGATCCCGCTTGCGGACCGCACGGTGCTGCGCGGCGATGTGTACCGGCCCGATACCGACCAGCCCCGACCGGTCCTGCTCGGCTGGAGCCCATATCAAAAGGACCTGATGCCGACCGGGTTGCCGGCACCATTCAACGAACCCGGTGACGTCCGGCATCTAGCGCGGCGTGGCTATGTGGTAGCGGTGGTGAACGCCCGCGGCACCGCCCGTTCGGGGGGAACGTTGCAGCCGATGCTAGGGGCTGCGGAGATCGACGACCTGTGCGAGGTCATCGCCTGGCTGGCGACCCGGCCGTGGTCGAACGGTCGCGTGGGCATGACCGGGATGTCGTACTTCGCGATCAGCCAGCTTTTCGCGGCGGCGCGGCGGCCGCCCGCGCTGGCGGCGGTGGCACCGTTCGGGGCGGCGACCGACCTGTACCGGATGGTGTTGACGCATGCCGGCGTTCCGCACCCCGGCTTCCTCGGTCGCTACGCCGCGCTCAACGGAGCGGTCCAAGGCGTGCGGCTGCCTCCGAACGTGCGACACGCCCTCGGCTACGTCGTCGGTACCCGGCCCGTGCAGGCGCTGACCCGAGCCGTCATCTCCCGCCAACTGCCGCGGCTGACCCGCCGGGCCAGCCCGCCACAACCGTGGCTGGACCGGTGGGTAGATTTGCAGCTCGACAGCGGGGTCGACCGGCCGGACGTCCCGGCGCCGGATGTGGAGCGCATCGCGGTACCGGCCCTGATCGGCAGTGAGTGGAGCATGGTGGGGCTGCACCTGTTCGGCGCATTCGACGCCTGGCACCGGATCAGCGGCGAGAAAAAGATGTTCATCGGCCCTCGGCGCAACGACTGGCCGTTCACCCGCTACCAGGACGAGATCCTGGCCTGGTACGACCGGTTCCTCTGCGGAGTGGACAACGGTGTGGACGCGCTGCCACCCGTGCGGTACTGGCTGCACGGCGCGGAGCGGTGGGAGAACGCGGCCGACTGGCCGGCACCCGACGCCGGCACATGGCGACTGTTCCTCACACCGACCGCCTGCGGCGGGCTCGCCGACACGTACGGCGGCCTGGCTGCCACACCGCCCGCAGCCGGGGGGACAACCCGCTGGTGGGCGGCGATTCCGACCGGCATGGAGTGCCCGGGCGCCTTCATCCGCTCCGACCGGCAGGTGCTGCGTTACCTCACCGAGCCGCTTCCCCGCGAGGCACACCTCGCAGGCCCGGCTCATCTGACGCTGCGCCTGGCCAGCACCGCACCAGACACCTACCTCCAGGCCAGACTGTCCACGATCGGGCCGGTCGGTTCACCGGCCCGGGTACTCAGCGTCGGCTGGTTGCGGGCCGCGCACCGGATCGTGGACGACTCACGCACCACATCCACCGAGATCGTGCACGACCACGAGCGGCTGGCACCGCTCGTACCGGGAGAACCGAGCACCGTGCGGTTCAGCCTGGCGCCGTTCGCCGAGATGGTGCCGGCCGGAGCGCGGCTGCTACTGGAACTGGGTAGCGACCCGTCCGCCCTGGAAGCCCCCGCGGCCCAGGGCTATGTGTACTTCGCCACGGCCGGCCCCCCGTACCCGGCGCGCAACACCGTCGGCCATGGCGGAACCGAACCCAGCCGGCTGGACCTGACCGTCCGCGGTGCTACACCGTGGTGACCACCGAGCCCGACCCACGGATCACCCGGACCCGCCAGCGGGCCATGGCCAGCGTGCTCCAACTGCTCGCCGAGGGCGGCTTCGATGGACTCAGCATGGAAGGGATCGCGCAGCGATCAGGTGTCGCCAAGAGCACCATCTATCGACACTGGAATACACTTCCGCAACTCGTGCTCGACGCCTTCGCATCGATCAACCCAACGCCGCCGGCCCTCGTATCCACCGGTTCACTCCGCGACGACCTGCACGCCTTTCTGACACAACTCGCCGCCGGAGTCACCACCGGTCCGTGGGCGTCGCTGATGGCACCCCTCGTCGCCGCGGCAGAGCGCGACGAGCAGTTCCGCGCCCTAATTCACGACTTCGTAGAGAGCCGCCGCCGGCACCTGAGCAACCTCTTCCAAGCGGCCATCGACCGCGGCGACCTGCCGCCGGACAGCGACCCGGACCTACTGGCCGGCCTCATCGGCGGAAACCTGTTCTACCGCCGCCTGATCAGTCGCGAACCCATCGATGACAAACTGATCGCCCAACTCACCGAGGTACTGACCCCGCGCCGGCAGCGGCACGCTTGACAGCGGACAGGCCGGGGTACGCGGTGGTGTCAACCGGCGTGGCGTTACCGACCGCTTGGCCACCGTTATAGCTTCATCACCGATATATTGAGGCCGTGGCTGTTCTTCGTCAGGACTGATCTGGCGGGGACAGCCATCCGCCCATTGAGGGTCCAGACTAGACATCCCGATCTCGTTGAACAGGTGGATGACCTGCCGAATCGTGTCCTCATCGGCGTGGACGAGGCGGGCGATGGCAGCCACTGTGATCCCACCGGCCGAGGCGAGCACGACCATCGCCCGCCGCAGTCGCAGCGGGGAAACGGTTCCCCGGCGGGTGATTCTGAGCAGCTGCTGACCTTCCTGGTCACTCAGCCGCCGCACGCGTACAAGATCTGCCACCGCCTGACCGCCGCGACGCCGCCTGGCCGACAGGCCGGACGGCGTGTCGGCCAGGCGGCGTGAGCTTTCGCGGTCACGGCACTAGCGTACGTAGATGAGCACTACTCCGATGGCCGGACTGCGGCTACGGTTCCTCACCGATCCGGGCGAATTCCTGGCCGCAGCGGGTGACTACCTGGGCGCCGATCCGGTCGTCAGCACGGTTGTGACCACCATCGCGCACCGGCGGTTGTCGCAGCGGGCCGAGGAGATCTCGCAGCCCGACCGCAACTGGTGGCTGGTGGTCAGCGACGATTCCGGCGCCGTGGTCGGTGCCGGGATGCGCAACGCGCCGTATGCCCCCTACCCGCCATTCCTGCTGCCCATGCCCGACGAGGCGGCCGTTGCGCTCGCCCACGCACTGCACGAGCGCAGGGAGGAGGTACTCGCGGTCAACGGGGCCCTACCTGCCGTTGAACTGTGCGCCGGCGAGCTGACCCGGCTCGGTGGAGGTCGAGTCCAGGTCAGCCAGCAGACGCGGCTGCACGAGCTCGGCGAGTTGGCGTGGCCGTCACCTGTGCCTGGCGGCTTGGTGGCCGCGACCCAGGACGACGTCGGACTGGTCACGGAGTGGTTCGCCGCGTTCATGGGCGACGCCGACGAACAGGCGGGTCGCCCGCGCGGTTCCAGTGCGCACGCAATGCCCGACCGGGCGGAGATGCTGCGCCGGCTCCAAGCCGGACGGCTGTGGTTCTGGGTCGACGAGACTGGGGAGGCGGTGCACCTCACCGGTGCCAACCCACCGTCGTTCGGGGTGGCCCGTGTGGGCCCGGTATATACGCCGCCAGCCCAGCGCGGGCGTGGTTGGGCCAGCAACGCGGTCGCCGAGGTTTCCCGCCGAATCCAGGCTGAGGGTGCGCGGGTTTGTCTGTTCACCGACCAAGCCAACCCGACCTCGAACAAGATCTACGCCGCCCTCGGCTACCGGCCGGTCGTCGACATGGCCAACCTTGTCATCGTCCGCTGACGCCAAATGCATCGCGGCAGAGGCGTGCGACATTGATCCCCCATTGTTCCGGTCTGTACCCGTGACGACGCCTGGGTCTTCCACGGGTGGTGCGACACGCGAGATCTGCTGAGAATGCCACCGACCTCTTGGTCACTGCATCGAACTGGTGTCGCGTCATCCGAACTCGGCATGACCGCGCCGCTCTGCGGAATGTGCGGATGCGCGGATGCGCGAATGCGCGGTCTGCCGAGGCGGACGGTTTCGGTGTGGGCGTGAGCGTCGTGGGAGCAGCGACCGCTCAGTGTCGTTCGATCCTTGCCTATGTCTCGACGCTCTTGATGATTAAGTTACGTAGTGTGCTGGTCAGTCGGCGGGCGGCGTTCAGGTCGAAGGCCGGGCCGGTGACGTCGATCGTGCGGCGTACCTGAAAGGCGGACAGTGCGGAGTCGGATGGTGTGTCAATCCGGTCGGCGATCGGCTCGATCGCCTTATCAACCGGCGTGGCGAACAGCTTTGCCATGACCCTTACCGCAGTTCGGGTCGGTTGCCTGAATGGTTCGGCGAGTCCCGTGTTCACGAACAAGGGGTTGTACAGCATGTACCGGATGGGGCTGTCGGGATGCTCGTCGGTGAAGGCGACGCCGAGCAGGTCGTTGGCGCGGGCGCCCTGCATGGTGGCGACCAAGGGCCGGTAGCGTCCCCGGAGTTGGAGGTCGTCCCAGTGCAGCCGGCCGGCCTTGCTGCCGGTGCCGCACAGGTTCACGATGACTGGGTGTGGCGCACGTTCCAGTGCGGCGCGTAGTTCCTCGGCGAGCAGGTACCGGCTGAGCACGTACAGTGCGAAGGTGCGCTCAATTCCCTCGGCAGTCTCCTGACGCTTAGTCTGATAGCGGAAGGCGCCGAACACAAGGGCGTCGATACTCGGGTACCCCGTGCGTAGGTGGTCGGCGACCCGGATAGTCATCGTCGGCGAGCTGAGGTCGGCGGGCAGGAACGAACACCGGTCGCCGGCGGCGAGCCGATCGGCTTCGGCGAGTAGCGTTTCACCCTTGATCTGGTTCGTTCCGACGGCGATGACTCGGTCGCCTCGGCCCAGATAGTGCAGAGCCAGCGCCTTGCCGATGCCCTGGGTTCCGCCGGTGATGACCAATGTGCGCACAGGATGTCCCTTCCACTTGCCGGTACGCTCGATCTTCGGCTGACGGTGAGGACGGCGAAAGAAGGAACATTGATGTCTCCACTCCTCCCGGTGCCGGTTTCGGTACAGGACCGATCCTCGTGCGCGGCCGCGGACGTGCTACGGCGCACCGGCGACAAGTGGAGCGTGTTGCTGATGGCGGTGCTCGCGCATCGGCCGTACGGGTTCAACGAGCTCGATCGGGCCGTGGACGGGTTGAGCCGACGGATCCTCACCAGCACGTTGCGGGCGCTGGTGCGCGACGGGCTGGTGGACCGGACACCGAATTCCGGCCCTGCTGCGCATGTTGACTACGCCCTCAGCGACCTGCGGCGATCGTTGTTGCCACTCATCATCGAGGTCGGCCGCTGGGCGGAAACCCACGAGCACGACATTCGCAACGCACGCGCCCGTTACGACGCCGACGGCGGAGCTTGCTGATACGGGCATCCGCATCTCGCCATGAGCGGACGTCGCCCGGCTGACGACCGGGAGCACCATGGCTGAAATCTTCGGGTCCGTCGAAGTGGTCGTTACAGCGGATGCGCTGGTTAGGGCACCACCGGGTGGAATTGGTGTCTCAGCAGGGGGCGGGGGTTACAGGATGCGGGTCAGCTCGTGCGTTGCGGCGAACTGCGTGTCCGGGCGTGGTGGTGGCAACCGCAGAAGGTTATCGGCGTCGCGGTCGCGCTGTTGGCTGCCCAGTACGATCCCGGCGCGCTCCAGTGTCGGGTGCTCAACAAAGGGGAGGATCGCGTCGACTGGCAGATGCGGCGCTGTGACCATAAGCTCCCGCAACTGCGGTGCGGCGGCGAGTCCTTGGAGGGCTGCCGGGTGGCGGAGGTGACGCATCCCGAGGCATTCGGCCCGTATCAGCAAAGTGTTGGAGCCGAAGTCCGGAAGCCGTTCGGCGGTGAGCGTTTCCAGCCAGAGCCACTGCAGTGCCAGCAAACGTGTCACCGGGGTGAGGTCGCTGAGCTTTCGAACCCGGCGCAGGGCCAGGTAGCGAAGTGTGGGGATCTGGGTCAGCCATTCGGTGTTCGTCAACGAGCCGAGGGTCAGCGCCAAAGCCTGCAGGTGTGGCAAGGAAATGACGGGCAGGACGTGGTTGACGGGAAGCCGCCACAGCGACAGCTCCCGCAGACCCGGGTTGACGTGAAGCAGTTCGGGAAGCCCGCGCCGGTGCTCGGCGACCCTCAGCCGGCGAAGCCGACGAAACTGGGCAACAGGAGCGAGGTCGAGAGGCCTTCGGGTCTCGCCGATGTCAAGGAACTCCACGTCAGCACTCAACTGATCCAACGGGGCCAGATCAGTCAGGCGCCACAGACCCGCGACGCTGAACCGGCGAACATGTGGAAACCAACGCAGGAACCGCAGCGTCGCAAGGTCGTCATCGAACCCGTAGACCCGCAGCGGAACCATCGGATGATCCCCAGGAGCGCGGCCACCGACCGATACTCCGCCTCGGTGAGCGGCGACTGGAACTGGATGACATCCGCATCCCCCAGCCGGGCGCGGAGCTGCGCAACGTCGACCGGACTCCGCAGCTCCACGACACTGCCCATCCCCCACATGATCCTCCACCGCCTACCGCCCGCAGCAACCGGAACATGCCGGCGATCTGAGCCGCCGCAGCGGCAGTAGGGTCAGCCGGTGACCGCGTACGACATCGCCACCAGATTGCCGAACATCGGACGGCTGCGGCAGCGCTGTAAAGCACTGGCCGTGCTGGAAAGAACCATCGATGGTGGAGCACCGTACTACGCCTATACCTCAACATGGGGTTCGGACGAGGCGGCGCTGATGAGCAACGGAAGTGGCGACGAGTGGGCGGTCGTCTTCACCGTCGACGGAGCGTTCATCCGGGTCTTTGACCATGAGTCGGCCATGTCGCCCTACGGCGGCCCGGACCATGAATTGTGGCCGGGTCTACTTGACGGCATCCCCGCCGTACTACGTCCGCAGGTGGATGAACCCGCCTTCTGCGATGAGCACGGGCAGTTCATCGCGACCGCCGTGCTGTGGCGGCTATCCGATGACGACCGTTGGCACGCCGGCGACGGCATCACCTTCCCACTGCTGCGCGGACCGTACGACGACACCGGGCCGGACGGTTCCGGCATGCTCGAAATCCTGCTCGACGACATCGTCGACCAATACATCGAGTTCGCCAGCGACTACTACGAGATCGAGCTGAACCGGACCGCAGTGGAGGACATCGTCGCTCACCGGCCGCTCACCGACACCGTGATACGCACCCTGAACCCGCAACTCACCCTCGATGACCTGCGCAAGGACATCGCTACCATCGGCTACCCGACCGCCGCCACGTAGCGGCAGGCGGACCAGGCTGCTCGCCTGCAAGCGGGTATCCGTCACGGACCAGGACTCATCCGCCAGCGACAGACCCGAAAGTCGCCGCGCTGAACTCGGTCCGGGCAAATCAGCGGTCCCTGGCCAGGGACGCCGGGAGACCCTTCGAGCGGTTCTGGGCCTGGTCCCGATGGCGCCGGCGACGCCAGCACCCGGCACCCGGCACCCGGCACCCGGCACCACTATGTACAGCGACCGGTTCCGCTGGCCGCAGTTCCTGAACACCCCGGCACGAGCGACAGCGACCTCCCTCGATCCGCAGGAGCTTGACTCGTACACCATGCTGGAACCGGAAGCCGCCCGCCCGCATCTTGCGAGGAGGACCTGTGCGCAAGCCGGCCAAGACTGCCGCCGCCCTGTTCGGGCTCGGTGTGGGTGCCACGGTCGGCCCGTCCCTCGGGCCGGCCGCCCTCTGGTCCGGCGTCGCGGTGGCCACGCTCGGCGTCGTGCTCTCCCTGGTCGGCACGAAGGAATCCGATCTCATAGGGGACGGCCTGGCCGATCGTGACGAGAAGACCGAACTAGCAGGCGCCGATGCGGCCACAAAAACCGTGGATCGACGGCGGGATCGGGAACGGCCAACCCTCAGCGGCCTGGGCACTCGGGTGGAACAGATCCTCCGACTCGCCGAGGAGCAGGCTGAGGGAATCATTACCTCTGCCCGACGGGAGGCGGAAGCGATCCTGCACCGAGCGAACGAACAGGGAGCCGGACACGGGCCGGAATCCGTCTCCGATACCACCCATCGGAACGGCGCTACCTGACGAAAGTCTGAGCGCTCTTTGACTGACGGTGGCAGGGCCGAGTCCGTTGTCTGCACGCTGATCGCGCCTGCTTGGCCAGTAGCCCCACGACGGGCGAGCGCCGTCGTCGCCGTCCTACTCGACCCGACCGCGGGAGTCGGCGGAGAGGTCACCGCCAGGGGATTCCGGCTCGGCAGCCACTCTCCAAACAGCGATTCGTAATCACCGTCTCGGCGGCGGTCCGGTAGGCACTGTCGGTGATCATCAGGCGGGCGTGTGTCGGCGGTCGCCCCTGCCCCCGGGCTGCGGCAGCCTCAAGCCGGATTTCCAGCTTGCAGGCGGTTCAGGATGGTCTGGGCCAGCGCGGCGAGCCGGGTTCGTAGGTCGTCGTCGGCCCGCCCACCGAGGTCGTCTTCGAGATGTGCGGCCAGGGCGGCGACCGCCGGGAGCAGGTCGTCCAACGGGCTGCCCTCGTATCCGACCACGTAGAGACGGTGGGTTCCCACCTCGGCGGGGATGCTGCGCTTGAGGATCCGCTCGCAGGTGTCGGCGGCGATCAGCGCCACCGCAGTTGGCAGGGCCGGCTCCGGGAGCCCGAGTTCATCGGTGACCGCCGCCAGGCGCCGATTCGCGGCGTGCGCCGGCAGTGTCCGAGCTGACTCGGAGGCGAGCGCCACCACGGCATCGCCGTCGACGCCGGCCACAAGCAGGTCGCAGGCCAGCATCACCGCCTGGTACGGGTCGGCGCCGTCGAGCAGCGCTCGGGCCTGTTCGGTCCGAAGCCGGCGAAGAAGTTCGTCATCCACGCGCCGAGGCTAAGGGACGCCTCGTAGCCCCGCGCGTCTGTCTGGCGAGGATTGTTGGGCAGGATGCCTGGGCGGTTTCGTCCTGGCCGACCTGATCCTGTTCGTCGTCATCATCGGCCTGGCGGCCGTGGAGACCGGCCAGACCGCCGGGAAGCTGGTGCTTCGTCTCTCGGCCCGACCAGCCCGGCGACGCCGCTGCCGGGGCGCGGTCGCAAAGCCGCACCCCGGCAGGGACGCCGATCGGGACAAACATCATGACGGCATGTGTCGAGAGCCTCCGAGCCACCCGGGGCTCCAGTCAGCAGCCGAGCCGCTTACTCGAAAGGGCGATGTCGTCGATCCAGAGGTCGAACGCGCCGGGTGTTGTGCCGCCCTGGTAAAGCTGCCAGCCGATCTTCACCGTGTCGACCGTCGGCAGGACGAAGGGAACATCGTTGCCACCGTGGTTGCTCGTGGAGGCGGTCAGCTCCGGGTTCGCCACGCCGTCGATCCACACGGCGACTCGGTTGTCCGCGGCGTCGATTTTCCACTCGAAGCACTGCCAGGTGTCCTCAGCGACCGGGGCGGACTCCCGCCAGTTGGTCCAGTCGCCGGTCGGACCGCCGTCGGCGCCAACCCCCCAGAAGGTTCCGGGGACCGTGGGCGCGTACTGGCCACCGACTGGACGAACGACCTCCGCGCTGCCGGTGCCGGTCGCTTCCACCAGCGTGAAGTGCGCCCAGTCCGGGGCCGTGGGGAAGGCGTCGACGCGCAGACGCATCCGGCCGTAGAAGCGGTTGCTCGGCGCGGCGAAGTCGTCGACGCGCAGGAAGGCGCGCCCGTTGTCAACCGTGTGGATGTGTAGCACCTGGTTGCCGCGGTGGGCACGTTCGACGGTGAGCGTGCCGTGGCGGGTGTCGACGCCCCAGTTCAGCGTGCTGGGCCCTCCGGGAGGCAGTCGCTCGAAGTCCTCACAGAAGAGCAGACCACGCGGGCACGAGGGCGGGGAGGCCCCCGACGCACCGGCCGGAACGCTGCCGACTGCGGCACCGAGGATCAGTGCGGCGCTGAACACCGCGAGAAGTTTGCGCATAGTCATCCTCCATCACAACTGGTCCCCCACCACAGGGGCCGGGGCAGCAGGAAGTTTTTGGCCATCCGACGCTGTGGTGCTCCCGCTCGCACCGCTGCGGCGCGGTTGCCCCCGCGCTACGGCGATCCGAGCCATTCCGGCACGACCGCGCCAGCTCCGGCTATATAGATTTAAATGAGTATATGCGAAGGGGTTAGTTTCGGTCGACCGTCGTAAACCGGGTTCGACCGACCACGACGGCACCCGGGCCCGGAGCCGGTGGCTCCGGGTCCGGTCTGCGTCCTGACGCGGAGGGCCGGTGCGTGTCGCCGGTCAGGGGCTGGTGCAGGAGAGGCCGCTGGGCGCCACGTTGCTGCTGCCGTTGACCAGGAAGCCGAAGGTGGTCGAGGTGTTCGCGCCGAGGGACCCGTTGTATTCGGCGTTACGGACGCCGACCGCCCCACTGGTGCCGGTGTTGATGCCGTTCCAGACGTTGGCGATGGTCTGCCCACCAGCCAGCGTCAGCCGTACGGTCCAGCCGCTGACGGTGGTGGAGCCGTTGTTGGCCACGGTGACCTCGCCCTGGAAGCCACCGCTCCAGCTGTTGACCATGCGGTACGTCGCGGTACAGGCACCCGGCTGCCCGGTGCTGGGCGGCGTGGTCGGTGGAGCGGTGGTTGGTGGAGTGGTGGTCGGTGGAGCCGTCGTCGGTGGAGCGGTGGTCGGTGGAGCCGTGGGCGTTCCCGGCACGGTGGTGGAGGCGGCGTTGAGAGCGTTGAGGACGGCGGTGTACGCCGCCTTGGGGTTGCTGTTGCGGTCGAAGAGCAACGGGTTCTCGCTGCCGCGCCAGGAGTCGCTGTCCCGAATGCCCCACGTCGTGATGCCGACGCAACGGGGGACGTTCATGCAGGCCTGGGTCAGGCCCTGGTACTGACTGGTCGAGGCGTTCGTGACGTCGGCCTCGGTCAGCGCCACGTCAACCCCGAGGGCGGCGAAGCTGGACAGTGTCTGCTGGAAGTTGCCCGGCAGCGAGCTGCCACCGGTGAAGTGGGTCTGGAGGCCGACGCAGTCGACCGGGACACCCCGGGACTTGAAGTCCCTGATCATGTTGTAGACGCCCTGGGTCTTGGCGTACGTCCAGTTCTCGATGTTGTAGTCGTTGTAGCACAACTTCACGCTCGGGTCAGCGGCGTGCGCGGTCCTGAAGGCCACCTCGATCCAGCCGTTTCCAGTGGACTGCAGGTTCGACGACCGCCGGCTGCCGTTCTCGGCGAAGGCCTCGTTCACCACGTCCCAGTAGGCGAATTTGCCCTTGTAGTGGGCCATTACGCCGTTGATGTGGTCGATCATCGCGGTCCGCAGGGCGCTGCCGCTGAGACTTCCCCAGAACCGAGGTTGTTGAGCGTGCCAGGCCAGGGTGTGACCACGGAACCGCATGCCGCGCTGGGTGGCCCAGTTGTAGATTGCGTCACCGGCACGGAAATCGAACTGACCCCGGTTGGGCTCGGTCGCGTCGGGCTTCATCTCGTTGACGGCCGTCATCATGTCGAACTCGCGGTTCGCGATGGTCAAGAAACCCGAGTCGTTGAGACGGTCCGCCCCCATGGCGGCGCCGAAGTACCGGCCGCTGCGCTCGGCGGCAGCTTTCAGGGTGGTCCCGGGTGGTCCGCTGAGATCCGCGCGGGCAAAGGGCGCCAGGGCCATCGACGACACGGTGATCGCCAGGGCGCAGGCCCCGCCCAGAAGCAGCCTGGCGGCACCCCTGGTTCGGCGTTTCGGTTGAGCGGGTACGTCGTTCATCTGTGCCTTCTCCTCGGTGTTCTGCCTGGTCCATTGCCAATCCGAGGCACGGAACCGACGATCGCTGCACGGCCGACAATCGGAGCGCCGCGCTCGCCGCTGGACCAGCACGCCGCAGGTGACGCCGAGCCGGCGTCAACCCAGCCGCGCCCGAATCGGTGACCACCGCCGGCTGCCCGGTCCGCCCGGTGATGGCGAGCACTCCGCGCCGTACGCCCCTGCGGAGTGACACTGCCCTGCCGTGATGCTATATCGAATCCATTCGATTGGTACGGCGGCGGCCCATGCGTTGTCCGGCGAGCGACGAGCGTTATACCGACGGCGACGTGACGGGATCGTCGCGGTTCGGCGAAGCCGGATCGTGCCGTGTCCACCCCGGCGCACGATCTGCGGCGGCTTGCGGCCTTCCTCGTCGGTCAGCCGTCATGCCCGTGCCGGCTCCGCCATCCACCCCGCCGACCCGCCACGCCGGCCGGGCGCAGCTCGGCGTGTCACCGACCCGGTGAACGTTCATGGTCAGCGCACTAGCTAGAGGACCCGGGCTCCCGGACGGTCCGTCGCGCCCTCATGGCCTCGTTCGGGCATGCCCCTGTACCAGGGTGGCGAAGCCGTCGAGATGGCGTGCGAGACCGTACTCGAACAGTCCGTTGAGGTCCGAGGCCGTCTCCGGCGGGATGGTCGCCAGCAGGGGAAATCTTCCACTGTCGAGTGTCTGGTCGGCTCGCTTCTGCTGTGCCAGCAACCACCCGTCGAGCGTGACACCGGTCTCCTGCTCCGATTCGACCTCGGCCGCCGTGGACAGCGCGACGGTGGCGACCAGTCCGTGAAGCGTGAGCGCCTCGCGGATCCGTGTCGTCATGGGCAGCTCGAGTCCGTCGAGCGCGCGCAGGATCCACTCGGTGTGCGCCATCATGTTGGGCACAAGCGCCGGACGGGTGAACGAGACGGCTCTGGGCAGCCAGAGGTGTCGCCGGCACAGTTCCCACTGTTGGTGGGCGACGAGCTCGAGCTTCGCCCGCCAGCCGGGTGGTCCGGGGTCAGGCAGTTCGGATTCGCCGAAGACCTCGTCGGCCATCTGCGTCACCAGATCGTCCTTGTTCGCCACGTGCCGGTAGAGCGACATCGGGCCGGCGCCGAGGTCGACCGCGAGACGTCGCATCGACACCGCATCGAGTCCCTCGGCGTCAGCGATCGCGATGGCGGCGCGCAGGACGTGCATCCGGCCCAGTGGCTGCTTGAACGCGCGAGCCTGCCGCTGCGGCACGGCCGGGCTCACCGGGTACTTGCGGCGGGTGTGGCTGCTGACCACCGTGCCGGAACCGACAGTCGTTTCGACCAGCCCGCTGTCGCGGAGAGTCGCCATCGCTCGGGACGCAGTCGCTGCCGCGACGCCCCATCGCTGGGCGATCTGCCGGACTGAAGGTATCCGGTCCCCCGGCCGCAGGTCGCCGGTCAGGATTCGGCCGCGGATCTCTTCGACGATCCGCCGGAACGGCGGATCCGGGCGCGGCGTCGGCGAAGGCATGTCTGCCCTCCGATCTAGTGGTGGGGTTGGCGCAGGACCGGACTGTACTAGGTCAGCCAGCCTCTGGCTAGTACACTTAAACGGCCCAGAGGAGCTGCATCGACGCGGGTTCGCCGGGTGCGGCGATACGTTGTACGCATGACGAAAGAAACGCCGTACGCACCGCTGCGGCAGGCGGATGCCGCAGAACGGCAGACGGTTTCCGACATCCTCACCGAGGCGTTCATGGACGACCCGGTCGCCTGTTGGCTCTTCCCCGCACCGGATGAGCGCGGCCGCCTCCAGCCGCACTTCTACGGTCAGCTGCTGGATCGGAGCGCCGCCGAGGCATACCTGATCGGTCGTGACGAGGGTGCCTCGGTGTGGCTGGCGTTGGCGGCCGGCCAGGCACCCGACGGGGAACATCCAAACGCGCCCGACATGGGCCAGAACTCGATCTTTGGCGAGCACGGCGTGCGGTTGCGGACCCTCGGGCGGGCACTGACCGAACGGCACCCCCGGGGTGAACCGCGCCTCTACCTCTCGTGCATGGGGGTGGTGGGCGAGCGGCAGAGCGCCGGACTCGGCTCGGCGATGTTGCGCCACCGGTTGGAGCGAGCGGACACCGACGGACGCGCCGCCTACCTGGAGGCGAGTTCACCCCGAAGCCGCGCCCTCTACCTGCGACACGGCTTCGCGGACCTCGGCGAACCGGTACGCGTCGCGGACAGCCCACTGCTGTGGCCGATGTGGCGCCAACCGAGCCGTTGACCACCCCAGCAACTCCACAACCACAAGGGAGAATCTCGATGACGACGAAAGACACCGCCGGCGACCGTCGACCGCCGACCCTGGTCTTCGTACACGGCACCAACTCCTCGTCGTACTTCTGCTCGGGACTGATCACCGAACTCACCTTGCGGGGGCACCGGTGCGTGGCCGTCGACCTACCGGGACACGGGACGGAAGGGTTCTTCCCCCGCTCGTACCAGGCCCCGCAGGACCTCGCAGGGCTGGCAACCGAGCCGTCACCGCTCGCCAAGATCACTATCGACGACTACGTCGAGCACGTCGTGGACGTAGTGCGCCGCGCTCGCCGCCACGGGCCCGTGATCCTGGCTGGCGCCAGCCAGGGCGGCGTCACCGTGAGCAGGGTCGGCAACGCCATCCCCGAACTGCTCGACCGGGTCGTCTACATGGCCGCGTACTGCTGCGTCGACCTGCCGACCATGACGGCCTACCTTGCCACGCCAGAGAACAGCGACAGCCTGCTCCCCCTGGTGACCCAGGCAGTGGTCGCCGATCCGGAGATCCTGGGGGTGGCCCGGATCAACTGGCGATCGGCCGACCCTTCGGTGTTCAACGGCATCAAGCAGTGCCTCGCCGGCGACTTCACCGACGAGGCGGTGAGCCGGCTGCTCAACACCCTTGAGCCTGACGAACCCGCCAGCATCCCCCTGGCCGACGGCCGCGGTGAAGCAGGCACCTGGGGCCGGATTCCCCGGACGTACGTGCGCTTCACCCGCGACCGGCTGATCCCACCTGCGCTACAGGACCGGTTCATCACCGAGGCCGACCGCCTCACCCCGGACAACCCGACCGAGGTACGAAGCGTCGCGGCACCCCACGTCGGCCCGTTCGACCGCCCCGAACTGGTGGAGATCTTCGCCGAACTCGCCAGCCGCTGACCAGACCCACAACGACAGCCCTTCACCACCGAGCCCGTGCTCAGCTGGTGGAAGCAATCTGGCTGGTCAGGAGTTCGGCGAAGACTTCTTTGGGTTTCTTGTAGGCGAGGATGCGCCGGGGTCGGTTGTTGAGTCTGTCGGCGATGGCGTTGAGGTGCTCGTGGTCGTTGGGGATGACGGTGCCGGCTGCCGCGGCGGTAAAGCTGGCCATGCCACCGACGTCCACCCTGCCGCGGGCCGGTGCCTGGGCGTCGGCGAGCGTCGTAACGCACAGCACGATGGCAATGGCGCTGAATGGCAGGTTGACGAAGAAGATCCAGCGCCACGACACGCCGTCGGTGAGCAGCCCGCCGAGGATCGGGCCGACCGCGGCCGAGGCGCCTGCCACCGCACCCCAGATGCCGTAGGCGCTACCCCGGTCACGGCCGGCATAGGCGCTGTTGAGCAGCGCGAATGTGGTCGCGAACATGGCCGCCGCGCCGATGCCCTGCACCGTGCGCGCGGCGATCAGCGCGCCCGTGTTGGGTGTGAGACCGCACATCAGTGACGAGATCGCGAAGATCACGAGCCCGGTGATGTAGGCGCGGCGGTGCCCGATGCGGTCGGCGATCGAGCCCGCGCCCAGCACCAGAGCGGCCAGCGCGAGGGCGTAGGCGTTGATGACCCATTGCAGCGCCCCGAAGGACGCGCCCAGGTCGCCGACCATGTCGGGCAAGGCGACGTTCACGATCGTGACGTCGATCAGCAGCATGAACGTACCCAGGCAGACCGTCAGCAGCGGCAGCCACTTGCGCATTCTGATACCTATGCTTCCCACGGTGGACGGATGGTTCAGGGGGTGCGCGAGACGAACTCGGGCTGGTCGAGCATGCGTAGCCAACTGCCGTCAGGCTGGCGCCGGACGACCTGCGCGCGGGCGCCGGTCCCGTCCTTCGCTATGGTCGAGGTGAGGGCGATGTCGCCGCTCACCAACGTCGGCAGCGGTGGTTCCGGCTCGAAGTGGGGACGGTTGGCCAGCACCTTCTCCCACATCGCGCGGATCGCCTCCCGGCCCACCGTCCGGCCGTCGGGCGGGTAGGCAATGACCGCATCCTCCTCGTAGAGTGCGGCGGCTCCGGCCGCGTCACCGGCGTTGGATCGCTCGACGAACAAGCGGGTGATGTCTTCGGGCCGCATGGCCTTCTCGTACTCCGGCATGGATTCCTCCCGATGTGGGGCTTCAGCACGTCCCAGCGTGCTCGCCCACTGATCAGAAGTACAACAGCTAGATCTACTGCGAGCTAGAATCTCCAGTTATGGAACTGAGGCAGCTGGAGTACTTCGTCGCGGTCGCCGAGGAGCAGAACTTCACCCGGGCGGCCGAGCGGGTGCACATCAGCCAGTCCGGCATCAGCGCCCAGATCCGCCAGCTGGAACGCGAACTCGGTACCGAGCTGATTGACCGGTCCGCGCGTACCGCCACCCTTACCGTCGCAGGGAGGGCCGCGCTCGAACACGCCCGTACCGCGCTCGCCGCGGCTGGGGCGCTCAACCAGGCGGTGAGTGAGGTGAGCGGCCTGATCCGGGGCCGGCTCACCGTCGGGATGGTGATCGGCTGCACCGTCACGCCGCTGTTCGACGCCCTCGCCGCGTTCCACCGGGCGCATCCCGGGGTGGAAATCTCGCTACTCGAGGACAACTCCGACCGGCTCGTCGACGGCGTGCGCGCAGGCACCATCGACCTGGCCCTCATCGGGACCGCAACCGCCACCCCCGACGGGCTGGACGCGTTGACGATCATCAGCGAGCGGCTCGTCGTGGCAGTCCCGGCCGGGCACCCCTTGGCGCAACAACGGCGGGTCACCCTGCGCGACCTGGTCGCCTACCCGATCGTGTGTATGCCACCCGGCACCGGCCTGCGCACGCTACTCGACCAGGCCTGCGCCTCGCAGAGCATCCAACCCGTGATCGCGCTGCAGGCCAGCGCCGCGGATGCCATCGCCGACCTCGCCACCCGCGGGCTCGCCGCCGCCGTCCTCAGCGAGTCGATGGCCGAGCGCTACCGCGACCGGCTCACCGCCCGCACTATCGACGACGTCGAAATACCCGCCCTACTCGCCCTGATCTGGAAGACGACGCACAGCCCCGCAGCACGTGAGTTGCTCGTGTACAGCCGGCAAGCATTCACCAAGCCCGACCCTCGTTAGCAGAACGCCCTTCAAGATTCCGTGTGGGTTCAGGCTCACCCGGGGGTGCACAACCCGGAGTGACGATCCACCGATGTCCTCGGACCACAGTGCCCGAAGAGGGCGGAACACCGCGTCTACCGCTTCGCCAAAAACACTCAACCGCCTTGAGTTCGGCGCGGTGGACCCCTCAGAAATCGTGAACTCGGGGCGGTCACGAGGGCATGCACCACTCCTTGACAACGGGTCGAACGGGTAGGCGACCAGACCGCTCCAGGGCTGCCACCCTGCGCACAGTCCCGGCACGTATCGGGTGTTACCCAGCTTCGTGCGGGCCGCTGGCAGCGCGGGCGCCATCCGGCGGCGTACGTCTCGGTGATGACCGGTGCCGACCCGGGACGGTGACCAGCGCAGAGGATCTCGTACCGCATCACCAGCTGAACCCCGACAGGGCGACCGGTGGGGCACATCAGCCACGGGGGCTCCGTGGGCTCGGGGCGCAACTCGTTGCGTTGACCTGGCAGCACACCGTAGTTAGCGTCAACAAACCTCGTCCACTTTAGAGGGAGCCCACCGCCAAGGAGGATCAATTGAGACTGCGACAACGAAGGCCCCGTCCCAGGCCGAGTCGGAAGGCTAAAGGTGTCGCGGTCCTGGCACTGGGTGCGCTTCTTTCGGTCTCGTTCGCGGCGACGCCCTCGCAGGCTGCCGAGGTGCAGCTCAACGAGGGTCTGGTGCACCACTTCGCGCTCGATGAGACCAGTGGGACGACGTTGGTCAACTCGGGTAGCGCGGGCTCAGCGGCGAACGCCACGCTCGTGAATCCCGAGAAGGCGACATTGACCGGCGAAGGAGTCAGGTTCAACCCCGACTCCTACGAGAGCGCCCTCGACGGCGCGTACGTGGCGCTGCCGAACGACATTACCGCCGGTATGTCCAACCTCACCGTCGACTACGACGTGTGGGTCGACCCGGCGAACGTCGGCGACCACCAGATGTGGGGTTTTGGCCGTAAGTCCGGCTCGTGCGACGTCGACACCGGCGCCGAGGGCTCCATCTTCGCGTCGAACACCCAGCGGTTCCGCGTCGCGGTGGGTCCGGTGAACCTGCAACAGAACCGAGTCCGCATGCTCGAGGGAGCGTGGACTCATGTCACCTACACCCAGTCACTGGACTCGAACGGTACGACCTGGACCGGCAGGCTCTACCTCGACGGCGTACTGCACGCGACGTCGACGAACCTGACCACGGCGCCGTCGGTGAACGCTGCGGGGACCAACTGCAACTTTCTCGGTCGCTCGCAGACGTCGGGCCACTACTCGTTCCGGGGAACAATCCGGGACTTCCGGGTGTACGACCGGGCAGTGAGTCTCGACGAGACGCTCGCCCTGGCAGAGAAGACCGTCTCCGATGGCGTTCGCGCCGACGCCGCGGCCATCGACCTCGGCCTGACCAGTGCGGTCGTACACGACATCGTTCTGCCCAAGGTGGGCTCCGTGGCGGGCTCGGCCATCACCTGGACGAGTTCGGACCCGTCGGTCGTCGAGGTCGACACCCCACCAGCCCTCGCCAGCGCACGCAAGGTTGCGGTGACCGGCAGGATCACCCGGCCCGCGCAGGGGCAGCCCGACGCGACAGCCACGCTCACGGCGACTGTCCGCAAGGGCGCCCAGGAGGTCACCACACGGGAGATCCCCGTCGTGGTGAAGGCCGAGTTCGACGATGCGCAGGCGGTCGACCGGGACGCCTTCGACCTGACCCTGGACGCTACCGACGACGTACGCGGAAACCTCGACCTCGCTGCCAAGGGCGAGTTCGGATCCACGATCACCTGGAAATCGACCACCGGCCTCGTCACCCCGACGGGTGAGGTCAAACGCCCGGCCTTCGGCCATGAGGATGTTGCCGCCACCCTGACGGCGACCATCACCAAGGGTAGGGCCTCGAAGAAGAAGTCGTTCCCGGTGACCATCACCGCCATGCCGCGAACCGAAGAGTACGAGCGGTACTTCATGGGGTACTTCAAGGGCGAGGGAATTGCCGACGGCGAGCAGATCATGTTCGCCACATCCAACGGAAACACCGCTCTGGACTGGACCGGTCTGACCGGAGGCCGGCCGTCACTCATCTCCCAGCTGGGCGACCAGGGGCTTCGTGACCCGCACATCGTCCGCTCACCCAACGGCGACACGTTCTACATGATCGCCACCGACCTGAACTGGTACGACCAGGGTGGATACGCCATCAACGACACCCAGTACATCGAGGTGTTCGAGTCGCACGATCTTGTGAACTGGACCCCTCAGCGGCACGTGAAGGTCGCGCCCGACAACGCGGGCAACGCCTTCGCACCAGAGTCGCTGTGGGTCGAGGAGATCGGCGCCTACGTCGTGTTCTGGGCCCAGTCGCTGTGGAACGACCCCGTGAACCGCACCGGTCAGGGGAACGCGCAGATGTGGTATGCCACGACGCGAGACTTCCAGACGTTCTCCGCTCCCCGGGTCTGGCAGAACCCTGCCCCGCTGTCGCGGATCGACACGACCGCGATCCGGGTCGGTGACAACTACTACCGGGTGACCAAGAACGAGGCAGGCAACCAGGGCTCGGACATCTTCTCGGAGAAGCACACCGACTTCCTGGACAGCAACATCGACAACTGGACGTTGGTCGCGCCGGCTCTGGGGCGCACGACGTGGGCCGCCAACCAGGGGTACGAGGGACCGGTCATCTTCAAGGCCAACCCCGGTGACACCTCCTGCCCCGGCCAGTTCTACCTCTGGGGCGACCGGTACACGAACGGTGGGGGTTACCAGGCCGCGTGCCACGAGAACATCGAGGCTCCGACCTGGAACGCCAAGGCGATCACGATGACCAACGCGGGTGTCGTGCGTCCGCGTCACGGCACCGTGATCCCGCTGACCGTCCGCGAGTGGAACGACATCCGTGGAAACCCGAACAGCGACGTCACGACCACCACCGAGGTGGCTGTCGAGCCGTACGCGAGTGGGGCCCAGACGACCAGGGCCACCGTGACAGTCACGGCAGCTGACGGGTTCGAGACCGGCGGTCAGGTGCGGTTCAGCATCGGCTCGTGGTCGAAGCTCGCCCACCTGAGCGACGGCGCGGCCACGGTCACGCTGCCGACGGGTCTGCCTGCGGGTGCCCGGACGGTCAAGGCCGAGTACCTCGGCTTCGACTACCTGAAGGCGTCGGAAGGTACGGCGTCGTTCGGGGTGCCCTCCGGCTCGGCCGCCGTCAAGGTCCAGGCGAAAGCCGCGCCGGCGTCGGTTGTCCGCGGGGACACGTTCCGATTGAACGTGACAGTTGGTCCGGCGGGCGGGCCGAAGCACCACGCTCCGGTCCCGACCGGCGAGGTCACCGTGACCTTCGGCGGCGCCGTGCAAGTCGTGCCACTGGCGGCCGGTAAGGCCGTCGTCGAACTGCAGACCGCCGATCTGCAGCCTGGGGCCTACCAGGTCCACGTTGCCTACTCGGGCAACCCGACCTACCGGCCCTACGCCGCCAACTACCAAAAGTTGACGGTGCGGTAGCCCCGAGGCGTGCTAAACCGCGCCACAAGAAGGAGCGGGCGAGATCCATTGATCTCGCCCGCTCCTACTGCACGGCCCAGCATCCGGACTATGGAGTGATCATGCCCTTCTCGACGGCCAGGTTGTAGTTCTCCCCGAACACGTTGAGTTCGTGGACTCCGACCTTGACGCTCTCGGTCGTACCCAGGACCTTCAGCCTGACTGCGTTCGTCAGCACCCGGTCGAAGGTGACGTAGTCAGCCGTGTACGCGGTGGTGTTCGTACTCCTGTCGACCAGGGGTCGCCACGTGTTGGTGGGGATGTCCTTGTACTCCAGCGTGTACTTCACCGCGTTGTCCTTGGTGAACGTGCGTCCGAGCTCCTTCCACTGGATCTGCGCGGCGGAGATGTGGAAAACGGTCCCGAAGCCCCTGATGTACGTGGGCGCGGTATCGCTGTCAGCCGGCTCCCACCAGGTGGAGAGGGAGCGGTCGCTTCCGTAGTACGGGTTGCGCCCGGGCGCATAGCTGCTTGCCCAGTACGCCTGGCTGTTGGTGGCCACGTTGTAGAGTCCGACGTCGTCCCTACCCGAGATCTTCTTCCCCGGAGCCAGTTGCGGCGTGTTGGACAATTCGCAATCGATTGCTCCCCGCTTCGGACCGGCGGGGGTCACGTTGCAGATGTCCATTCCCAGTCGCCGCTCGAAGAACTCCTCGTACGCGATGACATAGGTGTAGAAGAAGACCAGGTTGCCGGACTTGTCGAGTACGAAACTGCCGTGCCCGGCGTTCGGATATACCGCACTCGGGTGGTTGTTTCCGTAGCCGATCGGGTTTTGCTGAGTGACCTTGAACCCGGATAGCGGTTTTTTCGACGTCATCACGCCGGTCGCGTACGTGGTGAACTCCGTGCCACCGGACGCGACCGAGAGGTAATACGTGTCCCCCACCTTGAACAACTGCGAACCCTCCACGTACCCATGCGTGTAGGTCGCCTTGTTGTCACCGATGTGCTGCCACTCCTGGCGCGGGTCAAAAGTCCAGAGCACGACCGGGTCGCTGATGAGCTGCCGAGGATTGTTCGGGTCGAGTTCGACGCCCATGATCGGCGAGCCGATGTTGTACGTCAAGTACAGCCGGCCGTCCGTGTCGGGGAAGAACTGCACGTCGCCAACGCTCAGGGTCTGGCCGTTCGGGCGCAGGAAATTCCCCATGCTGGTCCACGGCCCGGTGGGTGAGTCCGCTTGATAGACCGGCGTGTTGTTGCCGGCCATGTAGAACTTGTCGCCAAGCTGCACGACGGTTGGTGCGACCAGGCCCAGGTTCATCTGATGGGGCGTCCACGTAAGGTAGTCGGTAGTGGACCAGACGGTGCGGTTGTTGTTCGGTGCATTCTGCATGGCACCGGATGCATAGAGATAGATGGTCCCGTCGACGTTCAGCGCGGACCAGTCCGCCCCGGTCCGTGCAGAGTTCTCCGAAATCCTGCTGAACCCGACGGTGGATCGGCCCGCGAGAGTCCGCCCGGACGCCGCCGTCCACGTCTCCAGGTCCAAGCTGGCCGGGATTTGCGAAGTGTTTGCGACGTTCTCGTCCGTAGGCGGCATCGTCCCTACGATGTTGCGCACGGCCATCCCGGGCAAATTGATCGGGTTCACATACGTCTGGGCCATGTCGACACCGGCCAGTGGCACCTTGGCGGACGGGGTTTGAGGTCCGACGCCCGGCGGCGCCGGCGGCACCGGCTTCTCCGCCGAGGCCGGCAGGATCGGTGTCAGTTGACCCACCCCGACCCCTATCGCGAGAGCAAGGCCAATAGCCGCTAAACCTCGACGTCGATTGCCGGCAGCCCACTCGATAACCATCAGGTCCTACCTTCCGTCTAGGCGTATTAGCGCTAACAACGGGCAGAAGTGTCCGACTTTCCGGATAACCGGCCTAGCATGGTTAATTGCAGGGTGTGAGGCAGCCTTCGAAGGTGCGAAGGGTAGGAGAAAGCTTGTCCGCTCGACCAGTTGAGCTTCCAGCGCGCGCGTCTATCGGCTCGGTCTCGTCCAGCGCGGATCAGCGTCCGGCGGCTGTTAGCGCTAACAATGTTGCGGTGATGTTAACGGTGTTTTCTGGAGCGTGTCAAGAGCATCAATGTCCTATGGCTAGGCTGGATCATGGTGTCGGTCTGTTGTGGTGGTTGCGGCCGGGGTCGCCCGCGCACCGGTCTGGATGACCATCGTCGAAGGCCGGCACGGCCCAAAGGTCCGACACGAAGATGGCCGCTCGCCGGTGGTGGGCCCGACGGTCCGTAGCAGCCCGATCTCTACGAGAAGCGAGAGGTAGAGCACCTCTATCGATATACGCTGGGCTGAAATTCGCCTCTGAGGAGGGAGAACGATGACCACGCGACGAATGAGTGCTCGGCTGGCAGGTATCGCGCTACTCGCGGCGGCGGTGACCTACGTTGTGCCCGCGACACCGGCGGCGGCGGCCTGCGGGCAGGGCTGGTCGGACCGGAGCAGCCGTACGGCCGTGGCGACGGGAGCCGGTGTCCGTTACCGCACCGGGCCGCATACTTCCTGCACAGCCTATGGCCAGGTGAATCGCGGCGTGACGGCGTACCTGGACTGCGCCACGCGCGGCGACACGGTCAACGGCATCGCCGTCTGGTGGCACGCGCGCTTTAGCACCGGCGGATCCGGCTTCATCAGCGCGGCATACCTCAGCCCGTGGGTCCCGTACACCACCGAGAACTGCTGATCGGCCGATCGGCCGGGACCAGGGCTCGACACGACGAACGACCTGGTCCCGGTCGATCGACGGTTCGACGTGGGACTCCGGCTCGGGGCGGGCCGTCGACGCTGTTCTCACCGCGAGGCGAGCCGGCGCAGGTCAGGCGGGGTGCTCGGGGCAGCAGACGGTGAGCGCGCCGGGCACCGAGCGCACCTTGAGCTTCCGAACCGCCGTACGCGCCCCGCCGTCGAGCTCATACGTCCGCGGCTCGGCGAAGCGGACCGTCATCCGGCGGCCCCGGGTGATCCGGACGAAGGGCGAGTCCGTCGACCGGCCGGCGGCCATCCGGCCGAGGGTCCGGGCCCAGTCGATCGCCCCGCTCGCAGTCGAAACGCCCACCTCCAGACAGCCGTCGTCGGCTCGTGCGTCGTCGAAGGCGGGGATGCCGCCGGTGATCGTGCCGACGTTGCCGAAGAGCACGCAGCTCGCCTCGCCGTCGAACCAAGTGACCCCGTCCACCCGGATGCGGGTGTCCACCAGCTCGCCCCGGACGTGCCGCAGCCCCGTCCAGACGTACGCCAGCTGGCCGAGCCGCCCCTTGAGGTCCCGGTCCGCCTCACGGATCAGGTCACCGTCGAACCCGGCCCCGGCCATCACCGCGAAGTGCTCGCCGTTGAGCCGGCCCAGGTCCAGCCGGCGTCGCCGGCCGTGCAGGCCGATCCGCACCGCCTCCGCCAGGTCCTCGGGGATGCCGAGGTTGGCGGCGAAGAGGTTCGCGGTGCCGGCCGGCAGGATCGCCATCGGGGTCCCCGAGGCGGCCAGGGTGTCCGCGCAACGCTGCACCATGCCGTCCCCACCCCACACGAAGACCAGCTCGGCGCCCTTCGTCAGCGCCTTGCGGACCTTCTTCGGCGCCTTGCGACTCTTCGGCACCTCGTACCAGAGCAGGTCGTCGATGCCGGCGCCCGCGAGGGTCGCCCGCAGCTCGTCAAGGCCGCCACCGAGGCTCTTGCGGCGGTGGGCGACCACGGCGACCGCGCCCAGCCGGGCGGCGGTCACGGGCGTGGTGGGGGCAGCGGTACTCGTGCTCATGACCGCCGGTGTTACCCAGCCAGCCGGTCCGCTACGCCTCGGGTCGTGAACGACCATGTTGAGATCAATAGACAAGAGGGCCATACCCTCTGGGTCGTATCCCGGCGCGATGGCTACCCCTCGGGGGTCTCCCAGACCGTCACGTCGGCCAGATACGTGCCGCTCGCCCGGTCGAACTTCTTGATGGCGAGGTAGGCGACCCGATCCGCCGCCGTCCTGACGCAGAAGCGGCTGTCGTCGGCGATCGGGAGGGTCTCGGTCCCCTGCGTGGAGATGAGGTCGGCGCACTGCTCGCGGGTGGGCCGCGGCACCTCCTCCCAGGCGGCGATGCTGGGCTTCGTGGTGAAGAAGCCGCCGTTGAGGCCGTAGAGCACGTTTTCCGAGGTGCCGTAGTTGACCCAGACGCTCGCCTTGTCGTTGCCGCTCAGCACCTGGGCCGGGACCGAGTCGAGGTCGACGAAGGTCAACCGCACCGGATGCGCCCAGCGAACCTTGTCCGCCGACGAGGAAGGTGTCCCACCCGGATCGGAGGGAGTGGGGCTCGCGCTGACGGTTCCCACTCCGGGACCGGCCGGCAAACCTGCCGACGGGCTCGCGGTGTCCACCTTGGGCGCCGAGGCATTTTCCGGAGGGGGAAAGAGGGTGAACACGCCGGCGATGAGGGCGGCCACGATGGCGAAGACACCACCGATGACAGCCGGCAACACCCCTGCCCGGTGCCCCTGTCGTTCCGCAGGTGCCGGCACCGGTGGGACGGACGTGTTCCCTCGTGGTAACTCCCCCATGGATCCTCCGGTCTGACGCGATCGACGGGCGCCAGTGTATCGACCAGGCGCCCCTCGCTGCCCCGCGGACCGGTGCGGATCGCTGCGACCGTGCGGCCGAAACTCGCTCACCGCGCACCGTGGGCTTCCGGAGTGGTGGTGCCCATGACGGTCTGAGGCAGGCCGGCGGGCGGTCTTCCCGCCTGAGCCCGGCCCGGCCGCTGGACCAGCTGTTGCACGCCCGGCAGTGCGCCCACAGGTGGTAGGGCGCACTGTCGGTGACGATCTACCGGTTGCCGCCCTGGTCGTGTGGGACGGTGACGGTGACGGTGCAGCCTAAAGGTGGGTGAGGACGGACTCAGGCCTCCGTTTGGGCCATGACGCTTGGCGGACCGGCGGATGCCGGTGAACTGCGGGTGGCCCCATCGATGTTGTGCTCGGTGATGAGTGCGGGAAACCAGGTGACGTCCTCAGGGGTGCCGTCATGGGTGCCGCGGTTGTCGTTGGCCAGGTCAGCGACTCGTTGTGCATCGTCGAGGGTGGTCAGCAGCGCAGCACTCCCCGGCCGGATGCCGAGCTTGTCGGGTGTCTGGGTGTCCAGCCGGTAGCAGAGCCAGCTGTGGAAGCGGCCGGTGCCAAAGCCGAGTACCTCGAATCCGAGAATCGTGCCGGGTGGGGTGGCCACAGGTTGCGCGAGGTTCATCCGGATTGGATGTGGAAGGTCGCCGATCCACTTCTCGATCATGGTCGCCAGCTCGGTGGCCACCGTTGCCACCACGCTCATGCTCAGCACGTGAGCGGTGCGGGAGTCCGAAGGCGCGTGCCCCACGGCGTTGGCTGCGTGACGGAAGGATCGGTGCCACGGCTCGAACAGAGGCTGTTGCCACGGCTCGATGTCCCGATCGGCCGGGAGAAAATCGGCAAGGCAGTCGCTGACAGTGGGGACGACGCGCGGTAGGTCGGCGGTCCAGTCCTGTCCGGCTGGTATCCAGCGGAAGCCAGCCACGAACCCGGCCAGCGTGTAGCTCTCGGTGCGCGTCACCTGCTCATGATCGGCGAAGCCGAGCTGTTTCCTGCCCCTGTCGTTCGGATGATCCGTGGGGCGTCGGCGGACCGCTGATAGGGACACGGCCACCCGTGTTGGGGTAGGTCTCTTCGTAACGTGGCTGCCGGCATTAGCAGGACCGGCCCATCAGCCCTCGATGGGCGTTCGGCGGGCACCGACGGGCCAGAGGATCGTGGTCGGGACGCCGTGGTGCCGTGCCCTGTCGATGGTCCGGTCCGTCGACGCGGGGTGCCGGCCAGGTTTGCCGTCCCACACCGCCACGAGTCGCTGCACCCGTCGGACCAGCTCCCGGTTGGCGACCACGTAGGCGGCGGTGTCCGAGCGGTCGTAACCGGTGTGGACGACCGCTGCCGCCCGGTCGAGCAGCTCGTCGAAGGCCAGCCGATTCTCCGGCCTGATCACTGCGGCCCGGTAGTCGCGGGCCGGCAGGATCACCTCGTAGGTGCCGCCCAGTTCGAGGATCGTGCGCGCGAAGACCTGGTCCGCGCCGGCCGCCAGGCAGGTCACGCCGTGCACGGGCCGGTCGCTGATCCGGCCCAATTCGACGCGGAGCGCGTCGGCGACGAGCAGCTCGGTGTCGCGGGTCAGGTTGATGTGCCCGGTCACGCCGACGCGGACCGGGCCGTGGTCAGGCGGCATCCCTCGGGCCTCTCCGCTGCGCGGGCACCGGGGGTGCCAGCCGAATCAGCTCGAACCCGCTGTCGGACAGCACGTCGGGCAATGCCCGGATCCCCTCGCGATTCTGCTCCTGCACGTCGGATGGCAACTCTTGCCACGGCCGCAAGGCGGGATGCCGCCGCTGGACGTCATCACGCGGGTCGCCGTACGTCCAGCCGTCCCCGCGCCGTTCCCGGCACCACCGGTCGTGCTCCAGGCGGGCGAGTTCCTCGATCCGGTCGTCGATGGCCTGCCCGGCGGCCGAGGCGTCACCGGTGCCACCGTGCCGGGGCGCCACGACGCAACCGAGATCCAACAGCTTGGCGGCGATGTCCTGCACGTGGGCCCGGTTGGCCCGCCGCAACGACTCGGGTAGTCGTGACCAGTCCACCATCGCCGGGGCATCGCCGAGTCCTACCCCGGCGCGCTGCTGGGCCTGGACGTACCGCTCGTGGATCTGCCGGGCCAGCCGCTCGGTGAGGTCCTCGGCGATCAGCCGGGCGTCGCAGGCGTGGGTGAGCACCGGATAGAGGCGGAGCTTGCCGTGCACCTCGTCGAGCAGGTCGTGACGGGAGTCGCCGTGGAAGGCCGCGGCGAGCGCCGCCTGCCGGTAGACCGGCACGAAGACGGCACTGTCGGCGACCTGCCACAGGGCGGGCGTGTTCAGCACGAACTGCAGGCCGCTGATCTCGTCCGGTGCGCAGACGTAGATGCGGTCGTAGCGGTCGCGGCCGAGACCGACGACACCGTCGAGATCCAGGTCGTACGCGGTCAACTGGCAGACGGTGGCCAGGAACGGGTAGCGCGACGACGCTAGGGCGATCTCGGTGCCGGCATCCGGTGCCACGACGTCCACCCGCAGGGGTGGCACGGCGTGGCCCCCGGGGGTGTCGGCTCGGGATGCGCGCCAGTGCCGGGCGGTCTCCACCAGGAGAGCCCGGCGGAAGGTGCCGGTGCCCGCGATGAGGATCCTGGTTGGTTGGTCTCCCGCGCTGGGCAGCGGGTGGTGCCGGTGCAGTGCGCGTGCGGCGACGTCGTCGACGTGGAAGTAGTCCAGCCGCAGCCGGCTGGACCCGGCGGCACCGAGTCGTCGGGCCTGCAGGGACAGACACATCTCCGAGTCGTGAACCAGGATGTAGACCCGCGGTGGCTGCCGTCGGTCCTGGATGAGCCGGTTGGCGGTGTTGGCGATGGCGTGGTTGCGGTCGTCGTCCTCGCTGCAGGCGTAAATGGTGTGGGCTCGGGGCAGGCCGGCGCCGCGCAACACCTCAGGGCTGGTCGGGTCGCCGACCACGCCGAGGTACCGGCGCCACCGGTACTCCAGCGGCCCGAATGGCTCGGAGCGCACCACCACCACACGTTCACCATCGGCGAAGAGCCGGTCGGCGAGCATGTGGGCGAACTGGGAGTCGCCGCAGACCAGGACGTGACCACGTGCCCGCCGGGCGCGCAGGCGGCGACTCTCGGCGGCCAGCAGCAGCCGGCTGGCCTCGGCCACGGCGAGGAGCGTGAACAGCGGGGCGGCGAACCGGGCGACCTGCAGCTGCCACGGGTAGGGGCCGGCGTTCTGGAAGGGTTCGGCGCCGAAGACGAAGAGTTGCAGGTCGTAGTAGAGCACGTCGTACGGATCGTGGGCGACGTCCGGTCGGGCTTGGAGCAGGCGCTCGAAGCCGACATAGCCGAGGACGAGAGCGGCCAGCCCGATCACTCCGAAGAGGACCCGCAGACTCCAGCCAGCCGGGCGAGACGAGCCGGCGACCGGATCCGTCATGAGCCCATGGTATTTGACGAGGTCGATCGGATCCTCGCTCGACGCGCACGCGCGTGCACCTACGGCTCCGGATCGATCACGGAAAGTCGTCGGGTCGGGTGTCGGGCAGCGTGGCCAGCAGTTGCCCCGCCAGCCGCCGCACCGCGCCGTCATCCTCCTGATGCGCCAGCCGCACGAGCACCTCCCGGGTCCGGGTGTCCCTGTCGTAGTGACGGGTCAACGCGAGCAGCGCGGTCCGGCGGATCTCCCAGTCATCGTCGTCAGCCAGCCGCAGCAGCAGGTCCCGTACCCCCGTGCGGCCGGCCAGGCTGGCGCCCAGCTGCTCCACGGCCCGGCGGCGCACCTCCAGGGCCGGATCGTCGCGGACCAGCCCGACCAGCAGCACCTGAACCTCCGGGTCGGCGCCGAAGTGCTCGCCGAGCGCGGCGGCGATGCGGGCGCGGATCGCCGGGTCCTGGTCCGACAGGCGGCGCATGAGCCGCAGCGTCACCGCCATGGACGCCGAGCCCTGCTCGGTCAGACAGCGTACGGCCGCATCGAACACGGTCGGGTCGGTGTCGGACTCGACGCATTCCAGCAGCACGTCGGTCACCAGTTCCGGGCTCCCGTACGCGCAGAGGGTCTGTACGGCGGCCAACCGGATGCCGACGTAGCTGTCTCGGCGGGCCCGCCGGCACAGTGTCTCCATCAGGCCCGGGGCGTCGCCGTGGCGGGCGAGCGCCTGGGCGGCGGCGCACAGCACGTTCGGGTCGGGGTCCCGACTGACCTGCTCGGCAAGGCACTCCCGCGCCTCTTGGTCTGGTGGGTCGGCGAGACGGGCCAGGCTACGGGTGACCCGCAGCCGGACGATCGGGTCCCGCTCCTGGGAGGCGCGGCTGATGAGCAGATCTCGGGTCGCGTGGCCGAACAGCGGTCGCCCGGTGAGCAGGTCGACCGCGGCGAGCCGGACGCTCGCGGTCGGATCGCGTCGAGCGCTCTCCAGCAGCAGTTCCCCGGTGCGGTGGTCCGGGTAGGCCTCGGCCAGCGCGCGCACCGCGGCGAGGCGTACCGTCGCGTCCTCGTCGACGTGAGCCGAGCGGGCCACCACGGTCCACCCGGTGTCGTCGGCGCGGTCCCGGTCGATCAGAGCGGTGACCGCGGCGGCCCGCACGGAGGACTCCTCGTCCTGCTCAATCTGATCGATCAGCCGGGCCCGGCAGCGCCCCTCCGGGTCGGGTACGAGCGCCAACCGCTGCACGGCGACCGCGCGGACCCGCGCGGACGTGTCCGAGCAGGCCAGCTTCAGCAACAGCTCGGTGCTCTCCGGGCTGGGTCGCTCCGGCAGCAGCTCGGTCAGAATGCAGCGTCGGACCTCGTCCGGGGAATCGCCGGTGACCCGCTGCAACGCCGTGGTTCGTGCGGTCTCGGCGTACTCCGGCAGAATCAGCAGACCCTTCAGCACGCACTGCACCACACCGGGGTCGGTGTCGGTGGCCAACAGTCGCTGCATCGTCTCGGGTGCGTCCGGCAGGTCGGCGCAACGCGCGGTGAGCACTCCGGCGGCGGCTCGTCGCACCGCGACGGCGGTGTCCCCGGTGGCCGTGGCCAACACCTGACGGACGTCGTCGGAGAGTTCGGACCGGCTGCCGAGGGACTGCACGGCCAGCGCCCGCACCGCGAGATCGGGGGAGTTGGCGAGGTCGCGCAGCACGTCCACGAGGTCGAGGTCGGCGCCGAAGTGGGCGACCAGTGCGCGTACAGCGGCCTGCCGCACCGCGGTGGAGACCTCGGCCTGTGCCTGGGCGAGCAGGAGGTCCCGGCATCGGCGACTGCTGCCGCCGGTGGCCTCGAGGCGGCCGGCGGCCTCGGCCAGCCCGGCGACCAGGGTGAGGTGGGCCTGCCGCTCTCGGCCCTGCCCCAGCTCCCGGACGAGCAGCTCCTCCATCTGCTCCTCGGCGGTGGACAGCACCGCCGCGACCCGGGTGGCGAAGGGAGAGCCGGATCGCCAACTGGTCCGGACCCCACGGCGGCGGTACCAGTGCAGGAAGATCTCCCGGCCGGGCCAACTCGGGCCGAGCGCCCGGATCGAGGACAGCAGCTCCTGCTCGGTGAGATCCACCAGGTTCGGGTCGTCGGCGGAGATGCCATGCTCGATGAGACGCACGACCTGGCGCAGCACGGCGTCGCCCGCGCCGGCCAGTTCGGCGGGCTGCGGCGCCTCGGCCACGCACTGCGCCGCCAACACCAGGTTCCACGGCGGCCCGGTCAGGTTCAGCGGCGGCCACGGTTGAGTGGCCTCGGTGGCGAGCAGGGTGACCAGCTCGTTGGCGGTCTGGGCGGGCAGGGCGCTGGCGACCAGTCGGAGCACCTCCCGCCACGACGGATCGGTCCAGTGCTCGCGAAACAGCGAACGCAGATGATCGAGGCCCCAGGTGGTCGGATCGTGCTCGCATCTGTCCACGATCTCCTCGGCACAGAAGAACTCCAGGAACGCGCGGTGCACGAACCCGAACAGTCGCAGTCCGTACCGTTCCAGGATGAAGCTTCGCTGCCGCAATTTGTCGATCATCGAGTAAGCCATGGCGAGCGCCCGCTCATTCTCAAAACCGTAGAACGCGACGAGGTGGTCCCGGAAGATGCGCGCCAGCTCGTCGGATTCAATGTAGTTTCCGGCAGGGCCGGACTCGCGGAACTGCATCCAATACGCCAGGTGGCGCAGCAGCCGACGCTTCGCCTGCAGGTCCAGCGACGGCACGTCGCCGTGGCTCTCGCGCAGTTGCTTGGTCACATCCCACTCGGAGATCAGTACGTCGGTCACGTGCGCGTAGAGCCGGCGTCGGTTGCGGGGCAGCGGGTGACCCCGGCCGACGATCGCCATGAGCATCAGCAGCAGGGGGTTGCCGGCGATCTCGCGCATCGCTCGGGAACTGCCCACCACGTCGAGGATCTGCCGCCGCTGCCGCTCTGCCTCCGCGGCCGGTGTGGGCATCACGTAGCGGTACCAGTTGCCGAGGAACCTCGCGATCTGCTCGTCGTCGAGATCCTCCAGGGTGAAGTGGTCGAAGCCGGTGTTGGCAAAGGTGTGCCGCTGGTAGCCGGCCGCCCGCGAGGTGACCACGGTCAGCACCCCCGGGTACTCGTTGGCGAACGTGGCGATCTGCGCGGCCACCTCTTCCCGCTGCGCCGGGTCGAAAACCTCGTCCAGGCCGTCGAACAGGAACAGCGCCTGGCCGCCCTGGCGCAGGTACGCCTCCAGCACGTCCTGGTCGACACCGGCCAGCCCCTGCTGGTGGCGGTGGCCGACGTAGTCGAGCAAACCGTCGCACCGGCCGTCCCCGTGATGGGCGGCGTAGGAGCGCAGCTCGATCAGGACGGGAAGGTACCGGTCCAGCGCACTCAGTCGAGGCTCGACGCAGACCCCGGCCAGCGTCAGCGCCATGTACCGCGCGGCCGCGGACTTGCCGGAGCCGGGGTCGCCGAGCAGCACGATCGTGCGGCGGCCCGGGTCGGACACCACATCGAACAACGACAGCTCGTCCTTGGCCGCGTACTCTTCCCAGAGCCGCTCCACCTCCTCCGGGTTGACTACCCCGGGCAGCCCGCCGACGTCGTCGCCCGGCGTGGACCCGGCCCAACGCCACCACGCCAGCGGCATCTCCGGTCGCGCGTCCTCGTGGACGCGGGGCTCCACGAACACCTTGGGCAGCCCGACGGTGAGATAGCCGATGGTGGGACGCGGTGAGACCGCGTCCACCGAGACGGCCTGGTATCTCAGCGACAACTGCTTGTAGTACTGGTTGCGGACGGCCGTCGGCAGGTGGGTGTCCGGGTCGGCGGGCTCGCGCGCCGGGGACCTGCCACTGCGTACGTCGGCCAGTGCGGCGGTCACCTTGGCGGTGAGGTCGTCCACGCCGGAGAAGAAGGCGCAGAGGTGGCGCTCCTTGAGCTCACGGCGCAACGCGACGATTTGCTGCCAGTCGGCATCCCGGTCGATCATGTCGACCGGCCAGGGCGTGTCCTCCGCGAGCAGGAAGACCAGGCAGGGCTTGCCCGCCGCGAGCGCCTCCCGGTATTCCAACTCCGTGATGGAGGACTCCTGGCCGGGCGGCCGGAACCCGTACCGCCAGGCGAACAGCCCCACGTAGAGGTCACACCGGCGCACGTCAGCGAGGCAGCGTTCCAGAGGCGGCCGGATGTCGGCGCCGTACGCCTCCATGGCCACGTCGTCGATCTCCAGACGGCGAGCCACGGCGTGCACGGCAGCGCGGTATTCCAGCAGGTCCTTTTGAGTGGCCGAAATGTAGACCTTCATGAACGGCAAACTCCAGGGGGTGGCTGGCGACCGCACCATTGAAAATATCAGCCGTTGTCACGTCCGTCCGACCCGCGAACACTCCGAACGCCCGCCGTAGATGGGATTCCCGTCGACCCCGGGCCTATGATGCCATCAACAGACACGGATCCGGGCGGTCGAATCTCGTACTCGTGAGTTTCGGGTTGTCCGACGCGGATCCGCGTCAGTGCCGGTCGCGAGGGGTGTACGTCAATCAGCATGAGCCGCATCCCGCGGGATGAACGCAGGTCGGTGGCAGCGTTGCGGAGGAAGCCATGCTCACGGTCGGTGAGGTGCACACCAGCCTTCTGCAGCACAGCACGGCGTTGGCCCAGGAGCAGAGCGCCGAAGTACTCAGCCTGATCGAGGGCGAGGCCGTGTTGACCTCCCGGCGTCCATCGCTGTACGCGGTGTCACCCGATGTCCGCACCGGTGTCGACTGCTGGCTCCCGAGCGCCAGAAAGCGCCAGTTACGTGGGGTGGGAGCCGTCGTCACCCGGGCCATCATCACCGGCGGCCGGATCGTGCAGGCCTCCTCGGTCATCCACGTCGTCGCCGGTGAGCGCCGCCAGCCGTGGTCGCACTATCTGGCCAACCCCGGCGTCCTGGAGACGGTCGGCAAGCTGGACGTCGCCGACCTGAGCGCGGGCTTCCTGCAGGGCAACAACGCCGACGTGCTGAACCTGGAGGCGATCACCAGCAGGGTGCTCGACGGTGTGCAGATGTCCGACCTGCTGGACCGACGCCCGCCTCTGCGCACCGCCCGCACACGGCTGCGCTGGACCGCGCAGGCCGACGAGCGTCCGAACCGGGACGTCTCGGCGGTGGTCACCGTGGACTCGCCCACCCTGCGTACGGTCGAACTCGTGCTCGACCCGCAGGACGTGCCGGCCGCCGTGGCCGGGCTCTGCGAAGATCTCGCGTTGCACGACTGGCTGCTGACCGTGCTGTCCTCGCTGGTGGAGTCCGCGGTCACCCGATCGGCCTCCGGGCAGGAGCACGTCGACCGGCTGCGGCCGGTGCTGGAGCACCTGCTGCACCTGTGGCTGCCCGGCGCGCGAGTGCACCCGCGGCTGCGGCCCATCTGGGACCAGTTGGAGCAGGTACCCGGGTTCAGCCGTCAGTGGAACTCGTCGGTCAACTGGATCCGGGATCAGATCAGCGTGAGCAACATGGCTCTGCTGCGCGACCTGGCCGGCCGGGTGGCCGTCGACGAGCCGTGCGGACGCTGAGCACGCTCAGTCGCTGATGAACACGTAGCTCAGCCGGTCGACCAGCTCGCTGGGCAGGTGCAGGCCCTCGCCACCGGCCCGTTTGGCGACCTGCTGCGCGACCGCCGGCGGCACCGCCACCTGGCCGAGGATGGTCCGTACAGCCAGCTCCACCGGCAGGTACTGGGTGCCCATCAGGGTCAGCGTGCGATACGCGCAGAACGGCGCGGCCGCCGGGTTCAGCTGGACGATCGCCGGCAGTTCGTCCCAGTCCGTCGGCAGCTCGCCGGTGAGCCGGCACGGCTGCGTCATCGTCTCGCCCCGATGCCGTAGCACGCCGAGTCGGGTCATCTGCCAGACCGAGGCGAGCAGGGCGCAGGCCCACACGCGGGCGTCCGGCTCGTCGGACCAGAGCTCGATGTCGACGAAGATGGAGTGCCGGGGATCGCCGGACTGCAACGGCGGAGACCACGGACGTGGCAGGGTCATCGCCGGCGCGTCGACGTGCCCGGGGGACCGCTTACCGTTGGACAGCCAACCCGACTCGCTCAACGGTGGACGACTCCCGGTGGTGTGCCGAGGTGGTTCCACCACCAGTGTGTCGACCACCAACCGGGCCAGTTCGGCACCGTCGTGTCGGGCGAAGCTGGACTCCCGGGCCACGTAGTCCAAGATCAGGCCGTGCTCCGCTGCGGCGCTCTGCACCTGCGGGATCACCTCGCGGGGGGTACCGAAGCGGTGGAAGTAGTCGTCCAACATGAAGCAGGTGCTGATCCGCGGCTCCCGGTGTGCAGGCAGCCCTCGTCGGGCCAGAGCCGGGATCGCGGCCGACCAGTCCGCGATCCGCTCGAACTTGCGCCTCAGCTCCTCACACCCGTCGCCGAAGTCCTCCGCGTAGAAGTGCCCCAGTTCCACGGACAGATGCGAGTACGCCACGCTCTCTGTACGACGCACCGCAGCTGCCTCCTGGAACCTGACATCCATGCCGATCACGCGGTGTCCCATGCCGTCTCGTCGAAAAGCTTCTCGGTCAGGTCAACGAAGGCGTCCACCGTCTTGACGTTGGCAATCTTGGATTGCACGTCGTGATCGGAGATCAGCTGCTCCCGCCACTGCAGCAGAGGATCCAGCGGCACCACGCCGAGCAGCGTCGTACGCCCGACACCTCGTCGTCGGGCCAGCTCCGACAGCTCCGCGTCGCACTTACGCAGGAAGGCCTGCTGGGCGAGGCCGAGGTGACCGACCTCCGGGCCACGTGAGTCGATCACCGCCGTACGGATGAAGCGCAGCGACTCCCGTAGCCTGTCCGGCTCGTGGCCGTACTCCTTGCCCATGGCCACGATCCCACCCGCCTCGAAGGCCAGGTCCGCCGCTGCGGTGACGTGCTGGGGAGTCCACCGGTGGAAGACCAGCCAGCGCACGGAGACCTTGCGCAGGGTCGAGGTCGCGGTGGCGGCCAGCGCGATCTGACTGGCGTACGACCGGCCGGCGCTGAGGTCCACCAGGGTCAGGTCGAACTCCTCCTCCAGCCGGAGGAAGAGCTCGGCGCAGCGCTTGGCGATGTCGTTGGTGAAACCGAACTCGCTACCGTTGCGTTGCCCCGGCAAGAGCACCAGCGGACCGGACCCGATGGGCCTCTGACGCAGGCTGGCACGTTCGGAGGTGCCCCACACGTCCAACTGCTCCGGAGACGGGATCTCCCCGCGCAAATATCGGTGCAGGCCGCCACCGTTGGGCCCGGCGCCCTCCACGCCATTGACGGCCTGCGGAATCTGGAACGTGATGCCGGCGGTCGGCGAGCCGAAGTCGTAATCCAGGTAGCAGGTGGGGCGACCGGACAACGCGCTGCGGTAGGCGATGTTCGCCGCGGTCACCGACCGTCCGGTGCCGCCCTTGTGCGACGTGACGAAGACCAGCATTCAGATCCCCTCGCTGGCCTTCTGCTGCCCGGTGGCGACGTCGTTGAGCAGCAGCAGGAGAGTGTTCACCAGAGCGGCCGCCGTGCCGGGACGCTCGTCAACCAGCAGCTGTGCCTGGCCCAGACTGGCTCGGATGCTGCGCATGCTGCGCTGCATCGCGTCACCGTCGAAGGTGCCGCGCATCAACTCCCGGTCGAACAGGTATTCGGCCTCGTCGATGAGATCCTGCGCGTAGCCGGCCAGCCGGCCGGCTCGTGGGAACGGCCGCTCCCACAGCAGCTGACCGGAGGTGACCAGAGCCTGCACCACCCGCTCGGTCAGATACCAGGAGGGTGCGTCCGGCTTCGGCGCCAGGCCGGGAAAAGCACCACCGGCGTGGTCCCACAGCCCCTGGTGCCGGCCGTCCGGGATGCGCCGCAGCAGCAGGTGGTCCCACACCTCGTCGGCCAACTCGAGCAGTTCACTGCGCCGTCGGGCGTTGCTCAGCAGACCGGCGACGGTGGACGCCCGCTGCAGCAGCACCGTGGAGAACTCGTTCACGTTCCACGTCATGATCGGCTTTGACGTGTCGTCGTTCAGGGTCACCCGCTTGCCTGGCGCGTGCACGAACAGCGCTGGCTCACCGGGCGACGCCCGCCGGGTGATCCGCGCCCGCTGCGCCAGCTCCACCAGCACCGAGGCGATCCGCCCGAGCTCCTCGTCACCGCCGCGCCCGACGGCGATCAGGCCCTTCACCGCCAGCGACGTGGCCTGGAGGGTGTAGTAGTCGGTCCGGTCACCGTCGGTCGTCCGCCAGGGGATGTCCTCGATGGGCCACCGCCGCCGGTTGCCGAAGGTCGCCACCGTCGCCCAGTACGTCCGGGTGAGCTCCCAGCGCAGTTGCAGCGCCCGGGACAGCCGCTGCTGCTCCTCGTTGAGCAACCCGAGCAGCCGGGTGCGTTCGGAGTTCAGGTCCTCGATCGCGTCCATCGCGATCACCGTGAAGTAGAGGTAAGGAGCGTTCTCCGCAGAGCCCTCACGCTGCGGGCCGATCGGCTCGGTGGTCGGAACCTCCTCGGCCCCGGAGATGATCCCCCACGACCAGCCGCACTCGAACAGCATCTCGCTGTTGTCCAGGTCCTCGGTCACCCGACCCGACCCGATGACCACGCTACGCAGGCTCGCCATCGTGTCCCGCAACTGCTCGCGCAGCGCCGCCACCAGCTCGCGGCGCGGCAGCTCGTCCTGGTTGACCATGTCGCACAGACGAATGCCGTACTCGTCGGTGGAGGTGAAGACGAAGGTGCTGAAGCTGCGGAGCAGGCCGACCATCGCCGCCGTGAGGCGCGCGCTCGCCATCGCCTCCAGTTCATCCAGTTGCGCCAAGGTGTCGCGCCGCTGGGTGGAGCTCCGGTAGACCTTGGCGAAACCGATCGTCGCCAGCGTGAGCGTGATCGACACCGCGAACGAGTCGACGATGTCCAGGGAACGCTGCTCGTCGGTGAGCTCCGGGCCGCCTTCCAGTGGGGTGAGGTAACTGCCCCCGCCGAAGACCGGAGTGCCGGCGTCGTCGGTGTACCGCCGGAAATAGTCGATCATCACGCTGACCAGCCGGCGGGGAATCTCGATCGCGCCGCCGAGCGGGCTGAGCGCCTCGATCACCTTTTGGTCGGCGCGGTCCGGGTCGTCCAGTGACAACACGGGGACCTTGGCCGCGGGGAGCAACAGGGTCAGCAGTTGCTCAGCGTCGCTGATCGAGTTGCTACCACTTCGGCTACCCCAGTGCCATTCACCGTTCGCCCAGCAACTGCGAACCGTAGCCCGCCAGATGTCGAGAATCGCCTGGCGCGGCTGCATCCGCATGATCCACCGCCGTCTGTTGTAGTCGTCGACTCGAAACCTCTGGTATTGCCGTGCCCACGATGGTCCACGATGACGTACAGCATCATGGTAGCGGGCCAGTCGAGTGCCACTTGAAAGGCTTCGATGGCCGTGTGTCGGCGCATCCCACAGGCACGCATCGGCGCTATCCGCGGGTACGGCCGGTGGCCAGCAGCATGCTCAAATACCCGTCCCGCAGCGGCGGCTTGGGCCGCACCTCGTGGACGTCCAGGTCGTCGGCGCCCGCCGCGATGCTGGCCACCACGTCGGCGCGCTGCAGTGCCACCGCCGGGAACATCCGCCGACCGACGCTGTAGCCGACGGACCCGAGCATGACCGTCACGGCGAAGGGCGACCCGGGCCGCAGCGCGTCCAGAAACCGACCGATCGCGCGCTCGGCCTCGGCCCGGTCGGCCGAGATGGAGCAGGCCACGAAGAACATCGTGCCGGCGTTCCAGGCGTGCCTCGGCAGGGTGAAAACGCTGGCCCGCACCACCCGGCCCACCTGAGCCAGGCGCCGGCGCGGGTCCGCCAGTGCCGCGTACGCCGGGTGCTCCGCGCACACCTGCCAGTACGGGTCCCAGAGCTCATCGTACCTGTCGACCTGCGTGCGCAGCCAGTTCACGTTCGCCGTCGACCATTCACACAGGTCGACGGCCTTCGCGAACGGCAGAAGCGACAGCGCCGGGTACAGATTCGCTCCCGACCCCACGTCGACGCACCGCGCGTCGGAGAGCTTCGCCTCCGCGAAGAAGTCTCGGGTGCGGCAGAGGATCTCCCGATCGTCGGACCGCAGATCCGCGTAGTTGTGCCGGACATATGCCTGCGGGTCGAAGCTGTCCCACTCGACGTCGGAATTGACCGGACTCGGCGACTGAATCGGCGAGTGTGGCGTCGACTCGCCGCAACCGCCACCAGTCGCCGGGGTCAACGCCATAGACGTGCCTCCATCGGGTCGGCGGATCACATTCGGCGCTGAAGCGGCGCTCAGTGCACTGCCCATTATGTATCGGAGGTGGTGTTGGCTCACAAGTGCAGGAACTTCACCATCCACCCGGAATGACGACGACAGGACGGTGGCCGACTGCCGACAACCCGACATCTCGGCGAGCAGGCCACATCTCCCAGCACTATGACTTAAGGTGAAAAGCAGACACGGCCTCTGTCATCCGATGCGCGACGCGTGCGGTGTGCGGCGTCGCGACAGCCGACGTCATCCGACCTGGCCCGGGCGTCCCGAGAAGGGCCGCCGGCATTCACGTTTCCAGCCGAAGAACGGACCGATGACCGAGGGAACACTGACTGCCGACGCCCGCGTCCTCCGCCCCTGCTGAGATGGACTGGGCAGGATGGGCGCTGTTCGGATTGGTCGCCACTGCGGCGCTCACCGCGGTGCTGATCACTGCTCAACTGGCCGGCCTCACTCGCCTCGACTTTCCCCTGGTACTCGGAACCCTCGTCACCGAGGATCCCGACCGGGCCCGGGTCATCGGGTTCTTCATCCACCTCTGCGCCGGTCAGGGCTTCGCGCTCGGCTACGCGGCCACGTTCGCCCTACTGGACCGCGCCACCTGGTGGATCGGAGCACTGCTCGGGACCGTTCACGTCGGGATCGCGCTGACGGTGCTCCTGCCGCTGCTTCCGGGTGTCCACCCGCGCATGGCGTCCCAGCGGGCGGGCCCGGCCAGCACGGCCGTCCTGGAGCCACCCGGCCTCTTCGCCGTCAACTACGGCGTCCAGACCCCAGTCGTCGCGGGTGTCGTCCACGTCATCTACGGGGTGGTCCTGGGGCTGCTCCTTCACACCGACTGACCTGCACGCCAGGTCTCGTCAGGAGCGAGCTCGATGGCCGGTGGGTCCGACACGACGACTCCCCCTCGCCCAGCGCCGATCAGCGACTACGGGCTGCTGGGTGACACCCGCACCGCGGCCCTCGTCGCCGGTGACGGCGGGATCGACTGGCTCTGCGTGCCCCGCTTCGACGGCGAGCCCCTCTTCGGCCGGCTGATCGGGGGCCCCGAGGCGGGAACGTTCCGGGTCGGCCCCGCCCGACCGGCCACGGTCGCCGAACGACGCTACCGGCAGCACACCGCCACCCTGGAGACCACATGGGCGGTGGGCAGCAGCCTGCTCACCCTCACCGAGGCCATGGTGGCCGAGGTCAGCGGCCGCCTGCTGCCCACGACACTGATCGTGCGACGGCTGTCCGTCGAGGACACGCCGGTCGAGGCCGTCGTCGAGTTCGATCCCCGCCTCGGCGTACGGCACCGCCGGCCCCGGGTCCAACACCGGGGCTCGGACCTGGTTTGTCAGTGGGGGTCGCTCGCGGTCTCGCTGGGCAGCTCACCCAAGCTCACCATCGAACCAGGTCGGCCCACCCTGATCAGGGTTCGACCGGGCAGACCGGTCACCCTCGTGCTGGCCGTGGCCTACCGCGAACCGCTGATCCACGTCGAGCCCGCATGGGCCTGGGAACTGCTCGACGAGGACGAGGAGCGCTGGCGCGCCTGGACCGCAGAGGTCGACGGGTCACTACCCTTCCGGGAAGAGGTCATACGAAGCCTGCTGACCATCCGGCTGCTGACCTACTCGCCCTCGCGAGCGCCAGTGGCCGCACCCACCACGTCACTGCCCGAAGACCCCGGCGGGGGACGGAACTGGGACTACCGCTATGTCTGGCCCCGTGACGCCAGCATCGGTGTGAGTGCGTTCCTCAGCGTCGGCAAACCCGACGAGGCCCGTGGTTTCCTCGCGTGGCTGCTGCACGCGAGCCGGCTACAGCGGCCACGCCTGCCAGCAATGCTCACCCTTCATGGCCGCGACGTACCGGCAGAACGGGAACTGCCCGGTTGGCCCGGCTATCTCGGCAGCGTCCCGGTACGGATCGGCAACGGCGCCGCCGGGCAACACCAACTCGACGGCTACGGCTGGCTGATCGACGCCGCCTGGGCGTTCACGCAGGCCGGACACCGCCTCCACAGCGAGACGTGGCGGGCGGTGCGCGGTTTCGCCGACGTGGTCGTCACGTGTTGGCAGGAGCCCGACGCCGGCATCTGGGAGGTCCGCGAACCCAGCCAACACGTCCATTCCAAGCTCATGGGTTGGCTCGCCCTGGACCGCGCCCTGGCCATCGCCGACACCCACCCCCTGCCGGACCGCCAACGTCGACGCTGGCAGGAATCCCGAGCTGCCATCGCCGCCGAGGTCCGGACGCGCGGCTTCGACCCAACGGTGGCCAGCTACGTTCGCACCTACGGCTCCCCGGACCTCGACGCGGCCCTGCTCGTCCTGCCGCTGCTCGAGATGGACAGCATCGATTCGCCCCGTGTACGGGGCACCATCGACGCCATTCGCGAACGGCTCTCCACCGGCGGCCCGCTCCTCTACCGCTACCCGCCGGGACGTGACGGCCTCCCCGGCAGCGAGGGCGCGTTCCTGCCCTGCTCATTCTGGCTCGTTCAAGCCCTCGCCCGTACCGGACGCCGCCGCGAGGCGATCGAGCTGTTCCAGACCATGCTCGACTACGCCAGCCCACTCGGCCTCTACGCCGAAGAGCTGGACCCTGAGACCGGCGCTCACCTCGGCAACTACCCCCAGACCCTGACCCACGCCGCGCTCATCCAGGCCGCACTCGCCATTCGAGACGTCCCCACCGGTGATCCCGGAGCCTGATCCCGGGCCAGCCCTGGTCGAACCGCTGCGCAGCCGACGGCCGCGGCGCCGGAGAGCGCCGCTGCCGTCGACCGTCCCGATCGCTGATGGGGCCGGCCTGCGCAGTGTGCGGAGTGTCAGCCCCTCACGCCGATCCTCGTCCGAGTGCCCTCCAGCGCCGCCTCTGCGAAGATCGCTTCGCCGAGGCGGCGCCGCACTGTCTGCAGCGTCCGATGCCGCCACCGAGCTGGGCATCTCCACGCGAGCGGGCAACGTGGACCGGCTACCACCACCTGTACCCGTACGGCAGAATTCGGTTAGTGAAGTTCAACTTTGACGTCGGTGTCCGGGAGCGGCACGAGGTGACCTTCTCGTTCAGCAAGTTCTGGGGAGGCCTGTCGATCCTGGTAGACGGCCAGCCCGTCCGCCAGGAGCTGCGGGTCCTGTCGGTCGAGCTAGTCAAGCGGTACGAGTTTGTGGTCGGCCAGGAGGAACGTCACTCGGTGCTCATCGAGAAGGAGCGCAAGCTTCTCTTCGCGGGCTTCCGGCCGCAGCAGATCAGGGCCTATGTCGACGGGCATCTGGTCGCCGAGCACACTGCCTGAGCAAGGCCACGTGCCTCCAACACGCCGCCCCACAGAAGGTGGCGGCTGCAGCACGATGTGTGAGCCGATGTCGGTGGCGGGGCCATCGGTCGGCGTACACGGGGGCTTGGCTCATGGGTTTTGCAGTCGACGTGGCCGCGCTGCGCGGCCTTCCGCCGTTGTTCGAACGCTTCCACGCTGCTGACCACACCGTCAGCTGCGCCAGGCGATCGTCGGTGCTGGTTACCTTTATCGTCGAGGCATGCCCCGGGAAACCATTGAATCCGTCGCTCGCTCCCATGCCATCACCGCGGCGGCGGTTCTGCAGCAACTGGTCGATCTACGCGCCTACCCCCACCGGCACCTTGCCGTGGCCGCCTATGCCCCTGGCGGGGGCAGCATCAGCCAGGCGCTCGCCGCCGCCGACTACCTCAGCCACACGGGGTGGGAGCTCGTCAATGTGACGGAGGTTGGGAGCAGCAGGACACTGCACGCGATCATGCGACGCACCTGAGTCAACAGATGTCGGACCCGTCGGCACGTCAGCGGTCGACCTGACGGCATAGCCTGGAGAGATAGGCGAAATTCAACGTCACCGTTGTGCGAGAGGAGAGCGTAGTGGACGGATCTTCCACGACGTCTGTCACCACTCCGCGCACGATCACCAAAACCATCCGGACGCTCAGTGCAGAGGGCTGGTTCCACAACAGTCTTCACGCCGCTGGCTGGGCGCACTGAACGCAACCACCCCGCAGGCCTTTGAGGATCGTCGGGCCACAAGTGCGGATCAGGGCTCTTGCCTCGACCTCGAGGGCAACCCCCGTAACCAGTGTTAGAGGCGTTCCAATGGTGGTAGCAGTACGGGGCGTCGCACTGGCTGCAGAATCCGGCGTCGTCGTCGAAGCCCGCGGAGGCTACGGCGGCGGAGGTCCTGAGACCCGACATCGCCGGCAGCTGGCTGTCGTACTTCGGATGACGGGTTACACCTTGGCTCCGCTTGATGGGTTATCAGGACGTACGTTCGCCCCCGCCGGCGGTCCGGACATACTGTCGCCGTGCTTCAGCAGGGCGATAACGCGAAGAGCCGGTACCTGGTTTGCCACGACTACGGCATGGGCGGGTTGTGGTGGTGGGTTTGGGCACGGTCGCCAGAGGAGATACGACGGCACGGCCTATCTCACCGAGGTGGGGCCAGACGGTCGCCGCCTCCGCCAGGTCGAACAGCGTCCCGACGGTGACGCCCTCCAAACCGAGGATTGGCCATTCAACCCACCCATTGACCTGCGCGATCCGCAGTACGCCCCGATGGAGATCAGCGCGGAGGCATTTGAAGACGCCTGGCGACGCGCGCGACCAGACCCGGACGCCTACTAGCGACCTGCCGACGCTCACGTCTGCTGAAGGTGACCGTCACCGGACGCAACTGGAACACCGTCAACAAGCTCTCCGGCTTGCTCTCCTGAGGCACGCCCTCACGACGCGGGCGGTCGATGCCCGGAGCGTCGGTGTGGTCGCCGTGCGTGCCGAATCGGTCCGCGGCACCGGGCGATATCAGCGCCGGCCTGGTCGCGATGGTCTGGTCTATCCCACGGATGTCGCTGGTGACCATCGCGACGCGGCCGTCGAGGCGAAGAAGTGTCCAGGACCGTCGCTACAGGCCCAGGTTGCGCAGGGTTGGCACGGTCTGGCCCACCCAGGCGAGATCGGCGTCTTCGCGGGCGCCTTGGGTGCGTTGTGTGCCGGCCAGGAACCACAGGAAGTAGGTGGTGTAGCCGGGCGCGCTGACCACGGTGTGGTAGCCCTCGGGCATCATCTGCATCACGTGATCGCGGATGGTGACGTTCTCCTCGTACCCGTCGTCGGTGTAGACCCGGCTGATGCCGAACCCGTTCGCCGGGTTGACGCGGTAGTAGTACATCTCCTCGTGTGCGGCCTCGGCGGGCAGGTCGTCGACCTTGTGCCGGTGTGGCGGGTAGGTGCTCCAGTTGCCCGAGGGCGTGTAGGTTTCGCCCACGATGAGCCGGCGGGCGGGCAGGTCCGGTTGGGCGACCTCGGTGAGGATCTGGTGGTAGGTGCGGCCGAAGTTGGCTGCTCCCCAGCGGCCGGTCGCGACCTGCTCCGGTGCGATGACGTAGGGGTCGGTGGCCAGTTCGCTGGGGGCGCTGGGGAGGGCGATCTCCACGTCGGTGGTGGCCTCGATGGTGATCGAGGAGCCGGCCGGGAGGTAGACGGAGTGCGGTTTGCCGGAGAACACGTCCGGACGACTGCCGACCTGCGGGAAGTGGTGACCGGCGACGGTGAAGTTGGCGGTGCCCCCGAGGATGACGGCCAGGATCTCCCGGTCACCGGACTCGCCGGTCCAGGACTCGCCGGCCGGCAGCCGCAGCAGGGTGAAGTCCAGCAGCCGGCAGGGATTGACGGGCAGCGTGTTCCGGCCGTCGGCGGCGGGAATGGTGCAGTGGTAGCGGTAGTTCATGGTCACCTTTCGGGATGCGGGGCGGTGCGGGTCGGTCGCGGTTATTACCAGGGGCTGGTCCAGCCGGGGATCGTGGCGCGGGTGAGGGCTTCCAGGTAGAAGTAGTCGCCCCACAGGGTTCCCTCGTCGACGCCGACGTCCTTGGGCTTGTCGTAGACGCCGTGCAGGATCAGCGCGTTCGAGACCGGATGGCCGCCGGTGGAGTAGTTATCGATGAGTGAGCGCAGGATCTCGGCGGCGGCTGTCCGGTACCGGCCGGCGTTGGCCAGGTCGGTGAGGCTGTCGGCGAGTTCGAGCAGGCCGCAGACGGCGATGGCGGCGGCCGAGCTGTCCCGTTCCTGGCCGCTGCCGTCGCCGAACTCCAGGTCCCAGTACGCGACGCGGTCGTCGGGCAGGTGGGCGAGGAAACGGTCGGCGCAGATCTTCGCGGCGGTGAGCAGCGCGGGATCCCCGATGTGCCGGTGGTTGAGACTGAACCCGTAGATGCCCCAGGCCTGCCCGCGGGCCCAGCAGGAGTTGTCGGCGTGGCCCTGTTCGGTTTCGCCTCGCAGTGGCACACCGCTGTCCGTGTCCCAGTAGAACGTGTGGAAGGTGGTGCCGTCGGGGCGCAGGATGTGCTGGCGCAGTTGCGCGGTGTGCCGGCGGGCCGCGGCGGCGTAGCGGTCGTCGCCGGTGGTGTGGCTGGCCCAGAAGAGCAGCGGCGTGTTCATGAGGCTGTCGATGATGGTGCGGCCGCGTTGGCGCGGATCGTTGAGGTCGCCCCAGGCCTGGATGATGCCGGCGGGTTCGAGCACGCGCGTCATCAGGTGGTCGGCGGCGGCGAGAGCCGCGCCTCGGGCCTGCGGGTCACCGGTACGGCGGGCCGGGGTGACGCAGGAGAGGGTGTAGAGGAACCCGAGGTCGTGGGTGTCCAGGTCGATGCCGCGGTTCACCCGATCCGCGAAGTTGTCCACGTGGGACAGTGCGGCCCGCAGGTGGCGGTCGTCACCGGTCAGGTCGTGTGCCAGCCAGAGCTGGCCGGGCCAGAAGCTGGTGGTCCAGCCGACGTTGGCGCCCTCGGGTTGGCCGGCGCTCGGTGGCCGGAGCGGGTAGCGGTTGGCGGCGGTGGTGTCCGCGGGGTACCGGTCGCCGAAGGTGGCGATGTTCGCGTCGACGGTGCGTATCGCGGCGGCCACCGCGGCCGCCGTGGCCTCTGCGTCGGAGCTGGGACGGACGTCGGTCGCCGTCATGGTTGCTGTTCTCCCTCGTGGGTCCGGTCCGTGCCGGGCAGGTGTGTCATCGGTGTCCCGGCTCAATGGCCGGAACGTGGTGGTCAGGTGCGCTGGGGTGCGGGCGTCGGTGGGTCGAGGGCGGCGCGCAGGGTGAAGCGGCTGTTGGCCCAGACGACGTAGAGCAGCGGCGCGGCGGCGAGGCCGAGCGCGATCGCGGGGCGGGCCGCCAGAAGCTGGGCGAGCAGCACGAGCACGAGCAGAGACACGGCGGTGAGGTACCACCGACGTACCGCCAGATACACGCAGGTGCGGGCCACCTCACGCAGCCGCGCGGTGGGCCGGTCGGCGAGGGTCACCAACCCGAGCAGCGCGGTCGCGACGGTGAGGATGATCAGGGTCGCCAGGATCGGCAGGGCGAGTGCCCCGACCCGGTGGCCCCACGCGGCGCGGGCGTCGACGGCGAGCACGAGCAGGGCGGCCATGGCTGCCGCCGTCCAGAGCATCGCCGGCCTGGCAGTGGCTCGCCAGGCGCGGCCGTAGGTGCGCAGCACGCCGCCGGTGTCGCCGTCCGAGTAGGCGGACATGACCGCGAAGGCCGCACAGAGCCCGGGCGCGCAGAGCGGGGCGGTCAGCGCGTACAGAGGCCAGGACCGCGCCGCGTCGGTGGTGAACGCGAGCGTCACCAGTGGCAGGCAACCGAGCACCAGCAGCAGGTTGGTGACGAGCGCGACGTAGAACCCGTCGAAGACGGCGGTGAGGGTGTGGTGGCGCGAACGCATGGGCCTCAACCCTTCAGTCCGGTCGAGGCGACGCCCTCGATGAAGTAGCGCTGGCCGAGCAGGAAGATGACAGCGACGGGCAGCACGGACAGCACTGAGCCCGTCATGATCAGCGCGTACTCGGCGTTGTACTGGGAGATGAAGGTGTTCAGCCCCAACTGGATGGTGCGCAGCTCTGGACTGCGCAGGTAGACGAGCGGGCCGAGGTAGTCGTTCCAGGTGGTCGTGAACATCAGCAGGGCCAGACTGGCAAGCGCCGGCCGGGACAACGGCAGGATGATCCGTCGGTAGATGCCGTACTCGCTGAGCCCGTCGACCCGTGCCGCTTCGCTGAGTTCCTCGGGGATCGTCTCGTAGAACTGCTTCATCAGGAACACGCCGACCGCGCCGAACGCCTGTATCGCGACGATCGACCACAGCGTGTTCGACAGGTGCAGCTTCGACATGAGGATGAACTGCGGAATCATGTACGACTGCCAGGGCACCGCGATCGTCCCGACGTACGCCAGGAAGAGCGCGTTGCGGCCGGGGAAGCGGACGCGGGCGAAGCCGTAGGCCGCGAAGCTGCCGGTGAACACCTGCAGGAAGGTGACGATCACCGACAGCAGCAGCGTGTTCCACAGCCACGTCGTCATGTCCGAGCGCTGCCAGATGTCGACGTAGTTTCGCCACACCACGGGATCAGGAAGCCAGGTGATCGGGATGGTGAAGACGTCGTTGTTGGTCTTCAACGACGTCACCACCATCCAGAAGAACGGCAGCAGCAGCCCGGCCGCCGCGAGCACGAGAGCGACGTACCCGACGAGCCGCCAGCCCCGAGACCTGACACGTCGGGCGGACGTTGCGTGGTTGCCGGGCGCGGCGATGGCCGGGACGGGCGTGGAGAGGTCGGTCGCGGTCATCAGCTGTTCCTCCGCTTGTTGACCCAGAACTGGATGACCGTGATGCCGAAACAGATGGCGAACAGGACGACGGAGACCGCCGAGGCGTAGCCGAACTGGTTCTCCTCGAAGCCCTTCTGGTAGATGTACTGCGAGAGCACAAGTGTCGACTGGCCCGGTCCGCCGCCGGTCATCACGAGGATGAGGTCGAAGACCTTGAAGCTTTCGATGGTGAGCAGCACCGTGACGAAGAAGGTCGTGGTTCGTAACCCGGGGAGGGTCACGTGCACGAACCGCTGCCACGGTGAGGCGCCGTCGGTCTCGGCCGCCTCGTAGAGCTGGGCCGGGATGGTCTGCAGGCCGGCCAGGAACAGCAGCATGTAGTAACCCATGTACCGCCAGGTGCCGACGATGATGACCGCCGGCATCGACCAGGTCGCCGACGCGGTCCAGCCCGGTGGGTTGTCCACCCCGACGGCACCGAGAAGAGCGTTGATCGGGCCGTACTCCGGGCTGAACAGCTGGTTCCAGACGACCGCGATCGCCACGATCGAGGTGATGTAGGGGAAGAAGGCGATGGTCCGGAAGAACCGTACGCCGCGCAGTTTGCGGTTGAGCAGCAGCGCCAGCCCGAGTGCTGCCGCGAGGGTCAGCGGGATGTGGAAGACGGCGTAGTAGACGGTGTTGCGCAAAGCGGTCCAGAAGCTCGCGTCGCCCCACATCCGCCGGAAGTTGGCCGTGCCGGTCCACTCGGCCACCCCGAAGACGTTCCAGTTGGTGAAGGCCACGTAGAACAGCACGACGACGGGTAGCAGGGTGAGCGCGGCGAAGCCGATGAAGTTGGGAAGGATGAACGACCAGCCGGCGACCGTGTTGCGCGACACCAGCCGCCGGTTCCTGGGTCTCGTGCGCGGCAATGTTGCCATAGGGAGTCTCCGGAAGCGTTCGGCCTGGGGGCGGGACCGGCGTGCCGCGCAGGCGCGCCGGTCCCGCCATCAGCTCACTGGTTGAGGACTTCGTTCTTGGCGCGGTCCTGCGCCTTGCTCAGCTCCGCGTCGACGCCCTTGCTGTCGGAGAGGATCGCCGAGTGCGTCTCGTTGAGGAGGTTCTGCAGGCCGGCGGTGTGCTTCGACACCGGGTTCTCCGGCTTGATGGTGTGCTTGGAGTAGGCGAACTTCGACAGCTCGTCCTGCGGCACGCCGTCCAGCCCGAACAGCGTCGCGGTGACCGCGTCGGTGATCTGGGCCGGGGTGATGCCGATCCCGGTCAGCGCCTTGCCGGCATCCGGGCCCGCCGCGTACTTGAGGAAGTCCTTGGCCGCGGCGGTCTTGGACTTGCTGATCTTCGGGTTGATCCCCAAGCCGGTCGGATCACCGAAGGTGACAGGCGTGGCGGAGGTGCCGGTGGTGGACTTGTCGAACTGCGGCGCCGGCGCCATGCCCCACTGGAACTTGTCGGCGTCACCGCTCTTTTGCTGGTTGAGCAGCGTGGCCACGTACCAGGTGCCCATCAGCAGCATCGCCGACTGCTGCTTGCCGAACTGCGCCTGGTAGGTGAGCTTGTTGGTCTTCGCCGTGCCGAAGGTCGGCTGCGCGCCGGAAGCCTGCAGGTCCAGTGACCGCTCGTAGTACGGCTTCAGGAAGCCGAAGTCCCCGGAGAGCAGGTCCGCGTTGGGGGTCTGCGCGAGCGCGAATCCCTGCACCGTCGACTGGAAGGTGTGCTGGTACGCGCCCGTCGCGTTCGAGCCGGCCCCCTTCAGCCCGGTGTGCAGTCGCTTCGCCGCGTCGGTGTACTCGTCCCAGGTCCAACTGCCGTCCGGCGGCGTCACCTTCGCCTTCGCGAACAGGTCCTTGTTGTAGAACAACACCCACGAGTCCTGCCGGTACGGCACCGCGTACGCCTTGCCGTCCACCTGGTACGACGCGAGCCCCGGGACCGAGCCGAGACCGGATGCGGCATCGGAGACGTCGAGCAGCTGACCACCGCTCTGGTACGTGTAGAAGTTCTTGAGGTTCTTCATGACGTAGACGTCCGGGGCGGTGCCGGCGGCCAGGTCCGTGATCATCTGGGTGTCGTAGTCGTTGCCGGGGGCGTACTCCTTGAGCTCCACCGTGACGTTCGGGTGGGTCGCCTTGAAGCCGTCGGCGAGCGTCTTGAACTCGGGCGTGGACGACAGGGTCCAGCCGGCCAGGGTGATCGTCACAGGGGCGTTGGGGTCGACTGGCTCGTCTCCGCCCCCGCAGCCGGCAAGAACAAGCGTCAGGGCCGTCGCAGCGCTGATGACGGCCGGTATCGCACGCTTCATCCCTTTCTCCTTAGGTCAGGGGCCCGGACGGGCCCGCACTGCTACCAGGCCGCATGGGTGGGCCCGGCATGCTCCATGTCCAGACGGGTTGACGTGCTGATCCCGTCGGGCCAGTCGACCGCCAGGTGAAGGCCGTCGGCGTCCTCGTCGGCCACGACCTGGCATGCCTGCCCGGCCGTCGCCGACGACACCGTGGACAGCTCGATGAGGGCAGCAGCCCAGGCGCCCGGCCGGACGGGGTGGTCCAGCCAGGGCACGACCAGTCCGCCGGCCAGCGGCCCGCCGTGCGGTACGGCGGTGGCACCTGCCGTTCCGCCGCCGTGCACGCTTTCGAGCCTGCTGGTCAGGCCGGCCCCGGTCACGGCCGCCACCCGGTCGCTGAAGGTCGCCGTCGCGTCCCCGGGAACGGCCCAGCCGCCGATCCGTAGCCGCAGCGCAGCCGCCTCGACACCGTCGGCGAGGCCGTCGACGCGGGTCAGACGCAGCTCCCAGGGGCCGCGGACCAGCGAGTACACCGTGAGGTGCCCGGCCGGTCGGGACCGGCCCACGAGGCCGCCGCCGTGATCGCGCTGACCCGGATCCGGGTCGACCCAGTGGGCGAGGGCACGTGATCCGGCCACACCGACGCCGTCGGTGTCGATGTGCACGGTCAGCAGGCTCATGCCGGCGCGGTGGGTGACCCGACCCGCGTCGTCGACGAGAGTGACGGACTGGTCGAGCGGGCTGGCCCAGCCGCTGTCGTCGAGGACGGGGGTGGTGGCGGTGGAGTAGCCCAGTCGGGCGTAGAGCGGGGAATCTGAGACGGTGGCACCCTCGACGGCGTGGTCGGTGCCGTGGTTGACGACGCGGACGATGCCGTCGGCACGGGTGCCGGAGACCAGCCAGCCGGGCGCGTGTATCGCCCGCAGCGTGTCCCGCTCCTCGACCGGCAGCGGCTCCTCGGAGGTCGTCCACACCGGATGGTCCGCGGGTAGCGCGATGCCGAGCAGGCCCTTGCTGGCCCAGTACGGCGAGCCCGGCCCGGAGTACGACTGCGCCAGTCGCGGCCACGGCCCGTGCCAGCCGAGGGTGAGCAGGCCGCGTTCGTCCGGGGCGCCGTTGGCGACGAAGTGGCGCACGATGCGGGTGGCCGCGCCGCGCAACCGGCCGAGGCTGACCGAGGGCACGCCAGCGATGGCGCCGACCCAGAACGGTGCCGCCGCGGCGAAGCGGTAGGTCAGGCTTCGCCCCTGGATCAACGGAGATCCGTCGGCACCCACGAGCGCGACCGCGTCACTCAGGAAGCGGTCGAGGCCGGCCAGGTCCCGTTCGCGGCGCTGCTCGGCCAGGTCCGCGGCACCGGCCATCCGGGCCCACAGCGTCGGGTAGAGGTGCAGGGCCCAACCCACATAGTGGTCGTAGGCGCGGTCCGGCCCGTCGGACATCCAGCCGTCCCCGCGGACGAAGCCGTCGTGCGTGCGCAGGTCCTCGGCCATCTCGTCGAGCGAGTGCGGCCCGCCCACCGACCGCAGGAACGTCTGGACGACCAGCCGGAACCAGACCCAGTTGATCCGTGGGTACGTGTCGTCGCCGACCGCCGGGCGGAGATAGTCCACCACCCGCTCCCGTACCGCCGACGGCAACCGGTCCCAGATCCACGGGCGGGTCAGGTCCAGGACCAGCGCGATGGAGGCGGCCTCCACCTTCGCCTGGGGGTGCTCGTCCAGGCGCACCCAGCGGTCCGGAGAGCTCGGGTCGGTGCCGGCGGCGATGCCGGCCGCGTACCTGTCGACGAGTTCGTCCACGCCCACTCCCTGGGCACCCGCGATGCGGAAGCCGGCCAGCAGGAAGGTGCGAGCGAACCCCTCCAGGCCGTCGACGGCCCGCCCGTAACCGCCCACCGGCCCGGGAAACGTGACGAGGGCGTGCCCGGGCGACGCGAACGGCCGAGCGGCGGCGAGCATCCGGTCGGCGAGGGCCAACCAGTCATCCCGATGCCAGGTCGCGGCGGCGGGGGCATCCGGGTTCGTCCCCGCTGCCAGCCGGCCGGCCGTCCCGAACATCATCCGAGGTCCTGTCGCATCGAGCCGTCTCCGTGGAATGTGGCGAGCGGGGCGGTGCCCATGAATGTGACGGACAGACATCCGCCGGGTTTCCGAAGTAAAACGCTCACAACAGAGCAAGTCAATGCCCGTTCTCAAACCGATGTGGACACAACCGATCAAGAAGGCGCATGAAGCTGGCATGACGCGCCAAGTGCTCTGATACGATCACAATCGTTCATAGCCGCTCTACCGTCCGAGGAGTCATGACCGTCGCAGACCGCCTCGCAGACCCGCTGGCTGCGGCGTGGCGCGGTCACCGCACGGCACTGCCGGCACGGGGGCTCGCGTCGCCGGACGACGCCTGGGACCTCGACCCGGACCAGGCGACCTCGCCGCCCCACATCCACCTACTCGTCGCCGGCCAGGCACGGCTCGGCGACGGCCGCGCCGAGGCCACCGCGCTCGACGGCGTCAGCCGTCTCGGCCTCCACCGGCAGCCGGGTTCGGCGCCGTGCGCCGCAACGACCCGGCGGAGCACGACTCCTATGCTCTTCGACGGATGGGGAGATCAGCCGATCCGGCTCGCGATCGACGTCACCGCGTTCGACCCGGCCGGCGAGCCCGTCCGCGCCCTGCAAGAGCTCTCGCCACACGACGCGTTCCCCGGAGGTCCCCCATGACCAAGGACAGTCCTGTCGTCGCCACGGCGGAGGGCTCCCGAGGGCCGCTTCAGGTCGCCCGCCGCCAGCAACTGTTGGCAGCCCTGCAACGGGACGGCTCGATGCGCATCTCTGACCTGTCCCACGTGCTCGGCGCCGCACCGGTCACCATCCGACGCGACATCGCGGAGCTGGCCGCCGAGGGGTTGGTTCGCCGCGTCCACGGTGGGGTCGCCCTGATCCAGCCGGACGACGCCCCGGCAGCAGACGAGGCACCTGCCGCCGGCCTGGACCCGCTGGTCGGACGCGCCCTCGGCATGCTCGTGCCCTCATTGGACTACTACTGGCCGGACGTGGCTCGCGGCGTCGAGGGAGCAGCCCGCGAGCTCGACATGCGCGTGGTTCTGCGCGGCTCCTCCTACGACACCGATGACGACCAGCCGCAACTGGCCCGCCTCGTGGAGCGGATGGGCGTCGACGCGCTCATCATCGCGCCGAGCATGGACGCACCGAGCGCCGAGCGCACCATCGAGTGGCTCGACCAGGTCGGCCTCCCCGTCGTCCTGCTGGAACGCACCGCCACGGTAGGCAGCCACCACGCGGTCATGGAGTCGGTGGTCACCGACCACGCACTCGGTGCGGCCATGGCGGTACGCCACCTCACCTCGCTCGGACACCGCAAGGTCGGCCTGGTGCTCGACGCCAACAGCCCCACCAGCCAGCACGTACGACGCGGCTGGCTCGACGCCACAACCGAGTGCGGCCTCGACTCGGACGCGACGGTGGTGGCCGTGGTGCCCGACGCGCGGTCACCGGAACGGGACACCGTACTCAACGACGTCCTCGACCGGTGCCAGGCGACCGGGACCACGGCGCTGCTGGTGCACGCCGACGCCGAGGCCATCGCGCTGGTGCAGCACTGCGAGGAGCGGCACCTCTCCGTTCCCGGCGACCTCTCCATCGTGGCGTACGACGACGAGGTCGCCGGGCTCTTCAGCCCGCCGCTGACCGCGGTCCGACCGCCGCGACGCTCGATCGGACGGGCCGCCGTGCGTCTCGTCGCCGACCGGCTCGTCGACCCCGACCGCCCCACCCACCGGATCGTCATCAGCCCGTCACTGCGGATCCGGGAATCGACCGCGCCGCCACCCGCGTAGGTGCTCCTCCGCCCTCGGCCGCCGGCGGCGGACCTGGCACGATGGCCGTGCCCTGCGCCGCCGGCGGCCGGGCGCGGCACATCACGTGAGATGTCACCGTAGAGCACTGGTCACGGTCACGGTCACGGTCGGCGCGCAACGCGTCTCGCGCTTCCAGGCTCTGGCCCTAAACGTCGATCGAGGAGATACGCAACGCCTTGTCGCCGGCGTTGGTGACGGTAACCTTCCGCACCTGCACCGAATGCGAGACAGTGCCCTTGCTCGGACCCTGCACAGAGCCTCGGGGCCGGTATATTCGCCGGCGTGAACGCGCCCTCCCCCAGCACCGCCAACCAGGTCTCCCCGTCCGGTTCACGCTCCGTCGTGCTCGGTGATCAGTCGCACGTTCTCCGCCCAGTCTGGCTGCTGATCGGGCCGACACTCTGTGCGTCGCTAGGTGCCTTCCTGCTCGCCGTCACCGTCGGGCCGCAATGGGCTGGGATCCAGCGGGACATGGGCCTGCCGGCCTCGGCAGTCCTCTGGATCTTCGTCGCTTACCTGCTGCCGGCGATACTGGCGGTTACGGTCGGCGCTCTCGTCGGTCGGCGGTGGCCGAATGCCGTCGCGTTGTCCGCGATCGCGCTGCTGGTTCCCGGGTCACTGCTGACCGCGCTGGCCTCGGGGGACGCTTTGCTGCTACTCGGCCGTGCGGTGACGGGGTCCGGGGCTGGTTTGGCGTGGGGCGTCACGGCCATGCTGGTGGCGCAGATGGGGGCACGACGCGTGTGGGTAACGCCCCTCGTCGCCGGCGTCGTGGTGCTGGCGCTGGGCCTCGGGCCTGTGGCGGGGGTGCTTGTGGGGCGGGCGGTCGGTTGGCGGTGGCCGTTCATGCTGGCCGTGCCCTTTGGGGTGGTGGCGTTGCTGGCCACCGCGGTGAGCGGGATCGTCGTGCTGATACAGCGCGCGTCCCGGCCGGCTCAGCCTCAGGCCACGTCCACTCAGACCGTGACCGCGTCGACAGGCGGGCCAAGCGATCGCCGGATAGCACATGAACGTGGCAAGACGGCCGAGCTGCTGCTGGTGACCGACGGGGGCGTCCAGCAGGTGACGACACCCTTCTTCGGGATAGATCTCGTGCGGGAGGTGGCCCGACTGCTCGGCTCGGAGAACATCCGATCCAACAGGCTCGGCACCAACCTGACCTTGTGGCACGCCGAGGACAGCTCTGGGCGGACCCAACCAGGGCAGCCCAACCCCGCAGCGAGCCTGCTCGCCAGCGAGCATGGCTCGCCGCCGGTCACTGGCCCCGCCGTTATCACCGGCCCAATCTTGGACGGCGGCCCCTACCCCCTGGACGCCGATGAGGCCGCCCGAATCGCGACCCGCCTGCGCGGATAGCGGAATGGGCCGAGGGCGACCCGGCCCCTAGCCTGGCTTCATGACCGAATCGGGCGGGCAGTCGCGGAGCGTCCGCACGGTGATCGTGGCTGGTCTCGTCAACATCGCTGTCGCTATGGCCAAGGTGATTGCGGGTCTACTCTCGGGTTCGGCGGCCGTACTGGCGGAAGCCGCGCATTCGTTCGCCGACACCACAACCGCCGCTATGTAGATCAGAAACAGGCTCTATGGAGCACCCGACGAGTCGTCCGGATGGCGAAATCGGGCGGCTGACTGGTGCAGACCCGGGTGGACGCCGGCCGGGCTCCCCGTGTGCTCGGCGAGCCGTTGCAGGACAGTGATAAGCCGGGCGCGTTCGCTGGCATCGAGCGGGGCGAGGATCTCACCCTCGTGCTGGTCGGCGACCCGGCGAGCGCGAGGCAGCAGCTTGCGCGAGGCTTCGGTCAGGTGGATGGCGTGGGCACGACGGTCGCTGGGATGCCGCCGACGTTCGACCAGATCGCGCTGTTCGAGGTCGTCGAGCAAGCCGACCATGACCTTGCGGTGGATGCCCAGCGCGTCGGCGAGCTGTTGCTGGGTGTTGCCTTCACTTCGTTCCAAGTGCATGAGCAGCCCGAAGTGGTTCGGCGCGATGCCCAGCGGCGCCAGCCGCGCGGCGAACGTCTGCGCGACGTGGAACCCGAGCTGTGACAACAGGAAGTTGGCCCGACCGGCCAACGGCCGGTCCGTGCCTGGTGTGGAGTCGTCGAACACCCCGACATTGTACGTCCTAGTTATTGTCGGCTACGGTAACAGTCACAGATAATCCATACTTAGGAGATGCTGATGAAGGTGACCGTCTTCGGTGCGACCGGCGGCATCGGCAGCCACGTCGTGCGCCAGGCACTCGACCGCGGGCTAACCGTGACCGCGGTCGTCCGCGACCCGGTCCGCCTCGACGTGCGCCATCCGGCACTGGAGGTCACGACGGTGTCGACGCTCGACGACGCCGACACGTTGGGCCCCGTGGTGCGCGGCAGCGACGCGGTCCTGTCCGGTGTGGGCCCACGCGGACGCCACGACGGGCCGGTCGCCTCCACCGCCACGCGCGCGATCCTGGGAGCGATGCACGCCGAAGGTGTCCGTCGACTCGTCACGGTCAGCGCCGCCCCTGTCGGCCCGACACCCGACGGGGACAGTTTCCTCAACCGCCGCATCGTTCTGCCGGTCATCAGCGCCCTACTCAAAGATCTGTACGCGGACCTGCGTGCCATGGAGCACGCGATGGCGAACAGCCAGGCGCAATGGACGGTGGTACGGCCGCCGAAGCTCGTGGACAAAACGATGACCGGCCGGTACCGCACCGCCATCGACGGCAACGTCGTCCGCGGTTACACGATCTCGCGGGCCGACGTGGCCCACGCCATGCTCGCCGCCATAGGCGACCCCGCGACGATCCACCGGGCGATCGGCATCGCGTACTGACCGACCACCCTCACCGACGATCCCGAAGGAGGCACAATGACCTATCCGCTGCCCCAGTTCGCCGAACCGGAACCGTACGGATTCCTCTATCTGGGCTTCCAGGCCGAGCCCGCACAACGGTCACCCGTCTACACCCGCACCCCGCGCCGGCAACGGGCGGCGGCGCAACTCGTGCAGGCCATCCCCGCCCTCGTGCGCCGCGAGGACGTCGTGTCCGTCCGTATCTTCCGGGCGGTGTTCATCCCGCCGCTGCCCGGCGCACCGCGGTACGACCTCGCCATGCTGATCCGCACAAGGCGCGTGGACCACCTGCAAGCGGTGCGTACGTGTGCCGAGGTCTCGGCCCTCGCCGGCGAGCACATTCTCGCCGGCGTCAACGTGGCCCGGATCGGCGAGACCGAGGCCCGACCCGACGGCGCCTTCCTGTTCAACCACTTCACCGCCGCGCCAGACACCGACGCTGAAGCCGTCTGGCGCTCCGTCACCGGCTGGTACACCACCAAGACCGGAGTCGACAACTCCACCGCCCTGCGGCCCATCGGACCCTCGTCATTCGCGCTCGTCAACTACGCGCGTCTGCCCGCCGGACCAATCCGGTTCCTGGCCGGACAACTCACGCGGCCGAGCTTCCACCGCTTCGTACGTGCCACACTCGACGCCCATGGAATGCGCGCCCTGCCCGCCGTCCACCGGCTCGTCCACGCGTCGGCGTAATGCTCGATCGAAGGAGACAGCCGTGAGCTTCTCTCGCCTTGCCGGCATCGCCGGCATGGGTTTTGTCGTCATCCTCATCGTGGCGAACCTGCTGCTGACCATGGCGGGCTTTCCCACCCCGTCCGAAGCCGCGTCCCTCGACGAGATCACCACGGTCTTCGCTGCCGGATCCGGGTCACTGCGCCTCGCCTCGGCCCTGCTGCCGATGGCCTGGTTGCTGGCCACGGTCTTCGCCGTCGGGGTGTGCGTCTGCCTCCGACGCGACGAGCGGACCTGGACGGACCCGTGGTCCCTTGTCGGTCTCGCCGGAGTGCTCATGCAGTCGGTGGTATTCACCAGCGTCGAGGCCACCCGCCTCGCACTGATCTCCGCAGCCCAGCACGACAGTGGCAGCATCGCGGGCCTGTGGGGCCTTCACACCGCCCTGTTCGGCTTCAACCAGGTCTTCCTGGCGACCGCACTCCTCGGGTTGTCCATGTTCGGCATCCACACCGGCGCCATAGCCCGATGGCACGCCGGCACCGGCCTCCTCGCCGCCACGCTGCTCTTCGTCACCGCGACGACCAGCCCGTACGGCGTCGGCAGCGTCAACCCACTCGCCCTACTCGGCCTCGCCGGTTGGCTCCTCTGGCTGGTATGGATCGTGGCATTCAGCGTCCTCCTGATCGGCCGTGCACCCAAGCTGTCCGCGCCGACCAGCGGACCCGACACATCGGTCGCGCCCGCCAGCACATAGCAACACCAGGCGGAACATAGCTTCCGCTGATCAGACGAGGCATCGTCTGAGCACCGGGGTTACACCCCTTCGGGCCGTGCTCCCGCCGCGCCGATTTTCGCTCTGACGGCTCATATCTGCTCCTCGTCGACCCCATGGCCCCAGGCAACAGCCAAGCTCTTCTCGCCAGTCATTACGTGTCGTCTTCTTCGTCGTGGTGCCGAAGGAGGGAAGCCGTCCGCTCGCCCTCACCCGCCCCCTCAACGAGCTGCCAGCTGGAGCGGGGCGGCCCCTCCTGCGGGACCGCCACCACGATCCAGCCCCAGGATGGGCGTCGCTCGGGCGGCTCGTACGGCCACGACTTTCCTCTGGCGGCCCGTTCCAACCGTTCCCGCGTCCGGCGTTCCTGTTCCGCATGCCGCTCACGCTGGACCTCCCGCCGCTGTGGCGTGCCGGCGCGCAGACCCAGCCTTGCGGAAGGCCACCACCGACACCATCACGGTACAGCAGCTTGATCTTCGGCCAGGTTGCCGCCACTGTGACGCCCTCGGCGCCCTCGTCGACCTCGAACGCCGGGCCGTTGGCGGCGAACGCCGACGCGTTCGGGCCGAACCCGGCGGCGACCGGATCACTGGCGTCGAGGTTGAGGTTCAGCACCGACCCGGGATGTTGTAGATGGCCTCCCGGCCCCGGGTGCCTGCGCGAACGTTCTGATCATCGCCCGCAGCAGATCCAGCGAAGCGCCCGCGATCTGCTCGCACAGCAGGTCAACAGGGTTCACACCGTCAGATGCGGCCACCGCGCATCACACTCCTTCACTCGGACTTCGCCGTCTCGAAGGATCGCGCGGTGGCCGTCTCTCATCTACGCAACAAGCCCATCACGGGCAAGTCGTACACGACTTCCGTGGACGAAACCCACAGGCCAGTGCATAACAGTTATGTGAATCGATATAGACGGGCGCTCAAACCGCTTCCGGTGGACAGATTTTGCCCTCTTGACGAGGGACTTCTGCCGCAGTCTAATTTGGTGAACATATAGGGAGGCCCACTCGTGGGAGCGTTCCAGTTCGCTGTTTTGACGTGGCAGTGGTTCCTTCTGATCGCGGCTGCCCCCGCAAAGGTGCGCGCACCGCGTCGGTTCGCAATGGCCGTTGCCGGTTACCGGCCTGCGCCGTCTGCATTGCCACCCGCGTGGAGCGTTCCCGGCGTCGAAATCACCCTCGGCACTCGCCTCATCAGCAGTTGGCACCCGACGTTCACGCTCCGGCTCGTGCCGCAGTCGGGATCCCGAACAAAGCCGTCGACATCCGCCGCCTGGTAGCGGCGGAACGGCACATCATTCGTCTCGACCAGCGCGTGTAGACAATGGCGCTGGGACGCAGCAGGCCGCCCTGGTCTGTTAGAGATATTGACCCCTCGGAAGGAGTCGGAGATGAGCATGAGGTTCGTGAATCGGCGGCAGTTTCTAAGTCGACTGGGAGGTGTCCTTGCTGCCGGAGGAAGCATCGCGTTATTTCCGGCCGGGTTCGCCTCGGCATCGTCCAAGACCGGTCCAACATCGCCCCCTGGCCATACGGGTGGCGGGCCGGCGTACCCGGGTGACCCCGGCTTTGTCGCCACGAGGCCAGAGGAACTAGATGCCGCTAAAGCCAGTTGGGAAACGCCGGAATATGGTTATTATACCGGCCATAATCCTGCCAACCCTGGCACAGCGGTCGATTCCCCATGGCAGCTCGTCGCGGTAAACGCGTCCACCGCCTACGCCCTGGGGTACCGCGGGCAGGGCGTCGCGCTGGGCATGATGGATTCGGGATACAGGACTACACACGAAGCATTTCAGACCCGGCTGATCGTTCCGGTGAGAGCGGAGGGTGTCTACGGCACGTCCGGCTTCGGGTATCGAAACGCAGCAACCCCGGCGAACCCGTTTACTGCGGGCCAGCCGTTCACCGTGGCCGGTGATCGGGCGAGAACAACTGACTTCTCGCATGGGACTGGCATGCTTGGGGTTACCTCCGGCATCCGCGATGTCAAAGACCAGCACGGCATCGCCTTCGGATCGACGATGTATGTCGCCATGACCGGCGGCTCCGATACCCAGTCCCACGGCCCCTTCCACGACTACGTGTACTGGCGTACCGCCAACAAGGCCCTGGTCGACGCAGGCGCCAAGGTCATCAACAGCAGTTGGGGCTCTTATGTCCAGACTCTTGACAGAAGCCGCTTTGACGGCCTAGGAAACGACCTTGGAGTCAATGGCAACCTCGCCAACGCATACCAACTGCGTGGCAAAGACAGCGCCAGCGCCACGGCAATGGCGACCATTATCCCCAACGAGTACCTGAAGGATCTGGAGTACCAGTATTTCCTCTTCAAGAAGAGCTATTCGGAAGGCGGCATTCAATACAATCCGAGCTACCCCGGACGCTCCTTCATGGATGCCATCTGGGACGCTATCAAGGACAGCGGTACGGTCAACGTAAGGTCGGCCGGCAACAACGACTGGAGCAACCCGTATTTTCGCCCGGCGTATCCCTTCTTCAATCCCTTGGCGGAGAAGCAGTGGGTATCCGTCGGCGGGGTGCAGCCGCCCACTGCGGACACTCCCGAATACACAAAGCAGTCCGGGTACAACGAGGCGGGGCTCGCCAAGTGGTGGACCGTGTCCACCCCTTCAAACAGTGTTCGGACCACGAACAGCGGTGGTGACACCAGCTATTCAAACTCGAGCGGCACATCTCCGGCAACGCCCGTTGCGACAGCGGTGATGGGGGTTCTGCTCTCCCGCTATCCGAACATGGACGCCAAGCAGGTCCGTGAGCTGATGTTCACCACGGCGAATAACAAGATGTCCGACGGCGTGAGATTCCTCGGCACCGGGCAAACCTCCCCCTCCGGGGCGTCCATCGCCTGGACCGCTCCCGACGGCCTTCCGGACGAACGTTGGGGCTGGGGGATCCCCGATCTGGCCAAAGGCATGTATGGCCCCGGCCAACTCCTGGGCCCCATGACCTACAACATGAACAAAGCGCCCCTGGACGTCTGGTCGAACGACATCAGCCAGGTCGCGATCAAGGAAAGGGAGAGGGAAGATCTGGAGTGGCTGGCGGGCTACAAGAAGCAAGGCATTGCCTACGCCGGTGAATTCAGCCCCAACGTACTGAACCCGGACGGCGCGCTTAACGAACAGGCCTTCATGCTTCAGGGCATTTTGGCTGATCCTTACATCCAAGCTATCACTAACGGCCATCCCGAACTGTACGACAAGATCGTCTACAAGGACGCCGTCAAGTGGCGCAAGGAATGGATGGACAAGCGCGCAGCCTACATTCAGAACAACATCGACAACAAGCTCTACACGGCTTCTCTGACCAAGCAGGGCCCCGGGATGCTGATCATGACGGGCGACGACACCTACGGGGGCGGCACGACGGTTAAAGGCGGCAAGCTTTCGATCACCGGCTCGCACGCAAGCTCGATCGACGTCAAGGGCGGCACGCTCGGCGGCAGCGGTTTCGTGGCAGGCAGCATCGACGTCGACAGCGGTGTTCTGCAGCCCGGTCTGTCGTCCGGGGAAGCGGCGTCCGCGGCGTCCATCACTCTCACCCGCCTCGCACCGGGCAACGTCCTGAACGTCGGCGGCGACGTGACCCTCAGGCGAGCGGGTCGCCTCGCCATCACCATCTCCGGCGACCACGACTACACGAGCGTGCGGGCCGCGGGTGACCTGGTGCTGGACGGCGAACTCGCCCTGGACATTCGCGCGCGCCTCACTCCGGGCACGGTACTGACGATCATGAGTGGGGACTCGATCAAGGGCCGCTTCCGTTCCCTGCCGGAACGGCGGGTCCTGAAGAAGGGCCACCACATGTTCAGGGTGTCCTACCAGCACGGCAAATTGACGCTGACCGTCGTGCGGACGCTGCCCGGGGCACAGTCCGACGGCGTCTAGCCGCACGTGGCCTGGCCCAGCCAGGCTCAGGTTCGCCTGAGCCTGGCTGGCCAGGTCTTCGCCAACGTGGCCGCGTTGACGAAGCTGCCACCACTGCGCAGGCGCAAGGGCGGCTCGTGGACGAGCGAACAGGCAGGGATGTTTTTCGACTCCTCCCGCGACGGCGAAGACGACCTCTACGCCTGTCCTACTCCAATACTCGGTCGCGGCTCGTGAGCTGCGTTTCGAGCGTCGGGCTGTGTCTCACGGCGCTGACGTCGCCCGGTGTTCGGAGTAGGGACCACCTGCTGCCGCACGCATCCGCCTACTCGCCCGCTCGCCTCACGGCACGTCCGGATCTCGGTGCTCGCTCCGACAGTTACTCGCGGCAGGGTCATCGATCAGGGAGTTGTCGAGAAGCCAGTCAATGGCCCGGCGGGTCGCCCGGGCCCGCTGAAAGGCATGCCAGGCTGTCAGCAGGTGCGGGTACTCCTCGTGCAGTTCGTCCTTGAACCGGCGGAACGCGCCTCTGCCCTGGATGGCTCGCTGAAGCCTTCGGCGCGGCTGCTCGTCGCTGACCCGCTCGGCGAAGTCGGCCATGTCGCGGTGCCAGACGGAGGACGGTAGTGCCTCGATCTGGACCAGGTCGAGGTTGTCGAGGTCGACCTGTGTCTTCCCGTCGATGCCGCCGTCGGCCGTCCACATCACGATCTCCCCACTGGCCGGGTCAATCAACCAGCGGTACTCGTATGCGCTCTGGTCCTGCAGCGCCGTGGCGATTTCCTCGAGATCGAGGTGGCGTACGTCGAGCATGGTGCCCACTCCCGTTGCCGTGGTCGTCGGCAACCACGGTAGACCCGCTTCCCTCTCGGCCGCGAGACTGCCGGCCCGGCCGATCGCCCGGCACCGCCGCCAGGTCGCTACCGAAGAATCGCACGAACCGGTCACGATCCTGACGTTGCAGCTCCCACGCCTGAGCCAGCTTCTCCGGGTTCCGGTACACCGCCTCCGGCGCGCGCAGCGACATCAATCTCAGTTGGCCCAGGGGTATGGCCCCTGCCGGAGGACGTCCACGGGCTCGGCCTCGAAGCTCGGCCACATCTCGATCAGGTAGGTGAAGTGAGCCCCCTCCACATCGAGGTCGGAGCTCGGCGGCGGGGCCGCCGGTACGTATGACACTCGAACGCGATGCTGTCCCGGCTCGACTTGCAGCCCCTGATCCGGCTCTGGCGACTCAGTACAACCCAAGACGAAGAGTGCTCCGCTGACAACTTCGAGCGACGCCTCGACCACATGCTCGGCCTCTGCTACCAGCGCCGGGGCAGTCTCGTAGATCTTCAGTATCGTCTCGACGAAGTCTGACCGTGCTGCACCGACGGAGACGGAGTGAGGTTCCAGTCCGATGCGGTGAAGCCGCACGGCGTCATCCGTCCAGCCACCCGCTGCGCGGGCAGGGTCCATTGCCGCACCCGCGCGCATCACGGAATTGTGCGCTTCGACGTCCTGAAGATAAAACTGTCCATAATCAGCGAACACCGTCGCATGCCGCGCTCTGGTCACCGTCCCGACTCCAAGGCTCGTCAGCAAAACCATGATCCAGTTTCCGCTTCCCGGCACGTCCGAGAAGCCCTCGGACGTGCCGGGGAGCACGGTTCGCAACGCGCCGCCTACGGCGATGAGCGGATATGCGCCCGACCAGCGGCGCGGCCCGCACCGGCGGTCACTGGGGTTGTACCGTCTCTGCCTACGGCGCAGGTTCCAGTACGACGACTGGGATCTGACGCGTGGTCTTCCGCTCGTAGTCGGCGAAGCCTGGATACGCGGCCTTCTGCGCGCTCCAGATCCGTTCCCGCTCGTTCCCGGCGGCAACTCTGGCGACCAACTCGACCTTATCCGTGCCTATCTCCGCTTGGGCCTGCGGGTGAGCGAGCAGGTTGTAGTACCAGTCGGGATTGGTGGGCGCACCGCCCTTGGACGCGAACACGGCGTAGCCGCCGTCCACCTTCTGGTACATCATCGGGTTCACGCGGGGCTGGCCGCTCCTGGCGCCGACCGTGTGCAACAGCAGCAGCGGCGCGCCAGCGAACTGACCGCCGACCCGCCCACCGTTAGCGCGAAACTCAACGATGATCTTGTCGTTCCAGTCGCTCATGCCCTCTCCTTGCCTCCGCGAATCAGCTCCTTATAGACGATCCTGACAGTATCAACCGGGGCGTGACGCTGCGACCTGGCACCAACAATCCCGACGGCGACGATGCGTAGCGCTCGGTTTGCGGCCAGATCCGGATGCTGCTGCCATCCAGGTCGTTTCCAAACCGACGCTGCCGGTGGCGAACAGTACTTATGAAGAGATCGGCTTCACGCAGGAAGGCCCGGGGATCTACCGCCGGGCGCTCCGCACCTAACCCCCGGCTCCCGCTTCCGCTTCCGCAAAATGCCGAAAATACGGCGCACGGCAGCGGTAGCCCCAGGACGATCCGGCGCACTGTCGTCGGCAAAGCCGCGAGCGGCGGCTGTCGCAACCGTGTGTGAGGCTCCGGGGTATGGCGACTTTCGTTCTGATCCACGGCGGCGGGGGCAGCGCCTGGGACTGGCATCTCCTTGTCCCCGAGTTGACCAGCCGCGGCCACGACGTGGTGGTCCCGGAACTGCCAATCGAGGACAGATCCGCGGGGTTCGCCGAGTTCTGCCAGACGGCCATCAACGCGATCGGCGACCGGAGCGACCTCGTGATCGTCGGACACTCGTACGGTGCGTTCACCGCGCCGCTCATTGCCGACAAGCTGCCGGCGCGGCTACTCGTCCTGCTCACACCGATGGTCCCCAAGCCCGGTGAGAGACCCGGGGACTGGTGGGCCAACACCGGTTACCGGGGCGCGGAAGGGCTCAGCGAGGAGCAGCAGTTCTACAACGGCGTGCCGGCCGAGATCGTCGCGGAGGCAGCGACACATAGCCGGGACCAGGTCAGCGCGGAAGGGAACGAGCCGTGGCCCCTGGACGCCTGGCCAGACGTGCCGACGACGGTACTCATCGCACGCGAGGACCGGTTCTTCCCGGCGGACTTCCAGCGCCGGGTGGCCGTGGATCGACTCGGCGTCGTCCCGGACGAGATAGACGGCGGACACGCAGTGGCGCTCAGCCACCCGAAGCAACTCGCCGACCGCCTGACCTCGTACCCGCTGCCCTGAAGGCGGGACCAGGGCGTCACGGTCCGAACCTTCGGGCGCCTCAGGGAGCCGAAGTTGGTGAGTGTCCTGTCCCGGTTGGGGCTGCGGAGTCCCAGTGAGATTGGCGGCGGCGGACCAACTATCTGCTACCCGGCCCACTAAATCTGCGTGGTGGCCGGGACAACTAGAGGGCGCGGCTTGGGACTAGGTCTCGACCGATGCACTTGATCTGCGAGCATCGTGCGATGGAGCGCTTGGATAGTCGGACCGTCTACACCAACGCTTGGATGACCGTCCGGGAGGATCGCGTTCGCCGGTCAGACGGCTCGACTGGTATCTACGGGGTGGTGGAGAAGCCGGACTCCGCGTTGGTCCTACCCCGCTGGGCCGAGGGCTTTTGGCTGGTCGAGCAGTTCCGCTACCCAGTTGGCCGGCGAGCCTGGGAGTTCCCTCAGGGCAGTTGGGGACACGGGGTCAGGGGCAGCGCCTCCGCGCTGGCTCGTCAGGAGTTGGCCGAGGAGACCGGATTGCGTGCGGAGACGGTCACCCCTCTGGGGCACCTGTACGAGGCGTATGGCTTTTCCACCCAGGGCTTCGACGTCTACCTGGCCACCGGGTTGACCGAGGGAGAGCCGGACCGCGAGGCGACCGAGCAGGACATGGTGCACCGGTCGTTCACCGACGCGCAGATCCGTGCCATGGTGTTGGCCGGTGACATCGTCGATGCGCCGTCGTTGGCCGCGCTGACCCTCTACACAATGTCTCGTTGACCCCGCCGCTCGACTCACGGCAGACCGACCTAATAACAACTTTCAGGTCTCCGTCGTGGTCCCGATGACCCGTCACCCAACCGTTGGTGGAGACGCCAAGTGGCCAGGCACGCTCACCTCCGTGGGATCTGCGGAGGATCATGTGCTACCGTAGCCGGGTTGCAGTTTTGATTTCCGTAGACGTTTCCCGGCGCCTGATGGGGCATCTGAAACCCATCCGGGCGCTTTTCGTTTTTCGTGTCGTTTCGACGCGGGTGATCAACGCAGCGGCGTAAGGGTCCGCACAGTGCGGTCTCTAACAGCCTGCGAAGGAGCAGACATGACTACAGGCACCGTGAAGTGGTTCAACGCCGACAAGGGCTTCGGCTTCATCAGCCCGGACGACGGCGGCGCCGACGTCTTCGCCCACTTCTCCGCGATCTCGGCGAGCGGCTTCCGCAGCCTCGACGAGAATCAGAAGGTGGAGTTCGACGTCACCCAAGGCCAGAAGGGCCCGCAGGCGGAGAACATCCGCCCGCTCTGATCCACATTCTGCGAAAGGCGGCCCGACTGATTCAGCGGGCCGCCTTTCGGCGTTTCATGCGCTCACCACCGCATCTCGAAAATCGCCTGATCGGCAGAAGTCCGGCCAACTCGGGGTGCAGCCAGCTCGGCATATCCCCGCGTTCTGAGGGGTACTAGCAGTACGCGCCTTGACAGAGACTCGCAGCGCCGCCACGGCTCTGGTGAGGTGCAGGTAGGTCAGCATCACGTCACCGGAGGACATCATCTTCACCGTCAACGCCATCGCCGCGCCGTCTGCCACCGAACCGCTCGTGCGTACCACGATCGAGCGGCGGGACCTGGGCCCGCGCGATGTTCTCATCGAAATCCGCTACGCCGGCATCTGCCACTCCGACATCCACACCGTGCGCGGCGACTGGGGCAGCGTTCCCTATCCGCTCACCGTTGGCCACGAAATCGTCGGCCGGATCACCGAGGTCGGCGCCGACGTCACCCGCCACGCGGTCGGCGACCGTGCTGGTGTGGGCTGCATGGTCAACTCGTGTCGCGAGTGCGAGAACTGCCGCATCGGAAACGAGCAGTACTGTCTCAAGGGCAACACCCAGACGTACGCCGGCGTCGACCGGGACGGCACCGTGACCCAGGGCGGGTACTCGACCCACGTCGTCGTGGACGAGGACTTCGTGCTGCGGGTGCCGGAAAGCATCCCGTACGAGGCGGCCGCGCCGATGCTGTGCGCGGGCATCACCACGTACTCTCCGTTGGCGCACTGGAACGCCGGTCCCGGCAAGAAGGTCGCCGTGGTGGGCCTGGGTGGACTGGGCCACATGGCTGTCAAGATCGCCGCGGCGATGGGCGCCGAGGTGACCGTGCTGTCGCAGACGCTGGGCAAGAAGGACGACGGCCTGCGCTTCGGAGCCGAGCACTACTACGCCACCAAGGACCCGGCGACGTTCGAGGCGCTCAAGGACAGCTTCGATCTGATCATCAACACGGTCAGCGCACCGATCGACATGGCCAGCTATCTCGGTCTGCTGCGTCTGGATGGCACGCTTGTCAGCGTGGGTGCCCCGGCGGAGCCGCTGCCGGTGCCCGTCTTCGCGTTGTTCGGCAATCGACGTTCGTTCGCCGGCTCCAGCATCGGCAGCATCGCCGAGACGCAGGAGATGCTGGACTTCTGCGCCGAGCGCGGCATCGCTCCCGAGGTCGAAGTCATCGGCGCCGAGGCAGTCAACGACGCGTACGAGCGGGTGCTCGCCTCGGACGTGCGGTACCGGTTCGTCATCGACATCGACACCCTGCGCTGATCTTCTCTGTTGTGCGCCAGGGTCCGCCAAACGGCGGGCCCTGGCCACAGTCGGTCGCCACCCACTCCCCCATCCTGCTGGCCGTCCCGCACGCCAGGATCCTGCAGATCGAACCCGACGGGTCCGTGGCACCGCGTGTGCCTGTCGGTTTTTCCGCCCGGCCGACACCCGGCCCATAGCCTGGCTTCATGACCGAATCGGACGGGCAGTCGCAGAGCGTCCGCACGGTGATCGTGGCTGGTCTCGTCAACATCGCTGTCGCTACGGCCAAAGTGGTGGCGGGTCTACTCTCGGGTTCGGCGGCCGTACTGGCGGAAGCCGCGCATTCGTTCGCCGACACCACAACCGAAGTGCTGCTGTTCGTGGCGCTGCGGCGCGGCGGCCGCCGCGCCGACCCCGGGCGCCCCTTCGGCTACGGCCGGGAGAGCTACATCTGGGCCCTCCTCGCCGCGGTCTTCACCTTCGTCAGCGGCGCCGGCTTCTCCATCACCCACGGCCTGCACGTCATCGCATCGGCCAAAGAAACCGGAGACTACTTCGTCTCGTACGCGGTGCTGGCCATCTCCTTCGTCCTGGAGTCGGTGTCCCTGCTGCGGACGGTGCGGCAGGTACGGCACCGGGCCAAACGCTGGGGCATCAGTCCAACCAGGGTCCTGCGACGCACACCCAACACCACCATCAAAGCCGTGTTCCTAGAGGACAGCGCCGCCCTGACCGGCCTGGGCATCGCCGCAGCAGGCCTGGGCCTCGCCCAGCTGACCGGTAACCCAGTGTGGGATGGCATCGCATCGGTCGCCATCGGTGCACTACTCCTCATGGTGGCCATCATTCTGGCCCGCAACAACCTCGATCTGCTCGTCGGCCGATCAGCAAGAGAGCCAGTTCAGGACGAGATCCGCCGGGAATTGTCAACCCTGCCATACGTGCAAAGCATCGTGGAACTACTGACCCTGCAACTCGGCCCCGACGACATCCTCGTTGTCGCGAAAATCAACTTCGCCGACCACATCAGGGCCGCCGACATCGAGGACGTGGCCGACGAAGCCAGGCGACGACTCACCACGCGCAACCCGGCAATCCGATACGTCTTCCTCAACCCGACCGGCACCGGCTCCTAACCCGCCATACCCACCTAATACTCCAGCCGGGGATTGTGATCACGGCTCGGTGAGGGCTTGCCGGGCGTAGTGGCTAGTCATGGCTCGTGCTTGGTGACGGCGTCGACGTACGGACCAGAGCAGTGGGTCACAGCCGCGGCGGCCGGGTTCGATGATCAGGATGTTGAACAGGTGACGTAGTTCGTTGACGGTCAGCGCGATCAGCCCGGTCGGGTCGGGACGGCTGCGGTGGGTGGTCGCGGCGGCGAGGAAGGCGTGGGCGAGGATCGCCAGGGTGGTCCATCGGTGCCAGGACGTCCAGCGGCGGTTCTGGTGCTGGTCCAGGCCGAGTCCGGTCTTCGCGGCTTGGAACGACTCTTCGATTTTCCAGCGGCGGCCGGCTACCAAGACGAGGTTGCGGAGCGGGACGGGTTCGGCTGACCAGCAGCGGTCGAAGGCCAGCTCACCAGTGCGGCGGTTGCGGCGGATCAGCAGCCAGTGGTGCCCGCCGTGGGCGTCGGCGGCGTGCGGCAGTGCGGTGAAGGACCAGTCGTAGTAGCGGTGTCCCCTTCGCGCCTCGACCCGCGGACACCCGCTGCCAGGCGGTGGCAGGAAGACCGGCGGCGAGGGCGAGCGCCGTGTCGAGCATCGCGTGACCAGCGTCGGTGGCGTAGACGAGGTGCACGGCGGCCTGACAGTTCTCGATCTTCCCGGCGGTGCCCGAATACTGCCGCTGGACGCCGACGGTGTGCCGGCCCTTCTTCAGATCGCCCGTCTCGTCGATGACCAGTACCGCCTCGGCATCACCGAGGTGGTGGCCGACGAACTCGCGGACATCGGCGCGGACATCCGCATCGCCCCGCTTCACCCGGGTCAGCATCTCCTGCATCCCGTCCGGACCCGTGTTACCGGCATGCTCCGCGATCGTCCAGCAGTTCTTCCGCGGCAACGCGCCAGCAAGCCCCGGACGAAGTCACGTACCCGACGGCGAGGCTCCGGCCTGCGGAAACGCTGCCCGACCGTCAACATCAGGTCATCGAACAACACCGCCACCGCTGGGCGTCCACCCTGTAGCCGGCAGCCACCGCCACGTCATGATCGGTCCACACAACCGTCCATGCTCGATGGTGGCTGCGCCCGCTCCGGCCCCGGGTGAGCCCTCCCCCGGATCAGACCAACTCCTCTGGCTGGAGTACGAGCTGATCGCAGCCGGCGCCACACCAGCCCCGCCGAGATACTCGCCGCAACGCCGATGACGACGCCGTTCAATAGACGGGCGGCCGCTGGGACGGAACTTGGGACGGGACTGAGGCCATCTTCAGGCCCCGCTGCGCGCACTCTCGGTTCGGTCAACAAAGTTCTGGAATGCTCCTCATCAATGATGAGGAGAAAGCGTCGTCCTCGTCTCGTCCCCGCCGTACTCGCCGCCCAGGACCCCCGAGCCATCGGCCAGAAACGCCGAGCGACGTCGCCACGAAACATGCCGCCCAGCATGTCCCGAAGCAGCGGTTCCGAGATGGTGCCAATCTCGTAGCCCATCCAGGCGTACTGCAACAGCAGGTTGGTGTAGACGTGCTGCCGCTTGGCGGTGTCATCGGGCAAGTCCAGCGGACCCCAGCAGGGCAGGTAAACAGGTAGATCATCGAGTTGCATCCGGATCAGATCCGCGTGGAAACCGCGGATGGCCTGGATCCGTTCCGCTCTGGTCTGGCGGGCCTGGAGCAGCAGCGACGCCGCTACGCCTCCGAGCGCAAGTGCCGACAAGACCGCCGACGTGGCTCCGTAGGTCTGGCCGATATCACTCAACCGGCCCCAGTCTTCCGCCTCTCCCAGGCTCACAGCTCGCAGTGCGATGGGCGACAGGATCACCAGCCCCACCACGACAAGGACTACAGCGACTGCGGCCGACGCTTGGCCGACGCGACGGGCCAGGCTCCGCCCTCCTATCGCCGGGCCTGGCACCGAAGCGCCACCGACACTGCGTCCGTCTGCACGGTCCCGGGCCCTGGTGCTTCGATGCATCCCGGCATTCTGCCGTCCCGTGCTGCTCGCCTGCTGACCCATGACGATGGCTGGGATGTGCGCCCCAGTGCTGCTGTCATGCCACCAGCGGAAACGGCACGAAGGCTCCGATCACGACCTCCGGCTGGGGTACTAAGGGCGACCGGCAATAGGCGCTACTTGAGTCGTTGGGTCGTCGAAGAGGTGGCCCGGATGTCGGTGTGGGGGCTCGGCCGACGGTGACCGGCCCGGCCCGTTCGAGGCCGGACCGGTCACTTCGGGCCGGTCGCCGCTCGTTCAACAAGCTGGCGGCGGCACGCTTGGGCCGCGGCGCTGAGCCGGCGGCCCCGGTGGTGGATGAGGCCGATCTGTGGATGCGTGGGTGCCTGGTCCGCTTGCTGCACAGCCACCGGCGGCCCGGCCGCCACAGCAGCTGTGCGGGCCAGCAGCGCCACGCCGAGGCCCGCGCTCACCAGCTCGCGGATGCTAGCCGGGCCGTGCGTTTCGAACGGCACCCTGGGCTCGAACCCGGCCCGGTGCGCGGCCCCGTCCAGGATGGCGCGCAGGCCGCTGCCGGCCGGCAGGCACACGAAGGACTCGTCACGCAGGTCGGCGAATGGGATCGGGCGCGAGCCGGCAAGCCGGTGGCCGGGCGGGAGGATCAGCACCACCTCCTCCCGGCCGACCCGGCGTGCCGAGAAGCGCGATGGCAGGTCGTCGTGCACCGGGCCTACCACGAAATCCAGCGAACCCGCGTCCAGATCGGCGAGCAGCGCCGCGATCAGCCCGGATCGCAGCGTGAGCGCGACACCCGGATGGCGGGAGTGGAAGCTGGCGAGCGCCGCCGGCAAGTCGAAGCCGCCGACCGCTGCGGTCGCGCCGATGGTCACTTGGCCACTGAGGACGGCGGCCAGATCCGCCAGGTCGCCTCGGGCGCCGTCGAGCTCGTTCAGCACCCGCCGTACCCGGTGCAGCAGCAGCTCGCCGGCCGCGGTTAGCGATACCCGCCGGGTGGTCCGGGCGAACAGCTCGGCGCCGATGTCGGTCTCCAGGGCTCGTACCTGGGCGGAGATCGCCGACTGGGCGACACGCAGGTGTTCGGCGGCCCTGGTGAACCCGCCGTGGCGGGCGACCGCCTCGAAATATCGCAACTGGCGCAACTCCACCGGCCCATCTTGGATCGAGATGAGTGTCAGCACAAACCTGACTTGGACATATCAAAGAAGCAGCGGAAGGCTGATGGCATGGCACAACAACGCATGGACCAACGGATTCTCGGCACCGCCGGCGTAACGACGTCCGCGATCGGGCTCGGCTGCATGGGCTTCTCTCAGGCGTACGGGCCAGCCGACGACGACGAATCGCTCACCGTGCTGCACGACGCCCTGGACACCGGCATCACCATGATTGATACGGCGATGAGCTACGGCCGAGGACACAACGAGCGGCTCGTCGCCCGCGCGATCGCCGGCCGGCGTGACGACGTCGTGCTGGCCACCAAGTTCGGCATCGTGCGCGACGCCGACGGCGTACGCCTCGATGGCCGCCCGGAAAACGTGCGCGGCTACTGTGACGCCTCGCTCGAGCGGCTCGGCGTCGACACCATCGATCTGTACTACCTGCACCGCGTCGACCCCGAGGTGCCAGTGACCGAGACGATCGGCGCGATGGGCGAGCTGGTGACCGCCGGGAAGGTGCGACACCTGGGCGTCTCCGAGGTCAACCCTGCCCAGCTGGAGCAGGCGGCCACGGTGCACCCGATCGCCGCCGTCCAGTTCGAGTGGTCGCTGGCCTGGCGCGAGCCTGAGGACGACGTGGTGCCGGCCGCCCGCCAGCTGGGGGTGGGCCTGGTGCCGTACAGCCCGCTCGGCCGCGGGCTGCTGACCGGTGCGCTGTCGGCCGGCCCGTTCCCGGAGGGCGACTTCCGGCGCACCGATCCCCGCTTCGCCGCTCAGAACCTGGCCAGCAACCTCAACCTGGTGCAGACCCTGACCAAGCTGGCCGACGAGCACGGCGTCACCCCGGGGCAGCTGGCTCTGGCTTGGCTGCTAGCGCAGGGACCGGACGTGGTGCCGATCCCTGGCACCCGCAGCCGGGCGCGGCTCGCAGAGAACGCCGCGGCCGCCGACGTGCAACTTTCCGAACAGGACTTGGCGGCCTTGGACCTGGCTGTGCCCCGCGAGTCCTGGCAGGGTGACCGCACGTCGTTCGCCGCGCACGGCACAACTCGGGCCCGCTAAGAGCGACCGGCAGAAGACCGACGATCTGTCGATCACGCAGCTCGAAGAACTCCGCGGACAAGGGCTGCGCCACGCCAGCCTTCTCCAATGGGCCGGCGGCACCATGGCCGACGGCAGCGTCGCCCTCAATTTCGCTTTCCCAGCAGGACACCTGCGCGCCCGCCTGGTCGCCTCGGGTCAGGAATTTTGCAACGCGGGCCCGGACGCTTCGGCACGATGTCGTCCGGACCTACCTTGTGAGTTGCTGGTCAGCGCCTCGGTCATCCGCATCCTTCCGGCGGACCCGACACCGGCTGTCCCGCCTACACCATCTGGGTTCAGGCACCCGCATCGATACGACTGGAGCGCGGCCTCGCTCGCGACCGTTTCGTCGTCGATGCCGAACAACTCTGGCGGAAGTGGATGACGGAGGAAGACGACTTATTCAGAACCGACGGCACCTGCTCAGGTTCGCGAGCATGGCAGGGATCGGAGAGGTTGCAGGAGTAGACACAAGATGCTTTCCCAAGCGCTTTCCGTTTTTCGGGGCGCACATGTTGGACTGGTGGGACTTGTTTGGATTCGGGTGGTGTCGGCTGTGAGTCCGACACGGAGTGCGAGAGCGGCCATCGCTGCGATGGCCGCTCTGTCGTGGTCCTGGCGTTGTCGGGTTCGGTGTCAGTCGTCGATGGCCTGGTAGAGAGTGGTCCAGAAGTCGTGCATGACCCGCGCCGAGTCCGGGGTGGACATGCCGATTTGGGTGCAGAGGATGCCGACGAGATCGTTGGCGGGGTCGGCGTAGGCGGTGATGCCGGCGCCGCCGTCCCAGCCGAACTGGCCGAGGGGGGCGTAGTCGGTGCGGTGGACGCGCACGGTCATGCCGAAGCCCCAGCCGCCGTGCTGCCCGGTGCCGTAGGAGAGGTGGGCGATGCTGTTCGCCCAGGCGTCGCGGGCGGCCTGTTGCCCTGGGGTGAGGCGGTTGGTGGTCATCAGCTCGACGGCGGGTTTGGAGAGGATCCGCTCGCCGCCGTGCTTCCCGCCGTCCAGCAGCATCCGGAAGTAGGCGTGGTAGTCGTCGACGGTGGAGTCGAGTCCGCCGCCGCCTGAAGCGAATGCGGGGGGCTTGCTGTGGTGTCCGCCTTCGGCCGGGTCCTCGACGAGGAATTCGCCGGTCTCGGGGTGCGGGGCGTACAGGGGCGGGAGGCGGTCGATCTTGTCGCCTGGCACATGGAAGCCGGTGTCGTGCATGCCGAGCGGCTCGAGGACCCGCTCGCGCAGGAAGTCCTCGAACGGCCGGCCGGTGACGCGAGCGACCAGGATGCCGAGGAGGTCGTCGCCGAGGTTGTACAGCCACCGCTCGCCGGGCTGGTACATCAGCGGCAGGGTGGCGAGGCGGCGCAGCCACTCGTCCGGGTCGGGTTCGGGCAGGAGCCACCCGTCTGCCTGGCCGTAGACGCCGCGCTCGAAGAACGCGGCCATCATCGGGGCGGTCCGGGCGGTCATGTCCAGGCCGAGACCGAGAGTGGAGGTGAGCACGTCGTGGACGTTGATCGGCCGGAACGCCGGCACCGTCTCGTCCAGCGGGCCGTCCGGTGCCTTGAGGACTTGGCGGTCGGCCAGTTCGGGGAGCCACTGGTCGATCGGGTCGTTTAGGCGGAGCCGGCACTCGTCGAGCAGGACCATCGCCGCGGAGGCCGCGACCGGTTTGGTGGTGGAGGCCATGCGGAATATCGTGTCGCGGCGCATGGGGGCGCCGCCGTCGTGACGCATCGTCCCGATCGCCTCGACGTGGGTCTGGCCGCCGCGGCTGACTAGGGCGACGAGGCCGGGGATCTTCCCGGAGTCGACATGCCGGGCCAGGACGTCGTGCAGTTTGGTCAGTCCCGATGCGGTGAAGCCGTTGTTGCCGTTCATGGTGGGCGTCCTTGCTTGCGTGGTGGTCTGAGAGTGGTCAGTGGAGTCAGAGGCTGCGAGCGGTGATGTCGCCGTGACCGGTGGTCGCGCGGATGGTCAGGGCGGCTGCGGCGCCTTCGGTGTTCTTCAGCGCGTTGGTGATGCGGCCGTGGCCGGCGCCAGCGTCGAGGGTGGCGGAGACGCCGGGGGCGGCGGCGACGGTCACGTTCCCCGTCTGGGTGCTGAGTACGAGCGTGCCCGAGTCGGCCTCGGCGACATCGACATCGCCGTGCTGCGTGCTGATCTCGCCGGAGCCTGTGAGGCGGCCGACCGTGACGTCGCCGCCGAGGGCCGCCAAGCGGAGGTTCGCGGCCTCGTCGATCTTGACCGCGCCGTAGACGCCATCGCAGTCGACCTTCCCGAAGCGCCCGATGCCCCGGAATTCGGCGCCGCCGGACTTCACTTCGATGTCCGAGCCGGACGGCACCTGAACGGTCACCTCGACGGTGCCGGAGGGGCCGAGGATCTGGTTGCCCTGCAATGTGGTCTTGACGCGCAGGACGCCGTCCTTGAACTCGACCGCGGTCTGCTCGGCGGCCTTCACGTCTCGGCTCTTGGACGCCTTGGCGGGCAGGACCTCGATGGTGGTGTCGGACCGGTCCGCGGCGACGACCTGAATGCGCCCGGCGGGGACCTCGATGACGGCGGCGATCGGGGCGGCGGTTTCGAACTTCTGCATGGCGTGCTCCTCGTTCACTCGTTGTTTCCGATGCGAAAAACGCTACGTTGCGTTCCCTTTCCTGACAACAAAGAGCTCGCGACCACTCCGTAAAACAGCAGGTCATAGGCGTGACTTCATTGCGACGGATGCAAAACTAACGCAACAAAGGTGGCCCGTCGTTGCGTTGGATAGAAGTCGAACGCTACGATGGCGGCACCAGTGAAGCGCGGAGGGAGACACGGTGTCGGGGAGCAGGCTGACCCAGCAGGAGCGGCAGCAGATCGCGCGCGGGCTGGCCGACGACCTCCCGTACGCGGAGATCGCACGGCGCCTCGACCGTCCTACCTCGACGGTCACCCGCGACGTTATGCGCAACGGCGGACCCAGCGGCTACCGCGCAGATCTGGCTCACCTTGCCGCCGAGCGCCGTGCTCGCCAACCCAAGCGCACCACGCCCCGACAGCAGGCGGCCCCCGCTCCGAACTTCGGCAGGGACGATGCGGCCGTGCGCGAGTACGAGGAGACGTTCACCGGGCTCCTGATGCACCAAGGCATGCCCAAGATGACGGCTCGGGTCCTGACGTGCCTCTTCATCGCGGACTCGGGCAGCATCACCGCCGCCGAACTCGTCCAGCGACTCGGGATCAGCCCGGCGACCGTCTCCAAGTCGGTCGCGTCCCTCGAGAGCCAGGGCCTGATCGCCCGAGTGCGCGACGAGCGCCGCCGCGAACGCTACTTCGTCGACGACGACGTCTGGTACGAGTCCACACTCGCCAGCGCCCGCGGCATGGTCCAGGTCGCCGAGGTCACGCGGCAGGGCGTCACCGTCCTCGGTCGCGACACCCCGGCCGGCAACCGCCTGGAGAACATGGCCCGCTTCAGCGACCACATCAGCGAGAGCATCCTCCGCGCCGCAGAACAGGTTCGCGAGCTCCTCCACACCAAACCCGCAACGACCACCGAGGACAGCACCTCCGACGGCTGATCAAGCGGCGGACATGTCAGCACTAATCGAACCGGAAGCGAGCACCTACCGGACCCATCGGGAACTTGAACAAGCCCTGGGGCAGAATGTCGCCATCTACTGGCACGTGTATGCCGCCCGTGCAGCCCGTCACACGAATGGTTCTTTGAGTGGTCGCCTGACGACACCGGGCGAGCGGCATCTGCTGGTCCTGTGATGGGATACGGCGCGTGATCGAATCGCAGGCGCCGGTGTTGGAGATGCTGTGGGAGCCGCACGACCCTCGCCACGCGCTCGGCGAACGGTTCGGCTTCGGCGATTCAGAGTCGGCCGGCCGCTGGGTTGCCGTGATGCTGGACGAGCACTGGGGCGTTCGCATCGACTCCTGCGAGCGGATCGTCATGAGCGGGGGCAACGCGCTGGCGTGGGTCGGCACGCCGTCTGGCCGACTGCTCGCGAAATGGTCGGTAGTGCTCGAGTGTTTTCCGCGTTTGATGGAGACGGCGCGTCTCACGAGCTGGCTCCACGATCGGGGGCTGCCGGTTTCAGCGCCGGTTCCCGCACGAGACGGCCGCCTCCAGGTCGAGGTCGAACGTGTCTCGATGGGTCTGCAGCGCGAGATCGCGGGCGACCTCCTCGACACCGCTGATCTCAACCAGGTACGGGCGGCCGGAGTCATACTCGCCCGATTGCAGGACGCGCTGGCCGCATACCCGGACGCCGATCAGCTTCTCGCCCCCGCCGTTTCGTCCATGCCGTTGGCGGCCCGGGTCACCGACTGGCTCGACTCCCGCGCCGACCATCTGCCGATGGCTGCTCGTGACACGCTGCGCGCGCTGGTCACCAGCGCGCCGCCCGACCGACTTCCCCGCCAGCTCGTCCATTTCGATATCCGCTCCGCCAACATCTTGTGGGCCCGCGGCGGGGTCACCGCGATCCTCGACTTCGAGGAGGCCCAGCATGATCACCGAATCGTCGAGGTGGCCCGCGCGGCGGTCCTGCTCGGCACCCGTTACCACAACTGGGGGCCGGTGCCCGCCGATGTTCGCGCAGAATTCCTTACCGGCTACCAGTCCGAGCGCCCGCTGACCCCGGCCGAGGCGGGCTGGTTGAACATCGTCCTACTCTGGCAGGCCCTGGCGATGGTGCCGCCCGGCGACGACCCGACCGGGTGGGGACCATCGGCTTTGAGTCAGCTGAGCCAGGAAACCGCAAAGTAGTTCCGGACGATCGCAGCTCGCACCGTCCGGACCTACCTTGCGAGCCGCTGTTCAGCGCCTTGATCATTCGCAACCATGGAACGGACGCGACAGGTCGAGCGAGTGGAGCACCGGGAGTGGCCGGGCGCTTCGGCCTGTGCCGGCGACTAACGGTCCTTCGGGTCGGCGGCATCTGATCAAGGCGGGCTACGCTGCTGCGATGCTATTTGAGCCGGGAAAGATCATCAATCGCCGCTATCTGCGTGGACGTTGGTGCACGTGGGTGCAGCCGATGCGCGTCATCGCCGACAACGAGGATGGGCTGCTGCTCTGGCATCCAGCCGGCAGTGACTTCGCCCGGCTTGTCGATGCGGACGGCAGGACTCAACACGAGGTCACCGTCGATCAGATGCGCGACCCGAAGCTGACGGTCCTGACCTGGCAGACGTACGACATTCTGGTCCTCATGCCGCCGCAGACCGCCTACTCGGTGTGGTGGTTTTTCCGCGATGGCGCCTTCACTGGCTGGTACGTCAACCTCGAAACGCCCTGTCAACGGCGGCCCAACGGTGTAGACACCAACGACCTCGTCCTCGACATCGTCGTGACCCCAGACCGGCAGTGGGAGTGGAAGGACGTCGACGAGTTCGACGGACGCATCGGAAACCCCCTCTACTTCGACAGGGCTACGGCCGACGCCGTCCGCGCCGAGGGAGAGCGGCTCATCAAGCTGATTGCGGCAGGCGATTTCCCCTTCGACGGCACCTACACCGATTTCCGTCCGGACCAGCACTGGCCGATGCTGCGGCTCCCAGCGACCCTCGACCCGCAGCCAGGCGTAGCCGAATAGCAGGTTCGGAGGAGCAGGTGCTCGCGGCGATGTGCAACGGGTGGCGGGCACAGCAGCTCGCCCGGAACCTGTCGTTCTCCACGATCGAGAAGCGGCTGGCCACCGTGCGGGCCTTCACGCTGGCGAGGGCAGCAACCTCAAAACGGAGGGCAACGGCGGCCGCCCAATGAATGTCTACGTGCACCGCCGGTCACCGCTCGCTGATCGATCACAGCCCGGCGTACCTGTCCTGTTCCTCGCCGTGGTCGCGGCCGGTGTGGCGAAGCGCCGCGATGCAAGCGGCGACTGCCGGGTGGTCTCCTGCGCCCTTCCGGTAAGCGATCCGGGTACGTCGCCGGATATCGAGGGGTACGAGGCGGACCCCCGCGGGCGGTTGCCCGACGGCGAGTTGAGGCACCAGCCCGACGCCTTGTCCGGCGGCCACCAGGGCCAGCATGGCGGTGAAATCGTCGGCGTGGTGGCGCACCCTCGGGCGGAAACCGGCCAACTCGCAGGCGTGCAGGGCAACCGAGTGGCACAGCGTCCCCTGGCTACCCACGATCCACTCGGCATCGCGCACCGAGTGCATCGGGTCACCTCGAAGATCGCACTCCATTTCGGTCGGCAGGGCGAGGAAGACCGTCTCTTCGAGCAGAGGCGTCGAGTCCAGCGCCGGATCCGTTTCGACCGGCACGACGTCGTAGTCGTGATCGAGGGCCACGTCGAGGCGACGGTCGCGCAGCGCGTTGGGCACGGCGACCGGGTCCAGTTCGGTGACCATCAGGTCCAGCGCGGGATGGTCGCGGGCCAACGCGACCAGAGCTGGCGCCAACACGGTACGGACGGCACTCGGGTACGCGCCGATGCGTACCGTGCCGGAGAGCCCCCCGCGGGCGGCGGCCAGCGTGGCGTCCGCTGCTTCCAGGGCGGCAAGGACCACCTCGGCGTGTCGGACCAGCGCCTCCCCGGTGGGGGTGAGAGTGACCCGGCGGCCGGCGCGTTCCAGTAGCGCGACGCCGGCTTCCCGTTGCAGCGCAGCGAGCTGCTGGGAGACGGCGGATGGCGTGTAGGTGTGCGCCTCGGCGACGGCGGCGATGGTGCCCAGGCGGGCCAGGTCGCGCAGCAGGCGCAGACGGCGGACGTCAAGCATCAGCCAAGCTTACGTATTCAGTCAGTAATCGGAACTGGTTCTTCACAGTCTCGACCCGCAGGCTGGAGGCATGACGCTGACCGGCCTGTACGTACCGCTGATCACGCCGTTTGACGAGCGGGGTGCTGTCGCCTTCGACGCTCTGACCGCCCTCGCCAACCAGGTCCTGGAAGGTGGGGCAGCCGGCCTGGTCGCCCTCGGCACCACCGCAGAACCGCACGCTCTCACCGACGCCGAGCAGCAAGGTGTGGTCGACGTCGTCGCGACGGTCTGCCGCGAGCGCGCGGCCCAACTTCTGGTCGGCGCGCACACCCTCGATGCACTTCGGGTGCTCGGCGGACGGCCTGAGGTCACGGCGGCGCTCTGCCTGGTGCCGCCGTTCCTGCGGCCCGGCGAAGAGGCCGTACTCGCCCATTTCGCCCGACTGGCCGAGGATTCTCCCGTGCCGCTGGTCGCCTACCATGTCCCCTACCGCACCGGCCAGCCACTCTCCGTCGAAACCCTGCGCCGGCTGGCTGGCCTGCCCGGCGTGGTGGGAATCAAGCACGCTGTCGGCGGCATTGACGCCGACACCCTCGCCTTCCTCGCTGACGTACCACCGGGTCACTCGGTGCTGTGCGGCGAAGACGCTTATGTCTCCGCGCTGCTCGCTCTTGGCGGGCACGGCGGCATCCTCGCCTCAGCGCACGTTGCCACCAACGACTACGCCTCGCTGATCAGGGCCTGGCAGGCCGGGGACACCACCCGTGCCAGATCGCTCGGCCACCGCCTCGCCACGCTATCGACAGCGCTCTTCGCCGAACCCAACCCATCCGTCATCAAAGCGGTGCTACACGCCCAGCGACGCATCCCCACGCCGACGGTCCGCCCACCGCTGCTGCCCGCCACGCCAGCGGCCACGGCACGGAGCCTGATGCATGTAAACGAACAGATCAGGACGTCGACGTAGGACGACTAGCAACGGCGCTCCAGGCAAGCGGCCGGCAGACGATTACGCGATCGTTGGTGTCCTGTCCGCTCGAACGTTTCGGAGTCCGGACCTACCATTCGGATGATCGTGCGGCGTTCGGACTTACCTTTCGGATGTGTCGTGGGCGCTGTCCGTTCGCGGCCGAGTTGGCAAAGTGGCCGCACTGACCACGGTCTGGATCCCTGCACGGGTCGCCAGTCAGCCGCGTGTGTCGAGCGGGACGTGCAGCGAGAGGTGCGCGGACAGGGCGCGGAGGAAGTCCGGGGCGTCGAAGACCGCGCCCGCGGAGGCGACGCCGGTGGTCCTGGTCCGGCCGGTGAGGATGCGGTCGACGGCCTCCACCGCGAGCGGCGCGCTGATGGCGTAGATGTCCTGACCAGCGGCGACCACGCGGCGCTCCGTGCCGCCGGAGCGGACGAGGACGTCGACGACGAAGGTCTGCGCGGAGCGGCCGCGCTCGTCGACGGCGGTCGGCGCCGAGGCGTCAGGAGCGGACAGGTCCGCGGCCGCCTTGGCGGTCATGTAGGTGCGCACCTCCGGGATGGCCAGGTGGCTGGGAATGGTGACGACGTCGGCCATGGTGAACTCTCCGATGACGCTCTGGGGGCCGAGCGGAGCCGGGAAGGGCCACTCCAGGGTCGGCAGAGCGTCGTCGTGATACTCCAGCCGTCCGCCGGTGTAGCGGACACGGCGGCCACCCCGTCGCTGCCCCGAGACCGCGCCCGCAACACGCGTCCCGGCGGTGGGGTGCCAACTGCTCAGGCCGTAGGCGATGTGCGCCTCGTCCGCCGCCGTCCAGTCGCCCATCGCGGTGGTGACCAACAGGTCGCCGAGGCCACCGTAGAAGGCCATCGCAGGGACCACCACGGTGCCCGCGGCGCGGGCGCGCTGCGCGAAGTGCGCGAACGTGTCAAGGTTCGCCTCGATCTCGGCCGCCACGTCGACATACGGGATGCCGGCGCGCAGCGCCGCCTCGACCAGCGGGGCTGCGGTCGTGGCGAAGGGCCCGGCGCAGTTGATCACGGCGGCCGCGCCGTTCAGCGCGCGGTCGAGCGAGGCTGGATCGTCGACCGACGCCTGCCGCGCATCAAGCCCCGGTTGGGCCTGCGCCAGCGCCAGCAGCTTGTCCTCGTCGCGACCGAGGAGCAGCGGGACGTATCCGCGCTCGCGCAACTCCGCGACCACGAACCGCCCGGTGTGCCCGTAGGCGCCGAACACCGCCACGTTCCGACCTGATCCCATGTCTGCTCCCGCGTGCTCGAAGTGATCCACTGCGAAAATCCTGTCCCCGTTTGCCCATCGGTGCCAGTGTCCGGAACGACACGACCCGTACAATTCCCGACATGAGTTCTGTCCCGCGTTCCGTCGCGGTCGCCGCTACCGACGGGATGCTGCACTTCGAGCTGGCCCTGGCCTACGAGGTCTTCGGTTCCGCCCCGGCCGCCCTGCCAGGCCCTTGGTACGACGTCAAGGTGTGCGGCACGCGCGCCGTCCGGGTCGGCCGGTTCCTGCTGGAGCCGGACTGCGGGCTCGACCGGCTGGCGCACGCCGACACCGTGATCGTCCCCGCCGTGGCGGACGTCGACGAGGACCCGCCGGCCGACCTGGTCGAGGCGGTGCGCGCGGCCCACGAGTCGGGCGCGCGGGTGGTCTCCCTGTGCACGGGCGTGTTCGTGCTCGCCGCCGCCGGCCTGCTGGACGGGCTACACGCGACCACGCACTGGGCCCACACCGATGAACTGGCCGCGCGCTATCCCCGGGTGAAGGTCGACCCGGACGTGCTCTACGTCGACAACGGCAGCGTGCTCACGTCTGCGGGCAAGGCCGCAGCGATGGACCTGTGCCTGCATCTGGTCCGCCGCGACCACGGCTCGGCTGTCGCCAACGTGGTCGCCCGCCGCCTGGTCGTGCCGCCCCACCGGGCCGGTGGCCAGGCCCAGTTCGTCACCACACCGGTGCCCACCCAGGACGACCATCCCCTGGCCGAGCTGCTCCCCTGGGTGATGCGGCGGCTGGACCAGCCGCTCACCGTCGAGGACCTGGCCCGCCAGGCGAACATGAGCTCGCGCCACCTGGCCCGCCACTTCCACTCGGTCACCGGCACCACCCCGCTGCAGTGGCTGCTGACGCAGCGGATCCGCCGCGCGCAGGAGCTGCTGGAGACCACGGACGACAGCGTCGACACCATCGCCTCGACCGCGGGCATGGGCACGGCGACCACACTGCGCCGCCACTTCCACCGCACGATCGGCGTACCGCCGGACGCCTACCGCCGCACGTTCCGGGCGTGAGGCTGCGGTCCTCGCCTTGACGGCTCTCGGCCGTCTCAGCAGCGCCCTCCGCCAGCTCGGCGCCCAGGTCCCTGCCCCCGTCATCGCCCATGCCCTCGGCATCCACCAGACGACCGCGACCAGACAAGCCATCAACGCCGGCACCACCTGGAGCCACTACGCCAGCGGCGGCCACACTCCGTCACCAACACGAGGACTGCGCCCACGAACTCGCGCGATCGGTTGATCAGACTGGTACCGCCCGACGTCGTGACGGGAAGCGCCGGGTTGACACCTCCGTCAGGGCCGATTCGACTCGCTCGCCAGTAGGTTTTACTGTCTGACCAGTAGATTGGTTGCCGGAAATCTACTAGCTAACTAGAAGAACCGTGCTCCCCGTCACCGGGACCCATTGGCATCCGCCTCCGATGCGGGGCTTATGCCGAGGAGCCCAGGGCGTCGCGTGCCGCGTCCTTGATGGCGGTGGCCGCGGATCCGTCCGCTCGTGAGAGCTCCGTGGGCAGGAATAGCACCGGGAGGATGACTGAGCCGATGGCGGCGGCGCCTCGCACGGCGCGCTCCTGGTCAGGGGCCGACCCGACAAGGCCCTTGGATCCGGCCCCGGCGTACGATTCCACGCCCGGCTCGGCAGTGCGTCGGCCAGCCGATCGGCGCGGAGCGGACCGTCGGACGGACGGGCGGTGACCCGGTGGCTTTTGGCCACGGCCAGGACGTAGCCGACCCGGCGGGCTTGCAGGTCGCGGCGCAGGTGCTGGTCGCCGCCGTAAAACTCGTCGGCGGTGCACCACGCGGCTGGCACCCCGGCGTCGAGGGCCCGGCCGAGCATCCGCCGGCCCAAGGTGACCTTCGTGGCGAAGCGCACGTCATCGGGCACGCTGGCCGTCGCGCACCGGACCTGGTCGTCGGTCCACGCCTTGGGCAGGTCCACCAACCCGGTGTCGAACTCGGCCAACCACTCCTCGGCGGCTACGCTATGCCCTGCGGCCGCGACGAAATCTTGAGTTGTCTCCACAAGCCGACCATGATCACGTGGCGGCCGTCCCCACGCCCGCAGACACGCTGGCCAGCTGATCAACCAGCGCTCATCGCGGGAGGCTGGTCGTTGCCGAGGCGGGTCTGGTAACCAGTTGGCTCGGCGGGGCGGGTCCGACAGGATGGCAGTCATGCGGGTCCGTCGTGCCGATGTCACCGACGCGCTGGCGATTGCCGTGGTACAGGTGACCTCATCGCGGGCGGCGTATCAAGGACTGTTGCCCCAGAGCGATCCGGACAGTCAGGATACAGGCCGGCGCCGCGAGGTATGGGAACGGATTCTGGCCGAAGCGGACTGGCCACGCTCTGCGACGCTGGTGGCTGACAACGACGATGGCATCGTCGGGTTCGCCGATCTGCGTCCGACACGAGACCAGGACGCCGACCCGCTCACGGTGGGCGAGATCACGGCCATCTACCTTCTTCCGGCCGTCTGGGGCACGGGCGTCGGCGCGCTGCTCATGACAGCGTCCGTCAACGCGCTGGGCAAGGCTGGCTATCGACAGGCGACCCTCTGGGTACTGGAGACAAATCACCGGGCTCGGCGCTTCTACGAAGCGAACGGCTGGCTGGCGGACAAGGCAGTCAAGCAGGACAGGACACACGGTGTCCTGCGGACCCTCATGCGATACCGACGGTCAGTCGGCTGACCAGCACCCACCTCACCCACTTCATCGTCGATCATCTACACAAAGATCCCGGGCTGCCTCCTCCTACACACACCGCTCGGCGTTCGGGTCCTCGCTGACACCGGCTACCAGGGACTGGGCACCGACACCGGCCGAGTCGTGATCACGCCCAAGCCCAAGCCGCAGAAACGCCGCACCTCGCTTCCACCGAGCGTGGTCGCCGCACACGACGCGGCCCGGAAACGACACTCCTCACAACGCATCCGCGTCGAGCACGTCATCGGACACCTCAAAAACTGGCGCATCCTCGGCCGCTACCACGGCCGACGCGAACACCTCGACGCCACCATCCGCGCCATCGCCGGCCTGCTGTCCGATCACCAGCACACCAACCGCCCGGCGACCCCGGGCACTACCAACCGCCCCTCGCCCCAGATGAAGAGCTGCGCTCGCCCGTCAGCCAACCGTGCACGAGGTCGTTAGACCGGCCAACCGACGGTTCCTTACCCGCACATGACGTCGGCTTCATACGATCCGCTCCCCCAGCCGGCCGCCTGATTCGACCCGTCCGCGGGTCCGCCCGTAGACGCCGCAGGATCGGTACCGTGGCGAGGTGATTCCTGCCTGCCCCGAGTGCCACGCGACGGGCGTCCCACTGCTCTTCGGCCTACCGGTCCCAGAAGCGAGAAATGCCGCTGCCGACGGCGACCTTGCGCTCGGCGGGTGTGTCGTCCCCGAGGAACCGCCGCCGAACTGGCAATGCGCACGCTGGCACCGATGGCTCGACGCCGATGAAGAGACGTGGCAAGACCAGCTCCGGGCCGCGCTACTCAGACACGGCTACGTTGAGCCAGACGGCGACGCCTGAGCTGGCGGTCAGATGGACACCCGGAACCACACCTCGCGAGGCGAGCAGATGACAGTTTTGGTCATTTCTGGAGGGCCGGGCCGCTCCCCTCGACCGCATCACCGCAGGTCATGATCCTCGTTCCCGTCCAGCTCAGCCAAGACGAACGCAGCGAACTTGAGGCCAGTCTTCGTCAAAGGCCAAGGCTCCTTCCGCAAACCCTGAACCAAGAGCGGCGCCGGCTGGCGGAGGGGTCGCGCTGCCCCGGCTCGCCGTCGGCATGATCATGGCCCGCAAGCTCGAGGCCGCCGACAACCCCCACCCCTCAGGGCCGGCAACTGCAGGTCGATCACGGCGTCGTCGGGCCGGTGGGCGCGGGCGGCGGTCACCGCGCCACGCCCGTCGGATGCCTCAGCCACCACCTCGATGTCGGGCGCCAAGCCGAGCAGGGCGGCGAGCCCCGCCCGGATCAGATCCTCGTCGTCGACCAGCAGCACCCAGAACACCGGCCGGGGTCATCGTCGCTCATGATCATCCGCACCTTCACCTCGGCTGGACCTCTCCCATGGTGCACCATGGGCCGGCTGCGGATCAGACGTGCCGGGGCTCCCACCGGAAGAAGCGGCGGGTCAGCCAGGCGCCGATGACCAGCCACACCAGCAGCACACCGGCCGAGGGCAGCGCGAGCAGGTGACTGTCCCAGAAGCCGAGCGCCCGGCCCCCGTCGGTCTGTGCCAGCCACCCGACGCGCAGCATTTCGGTGAACGGGCCGGTCGGCAGGAACCACAGCACCCGCTCAATCGGCGCCGGCAGCACACCCAGCGGCAGCAGGGCACCGGGGGTGGCCAGGAAGATCACCATGGACGGCAGGGTGGTCAGCATCGCGGCCTCAGAGCTGCGGGTGACCGCGGACAGCACCGCGGCGAAGGCGGCCATCACCGCGGCGCCCAGCAGCAGTGCAAACAGGATCACCAGCGGGTGTCGCGGCACCGGCAGGTCGAGCACCAGGATGGCATAGAGCACCAGTACGGCGGTCTGTGCCAGGAAGGTGAGCACGGTGCTGCTGGCGGTGCCGAGCAGGATAGTGCGGTCGGACGGCAGACCCACACGCATCCGCTTGAGCACGTTCTCCTGCCGGCGCGAAGCGTAAACGGTGGTCAGATGGTGGTGCACCACGAAGACCATGATCAGCGCGGTTACGCTGACCACCCGGCGCACTCCGGGGACCGTCTGGCCGCCGTATCCGCTGGTCAACAGCAGCCCGATGAGCAGCGGAGTGACCACGGAGAGGGCGGTGGCGGTCCAGTTGCGCCGCAGCGCCACCAACTCCATGCGCAGCAGGGCGAGCATCTGCCAGGACGGCCGCGCCGCCCGATCCGTCGTGACGGTGCTCATCGAACTTCCTCACGTTCCGGTCGGTGGCCGGCGTTAACGTGCTCGCCGGCGATGTCCAGGAAGACGTCCTCGAGGGTGGCCGGGCGCGCGGAAAGCCCGTACAGCCGCACTCCGGTGGCTTTGGCCCAGTCCAGCAGCCGGGATAGGTCGCCCTGCAGGTCGCGGGTCTCGTAGGCGACGCGGTCGCCGTCTACCGAGAGCGTGCCGTGCGGCAGATCGGGCAGGTCGGACCCCTCCGGTGAGCGGAACGTGATCCGCGCCGGCAGCGTGTGCACCACCTCCTCGGGCGTCCCGCGAGACACAATGTGCCCGCCCTGCATGATCGCCACCCGGTCGGCGAGCACCTCCGCCTCTTCGAGATAGTGCGTCGTGAGCAGGATGGTGGTCCCGCCCGCCTGCAGCTCGCGGATGACATCCCAGGTGCGGCGCCGCGAGGCCGGGTCCATGCCGGTGGTCGGCTCGTCGAGGAAGAGCACCTCCGGCCGGCCCATCACGGCCAGCGCCAGCTCCAGCCGCCGGCCCTCGCCGCCGGAGAGCTGCTCGACGGCGACGTCGGCCCGGTCGGCCAGCTCCACCGTCTCGAGCATGTCGCGGGTGGTGCGCGGACGGACGGTGAGCGCACGCCAGGACTCGATCGTCTCGCGTACGGTCAGGGCGCCGGTGAAACCGCCGTGCTGGAGCATCACGCCGGTCCGCGGACGTACCGCGGAACGGTCGGCGATCGGGTCCAGGCCGAGCACCCGCACCTCGCCGGAGGTCGGCCGCTGCAACCCCTCGAGCGCCTCGATCGTGGTGGTCTTGCCGGCGCCGTTGGTGCCCAGCAAGGCGAACAGCTCGCCGCGGCCGATGGCCAAAGACACCCCCCGGACCGCCTCGAACTCCCCATAGCTGCGACGCAGCTGGTTCACTTCAATGACGACGTCTTCCATGACTTCAGCCTGCCCATTCGGGAACACAATGCCGATCCCCGTGCTGTCATGATTCGACCGTGTCGTTTGCACGGGTCACCCGTGCACTGACCCCGCTCCGGCCGTGATCCTTTCCCGCGCGGTCATCCGGGCCAGGACTGGCCCGCCCGGACGCAGTGCTCATGATGCCGGCCCCGGCGATCAGCATCCGGGCGAGCACCGGCAGCGGCGCGGTCGTCGTGGTGGGGGTCATCGCGCTGTCGTGTCCCTTCCCGACACCGGCCCGGCACCGGATGTCTCAGTCTCGCGGCCTCGTGCGTCGTGTGGAAGACGTGGAGAACCGCTGTCCGGCCCGGCCACTGGGCAGATCCGTGCCGGTCGGGCCAGGGTGATGATCAACTTGCCGGGCGCCGGGCGGCCGGGGTCAGCAGACCCGCGACAACAGCGGCACCGGCCGCGGCAAGCGCCGCCACGAGGAACCCGGTGTGTCGTGATCTGACGATGCCTGGTCGCAGTGCTGGCTCCGACTCCGCCGCTTCTGACGCACCCCGGCTGCCAGCCTCAAGCGTCGATCAACCGGCGCATGGCCTCGTTCTCCGCACCCTGCTCGTTGACGACGTGTTTGGCCAGGTTGCGCACGTACGCGTTCCGGCCGGCGGAGACCGCACCCTTCGCCATCGCGATCGCGCCGAGATGATGCTCGATCATCCGGGTCAGGTAGAGCCGGTCGGCGGCCGGTCCCGGTGCCGCGGTCAGTTCGGCGAGCTGCGCCTCGGTGAGCATGCCGTGTCCCTCGCCGGTGTGCACCCTGGCCGTGGCAGGATCGGCCGGGTCGACCCGCGGCTGGTTCCAGCTTTCCAACCAGGCGTTCATCTCATCGACTTCACGCTGCTGGTCGCGGGCAATGAACTCGGCGATAGCGACCACCCTCGGCGACACCCCGGACTTGGTCAGCAGGTTCCGGCTCATTCGCACGGCCTGCGCGTGGTGCGGGATCATCATCCGGGCGAAGAGCAGATCCACCCCGTTGGGCGGGTTCGCCGGTGCCTCGCCTCCGGCACCTCCCAGAGAACCGTCGGCCGCCGCCGCGTCGGACGGAGCCAGCGCCGGGCTGGACGCGGGCGCAGACGGGCCGGACCGGGACACCGACGGATCGGGCAGCGCCACCGCCGCCGGAGCTGGCGCGACTCGCTCCGGATCCGCGCCCCGACCACAACCGCCGCCCATCATGACCAGACCAGCCAGGGCGAGGACCAGCATTCCGGTTGCCTTGCGCATGCTTCCTCCACAGTCTGCTCGGTTCGAAGCTCGTCCCGATGGCTTTGCCAGCGACCTCGGCGGGGCGGCCGGTGGTCCCGCCCACGCGAACCAGCGCGAGCGGGACCACCGGGTCACTCGGTTGCGGGCATGCTCACGGCTGGCCGTTGACGTCCAGGCGGGACGCCGGGCCGATCGGGTTCGTCGCGGTGTAGTCGCGTGGCAGCAGGTCGAAACCCTGCCAGTGCACCGGCATCGGGCTCTGGTCCTCGTCACGCGGCACATGGTGGTAGCCGACCCGGACCCACATCACCGGGTCGGTCAGCGACTCGCCGTTTGAGTAGTCGAGGATGCCCCGGCCCGCACACTCAGGGTCGAGGTTGAAGGTGGCGAACTTCTCGCACGGCTTGTACTGGGTGAACGTGACGTCCGGTTGGGTCTCCGGGTGCGCCTCGTACGCGTCGCTGGCACCCAGCTCCAACTCGTACGACCGGTTGTGGCCGTCGGAGTTTTTGCTGGTCGGGCTGACCACCCGCCACCAGCGGCGCAACGCGGTGTTGAGCGGGGCCTCGGTGGCGACGGCGGACTTGGTGGTGCGGTAGATCGCCGCGCGGGCGCCGGCCTCACCGGTCGGTGCGGTGTCGTACTGCTCGACCTTCTCCTGGCCCCGTCCGCCGATGTTGAAATCGACCTTCCAGAAGGCGCTGTGGTAGTGGTTGGTGGCGAAGTCGGTCTGCCCCGCACCGAGCGGCCAACCGTCGTCGACGGTCGTGTAGTCGCGGGGCGCCAGGTCGCCGGTCGCACCGAGCCGGACCGCGATCGCACCGTCGTCCTGCAACCGGTACTCGGTGATGTACTCGTACCAGCCGACCTTCGCGATGGTCCGCAGGACCACGTCCTGGCCCTGCTTGGCGATCGGTTGCTCGGGCGTTTCGCCCTGCAACCGGTACGCCAGCCCGGTGTCCTCGACCTTCACGCACATCACCTTGGTCTCGGACTGGCCGTCCTCGGTCCAGACGCCTCGGCGGGAGCCGCCCTTGCAGTCCACCGCGGACATCTGCTGCAGGTAACGCCCACCGAACCCGTACGAGGTGATGTCGTTCCACTCGTTCGCGCCCGAGTCGTACGGGACGTTGAGCTGGGCGATGGTGACCTGGTTGAGCACCGTGATCGGGTTGGCGTCCCGCTTGCCCTGGTAGGCCACTCGTTCCAGCACCATGCCGGTGCGGTCGTCCATCCGCCAGCAGAGCTGCCACAGCGAACCGTTCGGCAGCTCCTGCTTGACCATCGCGTCGGCGTCGCAGTACGTCCAGCGTTCGTCGGCCGCTGTCGCCGGTACCGCCGCGGCGAGTGCGCCGAGCAGGGTGACCGTGGTCGCGGCGCCGAGCAGCGCCGTCAGCTTCCTGTTTCGCATCGGGAAAGAGCCCTCCACTTACTTCAGGCGGGCGACGACGCGCCCGGAGAGGTCGACGACGATGTCGGAGATGTCGATGAACACGCCACCAGGCACCTGGGGCACGAGTTGCAGGCAGCGGTGCGTGCCGCACTGCTGCGCGCCCTGGTCGGCCGGTGCGGCGACGTAGCTGGGCGTACTGAGCAGGACCTGCGTGACGACGGTGATGTCGGCGCCGGTGGCCTTGCGATACCGCGACTTGAAGTCGGCACTCAGGTCGCTGGCCAGGAAGAGGCGGAAGGCCTCGGTGCTTTCCCGAACGCTCGCCGGGGGTTGGATTCCCGGTGCGGCGAAACTGTTCTCCAGCTTGCCGGTCTTCAGGTTGACCACCTGCTTGACCAGTGTGTTGTCGGTGTAGTTGTAGAAGTAGAAGGCGGCCCGTCGGGCGCCGTCGGAGCGCTCGTCGACCAGTTCGGTGGATAGGTATTCCGGACCTGCCGCGCCGGTCACACCGGTGCCGGCGGCCAGCGCGCCGGCGGCGACCTCGCGGGCGGCGGCGCGTTCGTCCGGGGTGATGGGATCGCGACCGGTGCCCTTCGCCGGTGCCGGTCCCGGGGTGGGGTCGTCGATGGTGACTGGGCCGCTGTCCGTCTCGACCCGGGTCTGTCCGGCCGCCGGCCCGGCGGTTGCCGGTGCGGAAGTCGGTGCAGTCGCGGCGGCGCTGAGAGAGACGGCGGTGGTGGTGGCCACCACCGCGGTGGTGACGGCGATGCCCAGGCCCCATCTGAGGCGTTGCGCTCGGTCTCGCCAGGGCGATCCGGGCGTCGCCGGATCCGTGGGTTCAACACGCTGCATAGACACTCCTGCGGAAGTGTGGTTTCGATCTGCTGCGCCGGGGTCGGGCTCCGCGTCGAGGCCGGCCTCCGTGACCGGGCGATCGCCGATCCGGTACGTCGTTCACCCTGCGGGGAGCAAGCCGGGTACGGGTTGCGGGTCCATCAATTCCCGGGAATATGTCGCGGCCTGGTGAACGCGATCAGGGCTGGCCCTTTCTCGTTCGATCCGCGCAGGCCGGTACAGCCCGGTAACAGCGAGGAAACGATTGGTATCTATTTTCAAGATCTCTGCGGGGGCGGCCGGGCCCACCGGCATCTGAACGGGGATACGGTGAGCGCTCTCGACGACGCAATTGCCGACGCGCTGGCCCGCCCGGCCCGCCCGCTCGGCCCGCCGCCGTCGGGCACCGAGCTGGCCCGGCGCCGCCTGTCGGCGCTGCCGGTGGCCGCCCAGGCCGTGGCGATCATCGCCCCCTCACCGGGCATGATGGCGGCCAGCGCGATGGTCGCCTGGCTCGGTGCGGCGGCAGTCCCGGTGTATCTGCTCGCCACGCTCGCCATGGTGCTGGTCGGATCCTGTGTCGCCCAGTTCGCCCGGCGGATGGCGGCGGCCGGTTCGCTCTACACCTTCGTCGCCAAGGGACTGTCGCCCCGTACGGCGTTCCTCACCGGGTGTACGATGCTGCTGGCGTACCTGTCGCTGGTCGGAATGTGCCTGCTGGGGGCCTCCCGGCGGCTGGCGATGCTGCTTGCCGACGCCGGTCTGCTCTCCGCCGCCGAGCAGGAGCGGACGGTGTTGCTGCTGACGGTGCTGCTCGGCACGATCCTGGCCACCTGCGTGGTACGCGGCATCCAGGTCTCGGCGATGGTGACGCTCACCCTGGAGGCCGCCTCGGTCTGCGTGGTACTCACGGCGCTCGCGGTCACCGCCTACGCGGGGGTGGGCATCGACGACACCCTGGCCGCACCGGACCTGACCGCCAGCGCGGTCACCGGCGCGCTGATGATCGCGATCACCGGGTTGGTCGGTTTCGAGAGCGGTTGCGCGCTGAGCGTCGAGGCCCGGCGGCCGTACGCGGTTGTTCCCCGGGTGATGCTCTGGACCCCGGCCGTCTGCGGTGCGCTCATGGTGGCCGCCGCCGGCCTGCACATCTACGGTTTCAGTCGACACCAGGGCGGGTCCGCGGTGGACGGTTCAGCGCTGGCCGGGCGTGCAGTCGCGGAGGTCACGCCGCTGCTGCCGATCCTGCTGCAGCTTGGGCTGGTCTCGTCGCTGTTCGCATGCGCGATGGCGTCGGCGAACGCGGGCGTCCGGGTGCTCTTCTCGATGGGCCGCGAGCAGGTCACGCCGCCGGTCTTCGGGCGTACCCACCCGCGCTACCGGACGCCGTACGTCGCCGCCGTGACGGTGATCCCGGCCGCCGTGCTCACGCCCGGCGCGCTCTGGCTGGCCGGTCTACCGATCCGGTCCATCTCGAACGCGCTGTCCGTCCTCGCCACCCAGGGTTTCCTGCTCACGTACGTGCTGGTCTGCCTGGCCATGCCGGTGTTCCTGCGCCGGATCGGTGAGCACACCCGGGGGGCGAGCGTCGCCGGACTGCTCGGTGCGGTGCTGCTCGCAGCCGTCTTCACCGGCTTTTGGGTGGAAACCGTACGGAACGGCAGAGCCGTGCTGGTCGCCGTTTTCGCCGGTCTGCTCGCGCTCGGCCTGCTCTGGTTCGGTCGGGTACGCCGGCGGGTGCCCGACGTCGCCGTCGGCTTCTTCGACGAAGCCACCATCGAGGACATCCTGCCCGGCGCCTCGCCGGTCGGCCGGGGCTAGGGCCGATGACCAAGCCGCCCCGGCACCCACCGGCCGAGTTGGCGGGACGCCAACCGGCCGCCGTGGTCTCCGCGCTGACCGTGCTGGAGGAGGTCGCACGGGCAGGTCCCGGGGTGACCGCGAAGGAGATCTCCACCGCGCTGGGCCTACCACCCGCCACCACCTACCGGCTGGTGAACCTGTTGGTCGCGGAGGAGTACCTGGTCCGGCTCGCCGACCTGCGCGGGTTCGCGCTCGGCCGGAAGGTGATCGAGTTGGCCGGCGCCGCCGCCCGGGAAGCGTTGCCGCCCGGGGTGCCGGAGGCGGTGACCGCCCTGCGCACCCGCGTACGCCTCGCCGTGCACCTGGTCCGCTACCGCGACGGGCGGCTGCGGCTGGTCGACCCGGATCCGGACCATCCGCCCTCGGCGGAGGCGCTGCTGGCCCGACACCTGCACGCCTCGGCCGTGGGCAAGCTGCTGCTCGCCGAGCGGCGGGACCTGTTGCCGGTGGCGCTGGCCCGGCTCACCCCGGCCACCATCACCCGCCCGGACCTGCTCGACCTGGAACTGGCCGGGGTACGCAACGAGCAAGCGGCCCGTCAGCTCGGCGAGTTGCGCCGGGACCGGGGTTGTCTGGCATTCCCGGTCCGCGGCCGGGCCGGTGACCTGCTCGCCGGTCTGGCCTTGAGCACCAGCCCGGACCGGGTCAGCCGGCTGGACCGGGCGGTCCTGCGGCTGATCGGCCGGTGTGTCGATGAGTTGGCCGACCTGCTGACGCCCGACCCGACCTGATTCGGTCCATCCCCATCTCGGTCAATACGACCGCGCTCACCGTCCACCTGCTCGTCGCGGGTGTGCACCGCGTCGACCAGGCACTGATCGGCAGCCCCGTTCATCGATCATCAGCCGTCAGATCAACGAACGCACGCAGACGCAGCCGCGCGGCAGGGTTGCCGACGAACCAGGCAAAGAAGTCGCTGTCGGCATCAAGGCCGGCACGAACCGCGTCACACCAGTCCTGCCGATCAAGCACGGCCAGGTACTGCCCCACGAGGTGGTCTCGCTGTTCGTCAGTGCATCCGGATCGCTGCGGAGTCTTGTCCACCAGGTGGTCGGCGATGACCGCGGCGTTGACATACCTGTCCACGGCCGGCGCCTGCTGACCGAGGCGAGCCACGTGCGCGGCGAGAACAGGAGACGCCGGCGGATAGTGCTCGAGGGTCATGCCCATGCCACCGCAGTCAGCCATGACCTTCAACAGTCGACCGGTGTGATCGACCAGGCCGCACACGCTACCGGTCCGCGCGCAGCGCCGCCGCAGCGATGTGCTCGTTGTGATGGATCGGGACGTCGACCTCACAGAACCCATCCGCAAGTTCGCCCGGTGACGCATCGGCCTTGCTGAAGTGGGTGTCGAGGACGGCGGCGACGTCGACGCCGCGGAGGCGCTGATCTTTGCGCGTCTGCGGACGCTGGCGCCGGCAGCGGTGGAGTTCGTCGTCCCCATTGGGAACTGGTGCCCTATTGAACGGCTACCGGTCGGACGCGTCACATCACTGGTTGGCGTGGCTGTACGTGGCGCGCGACCGCCGGGGGCAGGGCTTTTGCAGTGCACTGCTCGCCCGTCACCACCAGGTCGAACCCGACGGCCGCGGCGGCGGCCCTTCCGATCGGCACGGTCAGATGGTGCACCTGTGGGTAGGCCGACGGGGCGGTGTTCCCGTACTCCCGGATGAAGCGGTTGGTCAGGCCACGCGCGGGTCGCCCGGAGAACGCGAGGGTCACCGACGTGCCGCTGAACCGGGGGTCCACCAGGGCGGCCTGGTGCCGGGATGGGCGCCGCTCTCCGGGGTAGCAGGAACGCCGTGCCCAGTTGCGCGGCCGTCGGTGTCGCCGACCGGCGGGTCACCGAGCGTGACGCCGTACCGCTGTGCCTCCCCGCGAGTGCCCGGCGGTAGCAGTCCAGCGCCACCGGATCGGTGGCCGACGTCGCGGGCACGAACACGTTGACGCCGAACAACGCCCCGGTCCGCGCCCGCACCTGCACCAGGTCGGCCCGCAGGTCGGCCGGAGACCGGGAACCGGCGGCCAGAAAACCCAGGCCGCCGGCCACCGAAACCTCACCGACCAACGCGGGGGTCGAGGCGCCACCGGCCATCGGCGCCGCGACGATCGGGTGTCTGATCCGCCCGAGCACGTCCCGGGTGGACGCGCCCACGGTCAGGCCGGCCAGGCCGGGGACCGACCGAGCAGCCGCAGCAGACGGTCCTGGTCCGAGCCCTCTGCCGGCAGCGGCGGCGCGAACGACGAACCCGGCAGGCTGCGGGACGCACCGACGGGTACCGCCCGTCGGGTGACCTCCAACGCCGCCTCGACGATGTCGTCGTCGAACTTCGGCGGCGCACCGAGCGCGGCGCCCACATCCCACCCGTGCACCACGTAGTCGAGGAAGTGGAAGCTGATCGCCATCCGGGCCGGGAAGGCGCCGACCCGCCGGATCTCCGGCAGCCAGAACTCTCGGCGCATGACGTCCGGTCCGTCGAACGCGCCGATCACCCGTTCCGCCGACCGGATGTAGTCACCGCCCGGGTCGGCCGCCGGCTGCTCCCGCCAGACCGAATCGTCCTCGGTCTCGCCGTCGGCCGCCGCCGCGAAGCCGTTGTTCTGGGCGGTCATGTGGGCCAGCAACTGCCGCAGACTCCACTGCGCGCACGGGGTGGGCAGCTCCCACTGTTCCTCCCGCGCACTGGAGACGATCTCCACGCTCTGCCGCACCGCCCGGCGGTTCAGCTCCTGGATGTCCACCACAAACCCTCTTTCCGCTTCCCGCTGATCTATCTGCCGCCCTACCCGCCCCGGTCAGTCGTCGAGCTGGCCGTGCTCCCGCCACCAGCGCCGACCGCCAACCAACCTACACTCGTGGATGAACGGCTACGGCAAGCTGCGCCGCTGCACAGACAAGCGCAAGGTCATCGTCGAGTTCTACCTCTACCTCGCCGCCACCCTCACGGTCATCCGCCGCCTGATCAACCAAGCCCGCATCGACAGGGCTGCGACCAGCTACCTCGCCGCCGCAAGGGGCCTTGGTGATGGCGCCGTCCACGGACAGGTCCTGCAGGTCCAGACCGATCATGCGGTGGTAGGCCGTGAGCGCGATGCGTAGCAGCGCCTTCCCGGGGCCGAGGGTGGCCCACTCGGCCAGTTGCACGACCGCCAGCGGCTCCAACCAACGGTCGGCAGACCGACGGGTCCGCAGAACTGGGGCGTCCGGTGTCCCCCGGACCAGCAAAGGCACCGCCGCGAGCCCGCGGCACATCATCAATCGCTCCCAGACGAACTGGCGGCCACTGCGGCCGAGCGGGTCGCCGGTCTCCTCCACCTTGCCAACCCTGACCACGTCGAGCCTCGCCACATCCCGAGCCTTCGTGCCGTGCTCTGCCATCCATGCCTCCGCAAGTCACCGTGGTCGATGACCCGAGATCACAGCAGATCCGGGCCACGACGCGCAGTGACACGTGAGGCCAGGCCAGGATGGCGACCGGCCGAAGAGTCACGTTGCGTTGACAGTGCGAGAGGCCAAGGATGTCACCACTGTTTCGGTCAACGGGACGTCCGGTGCCCGGTGCTACGCGTTGACCCGCGTCAAAGACAACGCCTTGTCGAGATCGTCCGCAACCTGGCTGAACGCATCAGCGACGCCAAGGCCAACGGACGGCGCGGCGAGGTCGAGGTCCTCACTGTCAGTCTCCACGCAGCGCAGAACAAGCTCTCAGCGCTTGATCGAGCCGCCCGCAACCGTCCGGGACCCGCGTCCCTCGGGCTACCGGGATTGCTACCCGCCCGCGGGCATTGACGGCCGCGCTGGTGCACGCCGGTGGGAGCTGCTGACCGACGCGGGCGGCTCGGGGGCTGTCCTTCGAGCTAGCCGATGTGCGTCGCACCGGCCCGCTGCGTGGCGGTCAGTAGTGGAGCAGTAGTTTTCTGCTGTGCCCGAAGACGGAGGACAGCGGTCGAGGCTGCGTGCCGAGCGCAGTGACGGCATTCAGAACCGGCAGCGGATCCTCACGACGGCGATGGTTGTCGTTGCCCGTGACGGCCTGCAGGTGCCGCTCGCGACGGTGGCGGCCGAGGCTGGCGTCGGTATCGGCACCTTGTACCGCCACTTCCCGAACCGCGCGGCGCTGCTGGACGGCCTGGTCGTCCAGTCGCTGCGCCTGGTCGTCGACGAACTGCGGGAGGCGGCCGCGCAGGCCGTGACCGGGATCGACGCGGTCCGGGGCTACCTGTTCCGGATGATCGACCGCCGGGATGAGCTTCTGCTTCCGTTGCGGGGCGGCCCGGCGGTGATCAGCGACGAGGCAATCGGCCTGCGGGACGAGTTGCGCCAGACGATCGAGGCCATGCTGGCCCGCGGCGGCGCGGACGGCACGATCCGTGCGGGCGTTCGCCCTGTCGACCTGATCCTGATGGCGACGATGGTGGCTCAGCCACTGCCGGGGGTCACCGACTGGGACCGGCACGCCCGCCGGGCCGCCGGCATCTATCTCGCCGGCCTCGCACCGCACGACGACGGGCTCGCGCTACTGTAAACGGAGTAATTCATCCGTATAAGGAGACGTCGATGAGCATGCTTTACCTGGCCCAGGCCGACCAGCAGCAACAACTCGAATGGCTGGACGGTGGCACGCTCGCGCTGCTGCTCGACGGCAAGGCCACCGACGGTCAGCTGATGATGGGCCGCTTCGACGTCAGCGAGGGCGAGGCCCCGCCGTTCCACACCCACACCCGTGAGGACGAGGTCTTCATGCTGATCAAGGGCACCGCTCTGGTGTGGCACGGCGACGAGGAGTACGAGCTGGCCGAGGGCGGTGTCGTGTTCCTGCCCAAGGGCACCCCGCACGGCTACCGCATCACGTCCAAGAAGGCCGACCTGCTGATGATCAACACGCCGGCCGGGATTGAGGGCATGTTCCGGGCGACCGGGCGTGACAAGTCGACCCCGCGCCCGCCTGGCTTCCAGATTAAGCCCAATCCGGCGATCGCCACCGAGTACGGCAACGTGATCGTCGGTCCGCCCCGCTGACCTGCGTCCTTGATCACTCTGCGTGGGCGAAGCCTTGAGCTGAGCATATGTTTAAGCGGACGGATTCATCCGCTTAGCATTCGATCAGGAAGCCGTGACTCATGACCTCACCACTGGACCCGCAGATCGCCGCCGCCCTCGCCCCGATCTTGGAGCACGCCGGTGATCTCACTCCGCCGCCGGCCGGTGACGTCGAGGGCCGTCGTACCGCGCTCAACGGGATGCTTTCCGCGATCAACAACCTGGAGCCCGCAGCCGGCGACGTCCGCACGACCGACTACCACCTGAACACCGCCGACGGGGCCGAGCTGCTGCTGCGCTGGTACACCAAGGACGGTGCCCAGCCCGGCTCGGCCGTGCTCTACTTCCACGGCGGCGGCATGATCCTCGGCAATGTCACGATGTGGGACGGCCCGGTGAGCCGCATCGTGTCCCGCAGCGGAGTCCCGTTCCTGTCGGTCGAGTACCGCCTGGCCCCGGAGCACCCGTTCCCCGTGCCGGTCGAGGACGGTTACGCGGCGCTGCAGTGGCTGCACGCGCACGCTGGCGAGCTGGGCGTGGACCCGGCCCGGATCGGCGTCATGGGCAACAGCGCGGGCGGGGGCCTGGCGGCCGCGCTCTCGATCCTGGCTCGCGATCGCAGCGGCCCTGCGATCGCCAGGCAGCTGCTGATCTTCCCGATGCTCGACGACCGGAACACCGTCGCCGACCCGCACATCGCGCCGTATGCGGCCTGGTCCTACGACGACAACATCACCGCCTGGCAGGCCATCCTGGGGGAACAGGCCGGTGGCACCGACGTACCGGCCCTGGCCGCCCCGGCCCGGATCACCGACGCTACCGGGCTGCCGCCGGCCTATATCGAGGCCGGCCAGCTGGACATCTTCCGCGACGAGGATCTGCGCTACGCCATCGCCCTGAGCCGCGACGGCGTCCCGGTCGAACTGCACCTCTACCCCGGCGCGCCCCACGAGTTCGACGTCATCGCCTACGAGAGCGACGCCGCCCGGCACGCCATCGCCGGCCGGGTGCGCCAGCTCCGGTCGCTATAGCCCCCATTGTGTAGGCGGTGCGGCGCTGGGCCGGAGACGAATGGTCGCGGGGATCGTGGAGCCTGATCGGCCGGCAAGGCTAACCTGCTGACCACTCCGGCCTGGCCGCACGGAGCCCGAAGACGGCGACCCCTACCCGACGCCAGCCGAGCAGGTGACAGCCCTTGCGGAGGAAATGACGCGCGGAGCCTGGCGGGAGATCGTCACTGAACTCGACCACGCCACTCCGCACGCCACCAAGGTAAAGCTCGGCCTCACCAACCACGTCTGGTGCGATCTCTTCATCGGGCTGGTCCAGGCCATCGAGATGACCCGACGCGGTTTCGACAGCATCCCCATCACGGTCAGAACTTTGATCCTGGGTTCGGCACTGCAGGCCGACCGGCCGCACGTCTCCGAAGCCGTCGTCGGCTTGATCGTCGACAAGGCGTGGCACAGCATCCAGGCCGCAGCGTTCGCAGGCGCACCGCTGCTCGACCTCATCTCAAACGAAGAAGCCTTGCGCGCACTCCGGATCCTCGCCGTGTTCATCTGCCCCGCACCAGCACAACACCGCAGTACGGCAACACGCCCTGAAGCCACTCGGAGAAGACGCCACCGAGATCCTCACCGGCCAGACCAAGACCAGGCTTGCCGAGCTACTCACCGACTGGCGAGCCGGCGGAGACGGGTCTGCGCAAGGCTGTGCTCCATGCACGACGGCGCACTCGTTGAAGGCAGGTGCCCACTCCCTCCTGACAATCGGCAGACGCCGGGGCAGCATCAGAGTGAGCGGGCCGACCTGAATATGAGGTGGAGCCTGTTGTCGTAACTCGGGCACGATGCTCGGATGATGCTGCTGGTCCCCGCGGACCCTCTACGGCCCCGCCGGCCCGATGACCACTTCGCGCCCGAAGCCGACGCGGCCCGCGCCGCCGGGATCGACGTCGCAGTGGTCGACCACGACACGCTGACCCGCGACGATCCGCACCGCGCGATCACGGCCGTGCCCGCCGGCGGCGTCGCGGTCTACCGCGGGTGGATGCTCCGCAGCGACCAGTACGCGGCTTTCGCCGACGCCCTCGCCGCCCGTGGCGTGACCCTCCGTACCAGCAGCGACCAGTACCGCCGCGCCCACGAATTCCCCGGCTGGTACCACCAACTCGCCCCGGTCACCCCGACCTCCACCTGGACGACCAGCGCGGAGCGGACCGCGTTCGACCAGGCCCGCATCCGGCTCGGGACCGGCGCCGCCGTGCTGCGCGACTACACGAAGTCGATGAAACACCACTGGCACGAGGCAGCTTTCATCCCCAACCTCACCGACCCCACCACCGCCTGGCAGGTCGCCGCCCGCTTCCTGGAACTCCGCGCACATGACTTCACCGGCGGCTTCGTCCTGCGCGCCTTCGAAACCTTCACCACCGCCGAGGTACGCACCTGGTGGATCAACGGCGCTTGCGCACTCGTCGGCGCGCACCCCGACACCCCCAACGACCTCCCACCCACCGACCTCGACCTCAGCACGCTCACACCACTGGTCGCCGCCCTCGACCTACCCTTCATCACCATCGACCTCGCCCGGCGCGACGACGGAATCTGGCGCGTCATCGAACTCGGCGACGGCCAGGTCAGCGACCGACCCACCACCATCAGCCCTCACGACATCATCGCTGCGCTACGCGTAGGCATCCGATGACAGCGTTGGCGCTCCGACAAGCGTGGTGAGCCTCGACGGCGACCCGACCCGAGTGACGGCAGCGTCGCACGACAACCAAGCCCGGCGCCCGGTCCAAGGTCCGCAAGCCCGAATCTCCACGACTGCGTCGGATAGCCTGCACCGACCGCGACGACAACGGAGCACGCCCATGAAGCTGTCGCCCGGAGCCACCGGCTTCAATCCGCCACCCGGCGACCAAACGGACCTCAACGCCTTCACCGCGGTCTGTTACCACGCCGCACGCACCATCGACGCGACCGTCACCGGCGTGACTCCTGCCGGCATCACGCCGAGCTTCCACACGATCGACGTCACCCACGCCCAACACCGCATCGCGGTGCTACGGCACACCGCCCTGCCGATCGTTGCCTTCGCCTCACCCCGGGCACCCGGTGACAGCAACATCACCTTCATCGAGAACCCCGGCCTCGCCGCCGCCATCACCAACCTGACCGACGCCCAGGTCCTCACCCTCGACCAGTTACACACTCCGCTGGCTCAGATCGACCTAAGCGCCCTCGACCCCGGCGAGCAGGACCAAATCAGCTACTGGAAGCCGAACACCCTCGGCGAACTACTGTTCAACTTCTGGGACTGAACACCAACAGCCTGACGCGCGAACAGTCAAAGATCGTCTAGCCGGACGTGCCACAGATCAATCGACAGCTACCCCTCGCGCATCAGGTGAGGCCCGGCAATGCCGGCAGGCCGGCGTGTCGTTTCGCGAGACATGCTTGACAGTTGCGTCGCACTAGATGCTTGCCGGCCAAACCTTGGCTTCGGCTAACGCATACACGAGTTGCCGCCGCCGCTCGACTAAATCCCGGGCGCTGACCGGGAACCACCTCGCAGCCGGCATCGTCTCAGAGGTGCACAGATTGCGTGCATTCGGTCGCGAAGGAGCGATATGCGAGTAGTCGTCAGAGGGCTCGTCGTGGTGGTGGCCCTGGCCGGACTGGCCGCGTGTACGGGTGCGCCCAGGGCGGCCGAGGCACCCACCACCCACGGGCGGGAGTCGCAGCGATCCGCTGCGGTGACCGGCACGCCGACCATCCGATCCGCGTGGACCTCCTGCGCGGTCGACGCCCCAGTACAAGACGAGGGACGCACGCTCGCCGCCCTCGCCCTGCCCCGCCTGGGAACCGACTTCGCGGTGACGGCCGCAGTCCATTGCCAGCTCGAGCCGAAGCGACGCGCTGACGGCGGTGAGGACCTGGTCCTCACCGAGGGTCGAGCCACCGACGTGACAACGCTTCTTGCCGCACTGCGCCTACCCGATGACACGACCACCGTCGAAGCCTGCACCCTGGAGATGCCCTGGGTGCCGAACCTGCTGTTACTCGACGCACAAGGCCGATGGATCCGCCCGGGACTACCGACGGACAGCTGCCGCAAGCCGCGCCCCGAGGTCCCCGAGGCCGTGCGAGCCCTGCGCCTGACCACCGTGTCGGAAAAGGTCGTCCGGGAAATCGTGTCAGCCGGAGCAGCCGCCTCCGGATGCAACCAGGATTGGTCAGATGTGATGGCCACCGAGACCAGGGACCCAAGGCTCCTCCCACGGCCGGGCCGGGTGTCACTCCCGTCCCAGGTGCGTCTGTGCGTCTACCGGGTGCCGACACAGCAACAGGACACGCCCCAACCAGCCGGGACCTTCGAGTACGGGCTACTCCTGCCACAGCACCGACGCGCGGCCATCGAACGGACACTGACCGCGCTACGCCCAGCAGAGCAGTGCTCAGACGCCGCAGACCGATTCGCTGCCCTCCACGACGCCACGATCACGGGCGACGTGGTCTACGTCGAACTCGACCACTGCCGACGGGTCCTGGCCACACCGCTGTACGGCCCGCCGATCCTTGTCCAAGCCGACACCGCGCTCATCGAGCTGCTCAGCAAGTAGTCGCCCGAGCCAACCCAACGTCGACCTCTCCACCCACTGTCGACGCGATGACAAGTCGCTCCACTGTCCACCGATCAACTCGAGAAGACCAGGACCAGGGAGCGCCGACGATCCTGCTCGCATCCAGGCTCGTCGGAACAGCCGACGTAGCGACAGTCAGCAACATCTGCAGCGCTTGACGCGGAATCAAGAGACCAAATGCCGCTTCATCCAGGACGCGGATGAAGCGGCAGGTCAGAGCGGATGACAGCGAACAGATCAGCAGCCAACCGTCCACGCGGTTACCGCCAACAAAGATCATCCATTACCGGATGTTACCGCCGTTACCCGCTCGATGACCGCAGCGCACGGTTTAGGAAGTGTGGACACGGGCGGAAGCCGCTCGGCAGCGGCCCGGCTGGGTCTGCGTCGCCACGCTGGCTGTCACGTCCAGGAGCTGACCGCCGTTGACCCTCGGCTCCCGTCCCATCGGGAACGGAGCGGGCACGCCCTGCCCCCTGCGGTCGCCTGCATTGCTGGCTCTCCTGCTGTACGCGCCTCTCGGATCACTGATCTCCTGCCGGTCCTCGCTCCGGCTGGTCGGGCAGTGGAGTACAGGTGCTTTCGCCGGTTCTCAGGTACCAGAGCACCTGATCGGACGCTGGCATGGGCAAGGGGTCACCGAACGAGTGGACCTCCAGCTCCGCGAGCTGCCCGCTGGCAAGGAAGAGCAAGATGCCTCCGAACCACTGCCCCTCTTGATCGGGAAACTGTCCTTCTACGCGAACCGGAGTCTGTGCCGGTGAGGCGGGAAGGTTCTTGCCTTGTGGGAAAAGGTGGATGGTCCCGCATCCACATCCGCATCCGGGGCGGACCAGGACGTCTCGCGCTTGTACGCGGAGCTCCTCAACACCCGCGAAGTTGTGGCGGAGAAGTGCTTCCAGGACGCCGGCCTCGTTCGCGCTCAGGTGCCGTAGTGGCGGATCTGGCTCTGTCACGGCAGAAGCTTAGGCGCGGGCGACCGAAGCGCCTAAAGCCCATCTCTGTCGAAGATCCCCGCCGGAGGCATGTTCTGGCACTTGGCGCGGCTATCAGTACCGGCCGGCGCGCCAGCCGATGCCGGCACTTGCGCCGCCAGCAGGCCGAGCGCGGCCGGCGCGGCCCGCTGGCGGGCCGCCTTGATACAGCAAGAGAAGAATTCGGCAATCAACCGCACTGGCCGCACTGGCCGCACTGGCCGCTGAAGCTTGACCGACGGTCAGGCGACGCCAGGCCAACTCCAACTTGACTGATCTTGGTCCCCAAAGCGGCGAAAGGGCCGACCCGATTTCCGGATCAGCCCTTTGACCTGCGTCGGGACGGCCGGATTCGAACCGACGACCCCTTGACCCCCAGACCTCGGCAAGGTGGTCGGGTGAGGTTGGCACGGCTGCACAACAGCCCGGTCGGTGTCGTGGCAGCCCCGTGTGGTTCCGTCGGTTGCTGTACATCGCTGCTGTACTGCCGGGTCCGTACGAGCGACTCCCCCTGCGCCAGGCCCACTCCCCTGCACCATGTTGATCCCGTGTGCTGATGAGGCACGGGACGGGCACGCGCCGACTGGGGGTGTGAACCCGGGAACCGCGGCTCAGCCGCAACCCGCGGGTTCGCGGCAACGTCCAAGGTTCATGAGGATCGCCCCCCTGGTCGCCGCGAGTACAACACTGCTCACGGTGACCGCATGTAATCCGGCCCCACCTGCCGCCTGCCCGCTCATCTACGCCCCTGCCGGCGTGGTCTTCCATCTGGAAGACCTACGCCACCTTCCTGGCCCAGCTGAGATCCGGGCGTGCATGGACGATCGCTGCGTAACCCGCGACAGCCCATCGCGGATCGACACACCAATGCTGACCGCAGGTTCAGAGGACGCCACCGATCATCGCACCGTCACGGCCAGACTTACCCTGACGAATCCCACAAACCGAGTTGTCGTATTCGACGCCTCCACGAGCGTCACACTACGGAGGATCGAGGCTCCCTCGTGCTCCGACCAGACCGCCTATCAGGCAAGCGTCCGAGCTACTGCCGTCGGCAGGCTCGTGCCGAGCTGACTGAACTCGAACGCGCTAATGCGTTGACCACTTGGCGTTGTATTGATTCAAGGCGTGGGCATAGTCGATCAACTTGGACAAGATGCCCTCTGAACTGCCTGTTCATGGGTCACCGGTGGTCAACGCTCGTTGCTCTTGGTTCACCTCTGACGGCCTGGATACGGCCTGATCTTGGGACTCGCCCAGGCGACGTCGGGATGGACTACGACGGCGCGTTGCCCATCATCTAGATACGAGGATGTCGTGACCTGGTGGGGGCGCTGTAGTGCCTTGCTGCGGCTCGCATGGACTCGATGAGCGTGAAGCCCGGGTAGTAACGCGGGTCGGAGTACAAATGCCGGTAGTAGCAGGCCCAGTAGCTCGCCACTCGCTGACGCGTGACGGCGAGGAAGGCCGGGTTCGCGGCGAGAACCTGTCCATAGACAGCGTGCTGCGGGGTCGTGGGGTCGTCGAGCTCGACGAGTGCACGGCGGACGTCGAGCAGGATCTCTAGGACGTACTCCCCGACCAGCCGGACCACGAATGGGACCACCCACGGCTCGTTCAGCCGCAGAATGTGCTCAAGCCGTCGCTGCCGTACTCGACCGTCGTGGTGACGCGTATAGAGGCAGCTGAGAATCGCGAACTGCGTCGGCGGCAGACTGGCCTCCGCACCGGCTGTGGGTTCGGCTTGATAGATACGGTACGGGATGACCAGTGGTTGCTCATCGACGGTTACACCGAATGGCAGGGCCGGCTCCGAGGGTGCCGACGGTAGGAGCTTCAAGACGGTCTGCACGTCCCGCTGAAGGTGGGCCGGGAAGGCAGCCGCCAGTGACGGCCCGGTAGGGGTCCTCGGCGCTGGGCTTTGCACGGTCGGACCGTACAGCCTTCCAGCCCTCGGGACTGGCCCACAGCGGGATGGCCCTTCCCCGGGAGGTAAAGCCGCGACCGGCCGATGTCAACCGGCCTACCGGGCACCAGCGGGCGCGACGGCGATCGACTCCTTGACCCCCAGGCAACCAACACGAGACGTTTACCTGCGCCTTCGGTTGCGAGCAGGTCATCGCGGGCGTGGTCGAGGTGTTCGGCTGCGGCGGGAAACTTCGCCTCGATCGTGGTCACGACCCGGTCGAACTGGGCGCGGACGGCGTCGGCGTCGGGCTGGTCGAAGATCGTGCGCACCAGAGTGGCAATCCACGGCTGGGCCGACTTGGGCACCTTCGTGAGCAGGTTGCGCAGGTAGTGGGTGCGGCAGCGCTGCCATGCCGCGCCGGGCAGAGCGGCGCCGATCGCGGCGACCAGGCCGCGGTGAGCATCGGAGATGACCAGTTGAACGCCGGACAGGCCACGGGCGGTCAGCGACCGTAGAAACGCCAGCCATCCGGCGCCGTCCTCGTCGGAGGCGACGTCCAGGCCAAGGACTTCACGTTGTCCGTCGGCGTTGACGCCGACAGCGACCAAGGCGTGGACGTTGACCGTTCGCCCGTGCTCGCGGACCTTCATCGTCAGGGCGTCCATCCACACGAAGGTGTAGTGGGCGGCATCGAGGGGCCGGTTGCGAAACGCCTCGACCTGCACGTCTAGGTGCGCGGCCATCTCTGACACCTGCGACTTGGACAGCTGCCGGACGCCAAGCTGCTCGACCAGTTTCTCCACTCGACGAGTCGAGACGCCGAGCAGATAGGAGGTTGCCACCACCGAGACGAGAGCTTGTTCGGCTCGCCGGCGGTGCGTCAGCAGCCAGTCCGGGAAGTAGCTGCCCTGCCGCAGTTTCGGCACCGCCAGGTCGATCGTCCCGGCACGGGTGTCCCACTCCCGCACCCGGTATCCGTTGCGGGAGTTGACCCGCTCATCGCTGCGCTGCCCGTAACCGGCGCCGCAGATCGCGTCGGCTTCGGCGGACATCACCGCTTGCGCGAACGTCTTGATCATCGCCTGCAACACGTCCGGCGACGCGCCCTCGATCTGCTCGCGCAGCAGGTCAACAGGGTTCACACTCTCTGATGCGGCCATCGCGTTCTCTCTTCCTTCTCTGACTTGGTCGTCTTGAAGGATCGACGCGATGGCCGTCTCTCATCTACGCAACACGCCCATCACGGGCAAGTCGTACACCACTTCCGTGGACGCAACCCGGCTCTGCCACCGGTCCGCCGACATTCTGCCCTCGACACGGTCAGCTTGGGAATCGCGTTGATTAGCACTCTGGGTAGTTGTGCGGGCCAGCAGACAGGCACGAAGCGTTCAGATCGACGCCGTAGAGGTGCCGGTGCTCGCTGGTGTTGACCGCTACATCGGGCACGCATCGGGCACGCCGACCGCTTCGGTGCGAGCTGGTCTCGACGCGAAGTCTCCGGGTACGGTCACGCCCGTGGACCTTCGATCTCGGCGAGCTGCCAGCAAGCGTGTACTTGGAACCATGGCAATAGCCGCTGGCCTCCTGGCCTCCTTGCTCACCATGGCGAGCGACTCCGGGCAGGCCGAAACGCATGTCATTGCGGGCCTTCTTGTCCTGACGGGGATCGGGCTGCGCATTGAGGCTGCGATCATTGACACTCGGGGTTAGTCCCGGCAGCTCCGCTGCGCGAAGTGGCCCTAATCGGGAGGAAGCAGGTCTACTTCCGAGTTAGGAAGCTTGACCCGGCGCGTCAGGTATGCCGAGACGATGGGCCGGAACTGACCGCTTCGGTGTGAAGGAACCACCAGCCGACTTTGAGCTGGGGCCAGCCGCAGGGCTGAGCAGTCCGAACCGTCCACCGCAGTCCACGGACGTCCGGCCTTGCCCGCGCCCGTCGTCACCCAGCCCGAGTGTCAGACGTTGAAGCGGAACTTAGATGGCCGCTCCCGTGACCTGTACCGGCCTGCTCGGCGTGCTGGTCCCGCCGCGTCTTGGGCTCACGTCATTGCTGACTGGTTGCCGACGTTTCACGCTGTCTTGTGCCCCGTGTGTGCCCCAAGCCCGAGGAGCGGCACTTCCTCCAACGGTGGAAACCAGCCGAGACCATGGCCCCGCCGATCGCGCCGAGTATCGCTTCGTTGAAGGGCCCCGGCTGCTCGACGAATCCCATGGCGACCAAGAGTCCGGCCCCTGCCGTCACCACGCCCGCAGCCAGCAACGCAACGCAGAGAAGTAGGCGGGCATGCACCCCGTCAGTAAAGCAGGCCATCACTACGTCGTCTGCGAGGCAAGGGTGTCGCTGGACGACGCGGTACGCCGAGCACACTCCTTCCGCGACCAGCCACGTAGACCTTCCGGCCAGCAAATCCAGCAGCCTTAGCTACTCCACGCACAACCTTCAGCACGTGGTCGGTGTACCAGCTCTTGATGCCGTCCACGGTGACGACGTCGTATCTGAATAGACCTGAGGTTGACTCGGACGATAGGTGGCGCTCAAGGATGACATGCTGCGACTTTTCTACGGAGTATGCACCACGGTTAGGCACAACGACATATATGTCGGTCGAGACGAAAATGGCGGGAAAGGCAATTGTGATGACGCGTTCCATCTGCGCGTCATCTTTGTAGACGCCCGCGGGTGTCGCTAACTCGCGCAAGTGAGTGACGGCCTTAGCTAGCGGATATGTCAATTCGCTATAGACATCGCTTGAATGAGTCTCCCAGCCGCCGGATTTCTTGTTGAGCTTGACCAATTGCACAGCTCGGGGGTGCGGAGCGTAACGTAGTCGATGGTACTCGGCAGGGAATTTTTCGAAGGGAAGCGTCGGTCCGTTCTCGCGGCTTAGCTCCAACTTGGCTGCGAGGGTTACCGTTAGCTCCTTCCAGCGGTTCTCAATGAAGTCCATTGGATCCAAGGCAGCCTTGCTCCATTTTTTGGTTAGGGCAACCCAGGGCCATTGATAGTTCTTGCATTCTCCGAGAATGACCCACCTTATCGTGAGGCGCTTACCGGTACTGTCGTCATAGAGAGTTTCATATTCTTCTTTGAAGATGTCGACCTCTCGACTTACACCAGTATCCTGATCCTTGAATGCCCAGCCAGTGGAAACACCTGGGCTGAGCAAATCTGCAACCTTCTGCTCAAAGATGTAGCCGGTGCGCTGCAAGGCGGCAAGAATCTGTTCTTCAGTCGGAACCGGAAGCTCATCTGACATCCACCGATGTTCACACACCTCGCTGCCTGAATCCATCCCGATGCTCCTATGGAGGTCAAGGGGCGAGGGCGGCGAAGTCGGCGCGTAGGGCGGTGTAGACGTCGCGGACGATGTAGCGCTTGAGGCAGCGCAGGATCTCCTGCTTGCTGAGGCCTTCGGTGATGCGGCGGTGGACGTATGTCTGTGTCTGCTGGTCGTAGCGCATGCGGCAGAGGGCGATGGTGTGTAGGGCGTGGTTGGCGCCGCGGTCGCCTCCTCGGTGGAGGCGGTGGCGGCGTACCCGTCCGGAGCTGGCGGGGATGGGTGCGGCGCCGCAGAGGTGGGCGAGGGCGGCTTCGGAGTGCAGCCGGTCGGGGTTGTCGCCGGCGGTGGTGAGTAGCTGGGCGGCGACGTCCGGGCCGACGCCGAACAAGGCCGATGTGCGGGGCGCCGTTTTCCGGACGATGGGTGCCACCTGCCGGTCGAGGGCGGTGATCTCCTCGGTGAGGGCGGTGACCCGGCGGGCGAGCCCGACCAGGGCTGCCGCGGTGGCGTGTTCCGGCTCGTGGAGTCTGGCCGGGTCGTAGGTCAGCGCAGCGCACCGGCTGACCAGCACGGCAGCGCTGACCCTGGTCAGGTGGGCTCGCAGGGCCTCGGGGGCGGCGGCGACCAGGCCGCGCATCTGATTCAAGGCCGCGGTGCGGGCCTTGACCGCTCCTCGACGGGCGACCCGTAGGGCGCGGATCGCCTCGACCGGCCCAGTGCGGGCCTTCGGCGTGCCCATCGCGGTGCCAGCAAGGGTCGCCCGGGCGGCGGCGAACGCGTCGATCGGATCGGACTTGCCCTGTGCGCGGCGGGCGCGGCGGTCCGGCCGGTCTACTTCCGTGACGACGATCTTTTTGCTCGTCAAGTAGCGGGCGAGGCCGGCCCCGTAGCTGCCGGTGCCCTCCACGCCCACGGCAGTCACCCGTCCGAAGGAGCGCATCCAGGCCAGCAGATCCGCGTAGCCGACGGTGGTCGCGGGGAACTCGGCGTCGGCCAGGAGCCCGCCAGTGCTGTCGATGACAGCGGCGTGGTGGGTGTCGCGGTGGGTGTCAACACCACCGATGAGAGATCGCTTCTTGGCTGCCATGCTGGTGAGGTCCGCCTTCTCGGTCACGTCGAGAACACGTGGACACGTCACCGGTCAGGCGATGCGGACAACACAGTGGTGGGCGCCTCTCGCACAGGCTCCTATCAGGTCACGACGCTTGACCGGTGACATGCAGCTGCCGGGGCCACCGGGCCGGCCGACGAATCGGGATGAGGACAGCAATCGTCGGTCTGCCGGTGAGTCAGACCAGCCCGGCGACCCACCCCACCATCCTCACTGTGTGCCGTCGACCCGCCCTGTTGGGGAGCGGGTCGCCGCCCGGCCCGCCATGTCAAGCGGACCTTGACGGCTCGTACGGACGCTGGCGGGTTGGGCGGTGGTCTGCTCGGCTCGCCCGGGTCGGTGGCAGGCGGGATGGCCTACCGCAACCACCCACGGACCGCGACCAGCCGACGGAGCCCCGGCCATCCTGGAGCCGGAGCGCCCCCGCCGGAGGCGCAGTAGCCGCAACGCCGCGACCGCCGCCAGCTCGCCGACGCGGCCGGCGTCCGCTCCCCTACGCCGCGCGGGCTCGTGGCCGCGCGGCCCGGCCGGCTGCCGGCCCACCACCACCCGGTCAACGCTGCTGTCGTGCTGCCGGCGGCCCACCGGGCTCCCCGCTCTCCGCGCCAGCCGCCGGGCGTGTTGCGTGGCCGGAGTCGGAGCGCCAGCGGAGCGACGGACGCGCGCCCAGGCGGCGACGCGTGCGGCCCGTTGCGGGCTGCCTTGAAGACGTACAGAAACTTTGAACCACATCGCCGGCAGACACGCCGGCAGCCCGCGGCAGCCCGAGCCGGCGGTGTCCTCCGTCGACTGATGCGCGACACGCGTCCGCCAGCTGATCTGCGACACCAGCGCGCTGATCGCTGCAAGAGCGGGTGCTTCGAGTCGACTCGATCCCGGCCGTCTCGCGGCTGTCCTCGCAGGGCGGTGAGGCAGAATCGTGAGCCGTGCCGACCTACCCCGATCCTGTTGTCCTCTATCCGGAGGTTGCTGTCGAGGGCAGCCTTGCGGCGGCGCTGCGAGCCGTCGCCGTCCGGCAAGGGTTGTCCATCCCCGTGCCGGCTACGGCGTCCAATTCGTTGCATGGCGCTGTCGTTCCGACCACCGTCCCGCACCGTGAGGAGTTGGAGGTGTCCGCCAGCTACGTGGAGCGACGGTGGTTTATTCGCGGTTGCGAGCGCGATCAAGGTCTGGCCCTGATCGAAGGAGACACGGTGGATCTCGCTCAGGTGGCGCGAGCCGCGCAGGCGTGGCATGACGGAGTGCCCCTGACCGAGATCCCCCAGGCTGCGTCGTTCGTGAAACTGACTGGACGGTTCGAGGTCCCCGACCGCAATCCGGCAGGGCTGGTCGAATCGGAGTGGCGGCACCTGCGTACGGAGGCAGCGGAGGTGAACTGGCCCGAGTACCACGCGCTCATCGAGGCCGCGTACGCCGAGCCAAGGCTACGGCAGCTCTACCCCTTCACCAGCCATTGGTCTCTGCGGTTCTCCACCAGCACCCGGCCCAGCCTCTCCCGCGATGTCCTGGTGTGCTTGCATGCCGGGCGAGGCAAGGACTACACCGTCACGATGGGCTACATGGGACAAGAGCTCGGCGAGACCGCTACAGCGGAGGAGGCCGTGTCATTGGCTGCGCGCAACCTGCCCGTCGATCTCGGTCCGGTGAGGTACGGCGCAGCCGAACCGAGCTAGCAGTTCTCCGCCAGGCCATCCGTTCGTCGGCATGCCAGGACGTCGCGTCGGTGGCCATCCTGTCGCCCCTAGTTCGCTGGATCAGCCGCACGTCACCTGGCAGAGATGCGTCGCACAACAGTTGTCGGATCACACGCCGGCAGCCGGTGGCCCTTGCTGGTGGATTGGCTGCTCAGGCTGCGTAGACGGCGGTGGCGTCGTCGCTGCGCTTGTTGCGTACCCACTTCATGCAGGACGGATCGGCAGCCTCGATGGCCCGGACTCGGCTGCGTTAGTCAGGTTCCCGGCCAACACCGCGACATACCGGTCGACATCTCCCGACACCTCAGCGAGCTGCTCGCGCAGGTCAGGCACCGCGAACGGGCCGGTCCACGACTCCGGGTCGGCCACACGTGCCCGCTCGGCGACCAGCCGCTCCACCTCCGCGCTCCCCCGCTCTCCCAGCGCGGGAGCGAAGTCGGCCAGTCGGACGCGGGGCCAGCCGGGACCGTCGCACTCCAGCTTCACCAGCCAGCCGGCCAGGCTGAGCGGGTTCGGCAGTGCCGCCACGCATGCCTTCGCGTACAGGTCCATGAGCTCCTGCAGGTCGTCTCCGATGGCTCCGGAGGAGTCGTCCAGGTACATCAGGGCCCGCGTGATGCGGTCGACGGCCTTGCGCAACACCAGCACCGCGAGATCCGCACGACCCTCGGCGACCAACCGATCACACTCCTCGGCGACCTGGCGGGCGGTCTGCGAGTACTCCCGTCGACCCCGGTAGGGATCCCGCCGGCGATCCCAGCGCAGCCGGTCCACCAACACCGTCAGTTCGTCACCGGTCACCTCTTGTGGCTGCGTCCGCGAGAAATCGCGACCGCCCGCGCAAGTCGATTCGCTGGCCCGCAGCCGGCCCGCCTGGGGAGTAGTTGCTGACGGCCCTCGAGGCGCCTTCGGCCGCGGCGGCATGACGGGCTGTGGCGCTGAGGGGGCGGTCTCGCCGAGGAGTGGTTTGTCGGTCCCAGGTTATGACCTGCGTCAGAATGTGAACGAGGTGTCCGGGTCCAGGCCAGGTCGAAGGCGGCAAGACATGATGCATGGAGATGAAGGGGGGCGGAGCGCACGAGAGGTTCACCCGCCCGCGTTCGTGGGGCGGGATCGGGAACTTGCATCGGTGGCCGACGCGGTGAGCACTGGGGCGGGATTGGTGTTGGTCGAAGGCGAGGCGGGCATCGGTAAGTCGCGGCTTGTACGCGAATGCCTGGCCCTGCCGGCGCTCCGGGACGTCGTGACGGCGACCGCCAATTGCCCGCCGCTGCCAGAGCCGTTCTCCTGGGGCCCGCTGGTTGAGGCGGTGCGCAGGTTGCGACCCAATCTCAATGGCGTCGAGGTGAGTCCATTGGCCGGTGCGCTACGGCCCCTGTTTCCGGAGTGGGCGGCGGAGCTGCCGCCGGCGCTGGAGCCCCTGAGCGACACGAAGGCGGTTCGTCACCGGGTGTGCCGAGCCCTGTCCGAGCTATTGGCCGCGCTCCGAGTTGAGGTGCTGGTGGTGGAGGACGCTCACTGGGCAGATGCGCCGACGTTGGAGTTCCTGCTCATGCTGTCCACGTCGGGTTCGGCTGCAGGAGCTCGGCCGCTGTCACTGGTCGTGACCTATCGTCCCGACGACGTGCCGGACGGGTCGTCATTGCTGCGGCTGACGGCACTCCGGCCGCAGGTACGGGTCGTACTGGGGCCCTTGGATGTCGAGCAGACGGAGCAGTTGGTCGTGTCGATGTTCGGCACCGAAGTGTCAACGGAGTTCTTGTCATTTCTGCACGAACGCACCGAAGGTCTGCCGCTGGCTGTCGAGGAAAGCGTTCGGCTGCTTGCTGACAGGCGGCACGTTGCCCGGCCTGGTGCCAAGTGGAACCGCCGCGCGGTGGAGGATCTGGAGGTTCCGCCCACCGTTCGTGACCTGGTTCTGGAGCGTGTCGATCGTCTCGACAAGGTTGTACGCCAGGTGTTGGAGGCGGCAGCCGTCGTCGCGGGACCGTCGTCCCAGGACCTGCTCGTCACGGTCGCGGGGCTGGAGTTCAGTGCTGGACGTTTTGGTGTGGCGGGGGCGCTGCGATGTGGGTTGCTGCACGAGACGGTGCCCGGCTCGCTGGCCTTTCGTCATGTGTTGGCTGCCAAGGCGATCGCGGACGCTGTCCCGGCCTCCGAACGCCGTCTGTTGCACCATCGCGCCGCCGTTTCGCTGGAGGGATCTGAGCATCCGCCCCCGATACGGCTCAGCCGGCACTTCCGCGAGGCTGGTGAACTTGATCGGTGGAGTCAGTACGCTGAGGCGGCTGCCCAGGCTGCCCTGGAGTCCGGCGATGAACACACCGCCGTCAAATTGCTGAACGACCTTCTCACGATCACCGACCATCCTTCCGATCAGCGAGGCCGGCTTGCCCGGCGGCTGGGCGAAGCGATCGTTCACCGCTCGGCGTCACTGGGTGAGCTGGAGACCGCCGTACGCGACACCCTCCGCAAGATTGTGATCAAGGCGGATCTGCCCGAGGCCGAGCGCGGTGAGATCCGCCTGTTGCTCGGGTGGCTGCTCTACCAGCTCGGGGAGTTCGATGCCGGCAACGTGGAGTTCGAGGCTGCCGTCGGTGCACTCGACGACCGGCCGGCAAGTGCCGCCCAGGCGATGCTGTTCCTTGCGTCGCCGGAGTCTCCGGAATCATGGTCGGCGTCGCAGCATTTGCAGTGGTTGGACCGGGCGACTGCCCTGATCCCTCGCGTCGAATCGGAACTGGTACGCCGCCAACTGCAGATCGACCGAACGATCAAGCTGCTCGCGCTCGGGCAGGAAGCCGGCTGGCAGGCCGTCGCCGAGATTCCGGACTCGGCACCGACACCGATCGAACAGCACCACATCGTGCGGGGACGGATCAACGCCGCGCAACATGCGATGGACCTGGGCTTCTACGACGATGCTCGGGGACACCTCGCGGCCGTGGAGGCTGTCGCACCGGCCATCGGTTACCAACGTGCGGTGGACTTCACGCAGTTCACCGATGTCCTCCTGGACTGGTTCACCGGCGCGTGGGCGGGTCTGGCCGAACGGATTCATCAGGTGATCGATTCTGACGAGACCCATCCTCTGATTCGTCTGGAAGCGGGCGCCGTCCTGGGCTATCTAGACCTCGCCTCCGGCAGCCGTGAATCAGCCGCACACGACCTGCAAAAGGTCATGACCGAGATCGCAGCGACGCGTTCGATGGACCTCCTGACGGGGTTCGCGACTGCTGCCTCGGGGCGGCTGTGGCTAGCCGACGGTGCGGCCGACCAGGTGCTGGAGCTGACGGATCCAATCATGGACGCGATCGGCATCAAGGACATCTGGGTCCAGGCGACAGAGGTCGCTCCTGTCCATCTCGAGGCGCTGATCGCGGCTGGACGAGTCGATGACGCGGCGATGCTGGTGCGTCGTTTCACAGTCGGCCTGCACGGACGAACCGCGCCTGTGCCGCAGGCGGCGCTGGCAACCTGCTGCGCGCTGCTGGTCGAGGCACAGGACGCCCCCGAGTTGGCCGCTGAGGCGTTTGCCCACGCCGCGGCAGCATGGGCGGCGATGCCGCGGCCGTACGACGAACTGCTCGCCCTTGAGCGGCAGGGTCGCTGCCTTCTCGCAGCCAACACCCCGGAACAGGGCCTTGCCGTACTGGGCCGGGCGCAGGAACGGCTTGTCGAGCTCGGGGCGCAATGGGACGCCGACCGAGTCGCTCGACTGCTGCGGCAGCACGGTGTCGAGGTCGCACGGACATGGCGTCGGGGCCGCCACGGCTACGGCGATGGGCTCTCGCCTCGTGAGCTGGCTGTCCTGCGAATCGTTGCGCGCGGACTGACCAACCGGCAGGCAGCTGAGGCGCTGTTCATCTCATCCAAAACCGTCGCTCACCATCTCAGTCGCGCCATGCGAAAGCTCGGCGTCTCGTCTCGCACGGCCTTGGCTCGGGTCGCGGCCGACGCTGGACTGCTTGACGACTCCACACCGCACGCAAAGTAGCCGGCGTAAACGCTGTGTAGCGAGCCGCCAAACAATAGGTCAGTTGCCTAGTCGCGATATCGGGCAGGACGAGCCCACGATGAGGGCGCAGCAGCGCCTCCTCGCCTGCTGCACCCGTTTTATGGATCGAGAAACGAGGCTCGTATGCACGCCGTACTCCGCGTTCGTCCCGGCGGCCGCTCCCGCCGCAGACGGTGCCTGGCCTTGTTGGCAGCCCCTCTGGTGGCCCTGCCGCTCATCGTCAGCGCGGCGGGGACGTCCGGGGCCTTGGCCTCACCGGTCGACGTCGGATCTCATCGGCTCGCCGGACCGGCGACAGGCCAGGCTCCGACCTCGCCGACAGCCAAGGGTCACCAGGTCGAAGTCACGCTGATCACCGGCGACACGATCCGCTGGGACACGGCGGCCGCCGATCAGGCCCGGGTCGTCAACATCGACCCGGCTCCGCGTGACGACGGCCGCGCGGTGCAGTTCTTCTCCCAAGGTACGTCGAAGGACTTCTACGTCTACCCGAGCGATGTCGCGGCGTACCTCAGCGCAGGCAAGCTTGACCGCGACCTGTTCAACATTCCCGAGCTCGTCCAGGACGGCCTCACGGACAGCTCCAGCGCCACGCTGCCGGTGATCGTGACCTTCGACGACCGCTCACCGGGCTCAGCAAAGTCCAAAGAACAACTGGCCAAGGACAAGGCCCAACTGGCCAAGGAGGCTGACTCTCTCCCCGCGACCACGCACCCGGTGCCGGTACGAACGCTGAACGGCGCGGGTGTGAAGATCGGCCGAGGTCAGGCCCGCCACTTCTGGGGAGCCATCGACGGCGACGGAACCGGCTCGGGTCAACTGGGTGGGGGTGTCAAGCAGGTCATGCTTGACCGGCCAGTGCACGCCGAGCTGGACAAGAGCGTGCCTCAGATCGGTGCGCCGCAGGTCTGGGACGCCGGTTACACCGGGAAGGGTGTCACGGTCGCGGTCCTCGACACCGGCATCGACAGCGGACACCCGGACCTGGCCGGAAAGGTGACCGCCGAGACGAACTTCACCGACTCGGACTCGGCCACCGACCACGTCGGGCACGGCACCCACGTGGCATCCACGATCGCCGGCTCCGGCGCCGCCTCCGATGGCAAGTACAAAGGGGTCGCGCCGGACGCGCACCTGATGAACGGCAAGATCCTCGGCGACTACGGCGTCGGCTACGACTCGTGGATCATCGCCGGTATGGAATGGGCCGCGAGCAACGGCGCCGACGTCGTCAACATGTCGGTGGGTGCCTGCTGCGGAGCCGACGGCACGGACCCCCTGGCCCAGGCCGTCAACCAGTTGACCGCGCAGTACGACACGCTGTTCGTCATCGCGGCCGGTAACAGCGGCGAGGGTGGGATTGGTACGCCGGGCGTCGCCGACGCGGCGCTAACCGTGGGCGCGGTCGACAAGGCCGACCAGTTGGCCGACTTCTCTTCGCGAGGGCCTCGGCCCAACGACTTCGCCGTCAAGCCCAACGTCACCGGCCCGGGCGTCGCCATCACCGCTGCCCGAGCGGCCGGCACCACCCTCGGCAGCCCCGTCAACGACTACTACACGACCGCGGATGGTACGTCCATGGCGACGCCCCACGTGGCCGGCGCCGCAGCGCTCCTGGCCCAGGCCCGCCCAGGCTTGCACGCATCCGCGTTGAAGAACGCCCTGGCCTCGACCGCCATCGACGGCGGCTACAGCTGGCGAGAGCAAGGCACCGGCCGGGTCGACGTCGCCCGCGCCGTCAAAGAGGGCGTGTACGCGTCCGCTGCGCTGGACTTCGGCAGTCTCGACACTGCGCAGACGCCGGTCGAGCGGGAGCTGACCTACACCAACCAGACCAACTCCCCGGTGACATTGAACCTCGACTCCGCGCTCGAGGATCGGCAGGGCAAGCCTGTCGCGAACCTGACCCTTTCTGCCGCCACGGTGACCGTACCCGCCGGCGGTGAAGCCACGGTCACCGCGTCCATCGACCGGGCCGACTACCCGCTCGGCATCTTCGGTGGCGCCATCACGGCCAGTGGTGGCGGAGTTCAACTGCGCACCGCCGTCGGCTTCGGTCAGTTCGGCGCCAAGGACGTCACCATCAAGGTGACCGACTTCGCGGGGAAGCCCTATGACCCGCCCACCGGGGTGTTGCTCATCCAAGACACCTACAACCACGACAATCCCCTCGGGTTCCAGGCCTACGGCCTCGGCACCGAGAACGGGGTCGCCACCGCCAAGGTGCCGACCGGCACCTACACCCTGATGGCCAACGTCGGCGACGTCGACCCCTCGACCGGGATCTTCAGCCGCGTCAGCCTCCTCATGAAGGCCGACGTCACCATCGACGCCGACGCGACATTCACACTGGACGCCGCAACGACGGTCCCCGTGAACCAACCGGCAGTTCCACGCGACGTCGCGGTGCGCAGCCACGTCGGATCCCTGATCCACCAGAGTCCGAATGGATCGAGTTACGAATCCACCTGGGCGGATTTCGCTGCATCGGGCAAGGCATTGCCGGTCTTCGTGTCACCCTCGCGGTCGGCAGCGGTGGGCACCGTCTCACTGTCCGACTACTGGCTGCTTGCCCAACCGAAGCCACTCAAGGCAATGCCGAACTATCCCGACTACTACACCGATGCGCCGGCCTACAGCTATCACCTCGCGTTCGGCTATCCCAACGGAATCCCGGCCAGGATCCAGCACAAGGTGAAACGGGGTGATCTGGTGGAGGCGCCTGCCCGCTACCACGCCGAGAACCCGGATGCGGTGATCGCCGTGAGTGAACTGGCCATGCCATCCCATGTCGGCCAGGGCTATTTCTACTACCCGTACATGATGATCCGGCCAGGTGACGTCACCCAGTACTACCTCGCCGACAGCCAGTGGCACTGGCTGCGAAACATCACCATGTGGACCCACCCCGAGCAGGTGCAAAGCAATCCGACCTTCAGGATGAGCTCTGGTGACCGGTTCATGGACTCCCAGGCCGGCACCCGCCGTGACTTGGAGAACTGGTTCGACGCACCCCTGCACGTGGGCACCGTCGAAGTTGCCGACAACTTCCTGGATTACTACCAGAAGAACACGTATGACGTGGGTCGATCCGCGACGTACGCCCGCGGCGGAGCCGATGGCAACGAATTCGTGCCCGCGACGGAACTCATGGACAACAGCCCCGGCCACTCCACGAGCGACGGCATCGGCGGCAACTGGTCCGAAGAGTGGCGCGGCGGAGGATGGGCCTCGTGGCAGATGTGGAACGCCAAGACGGGCACCACGTTGGCGCCGGACCACAAATACTCATCGGACTGGCCGGTGTTCCACCTCTCCGCCGCACCAACCACCTACCGACTCCAACAGGACGAAACCTACCCCAGCTTCGCGGATGGCTTGTTCGGCACCAGACCGAAGTCGACAACGGTGTGGACATTCAGCTCCAAGGCGTCGAACGCACAGGTTCCAGCCGGCTACAACTGCGCTCGACTCGGCGGAGGCAACCCGCTGACCGACCCGAGCGCTGACCTGACCTGCCAGTTCCAGCCACTGATCCAACTGCGCTACGAACTCGGCCTGGACATCCACAATCGCGCACCGTCAGGTCGGCAGCACCACTTCACTATCGAGGCCGGTTCTCACTCAGGCGCAGCCGGTCGCGCGCCGGTGAAGCAGCTGACCGTCGACTACTCCACCGATGGTGGCCACACCTGGCTGAAGGGCACCGTTGCCGGCAATCCCAAGGATCGCGCAGGCAACCAGCAATTCTCCGTCAGAGTAAAACTGCCGCGGCTGAGCAGCACTGACGGATCGGTATGGCTGCGGGTCAAAGCCGAAGACGCGAACGGCGGGACGGTCACCCAAACCATCCAACGCGCGTACCTACTCAAGTAACCCGATCAGGGGCCGGCCGCGGAAACCTCAACCGATTCCGCGGCCGGCCACCGAACCAGCCCAGTCCTCAACCGTACGCACCCCTGCCGAGCCGCCCACGCATCGCGGACGGATCAGAGGCACACGACGGCCGAGACAACTGGGGAGACGTTCAACGACCCGACGCGGTGCGCGCTCATACCGATGAGCGCGCACCTGATCTTTATTCCGTGGCCGGGTTCTGGCGCTGGCGGCGCTCGGCGAGTTGCTTCAGGTTCAGCAACTGCCGTCGAGCCATGACCAGGTCGCCGACGGACAGCCCGAGGGCGGCCCAGCGGGGCCCCTGCATGACGACCTTGAGCAGCAAGCGCGTCGTGTCGTGCTCCTGGGGCACAAGGACGTAGGACATGAAGGCACCCATGATGGTGCCCGTCAACTGTTCGTCGGGGTCGACCGAGACGATCCTGCCCACCTTCCGTCCGCCAGTAGCGGTAAATGCTTCTCCGACTTGAGGCTCGGGTAGGCCCACCAACTCTCGAGGTGAGCGGTGGCCGAGGTTGTCGATCCAGTCATAGGAGTACGGCGCAAGCCTCACTTGGGCTACCCACGGCCACACCGCTGCGGCGGGCGCCTCGACCCGCACCCCCCGCCACGCCTGTAGCGCGGGAGAGGTGACGAAGGCGTCGCACGGATAGGAACGCAGTGTCTCGCTGTTAGTCACGCCCCACCGGTCACCCATCATGCGTCCATCGTCCATCGCATCGGCGAATCCCGGGCATCCGGTTCTGCCGCCGACCGTGCGCGCCTGCTGGCGGTGACCTGTCACGCTCGGTGGTCGGCCCGCGTGCCGGGCGACGTCCTGAACAAGTAGCCGAGATGAGTGCGCCGCAGTGGGAGCGGGCTGCACATCGTCGCTATGGTGGGTGTCGTGGAGACACTGGGCCGACTTGCCGGAGTCACGGTCGACTGCCGGGATCCGCAGCGACTGGCTGACTTCTGGTCCGTGGTGCTTGGAGGACGCGTGACGGAGTCTCTTCCCGGCTGGCGGCGCGTCACTGTCGCCGGGGGCGGCCCGGTGCTGACATTCCAGCCGGTCCCGGAGCCCAAGGCCGGCAAGACGCGACTACACCTCGACATCGCCGTTACCGACGTTGACGAAGCGGTCGATCGGATCGGGATGTTGGGCGGGCGGTGGACAGGTGAACGGCATGACTACCAAGAGGGCGCAGTCCTCGTCATGACCGACCCGGAGGACAACGAGTTCTGCGTCGTGCAGTACTACCGGGTGTGATCTGGTTAGGCTTTCGACCGAGCATCCGAGACCTGCTGATGGCGTCGTACGCACCGTCGTCGTTGCACACTGATCACAAGCGGCCGCGAGAGCGTGGAGCCGTCGACACACTCTTCTGCCGCTCTGGGCGGACTGGCGTTTATCGCTGCTGGTGACGCACGGTGATGTATGACTACCTCTCCTACTCCCGCTTCCAGCGTCGTACCGACCAATCAGCTCGTAATGCGTGCCGCGGCGTCCACCGCCTCTGACGGACGCAAGCGAACACCTCCCCGCGAACCACAGACGGCTCGCTAACAGCCCCCAGAGGGGCCTGGCGCACGCGCCAGGCCCCTCTGGGGGCTGCCTTGACCTCGATCCGGAGCTTTGGGATTGTCCGTCACCGTCGCGCCGGACAGGCCGGTACAGGAACGCACCTGCTGCGCAGCGCCCAACACCACGACGACGGGTCGCAGGTCGTCTCGCGCAGCGTTGCGAGGCCACGCTCGACCAGCCGGCGACCGTCGATAACGACCAGCGCCTTCGGCATCCCGTACCGGTGCCCCGCGCTGCCCGCCAGCAGGAGCCGAGCGGCCCGGAATTCGCTCACGTCACCGAGCTTCCCGCGGGCACCGCCCTACTGCCCCATGCGGTCCAACATGGGCGCGAGCCTTAGGACCTCGCATTTCATCTTCTCGCCTGCTTCTTCCAAAGAAACTCGCTCCCTTGAAATAAGAATCGCCCCAGCAGCGGGTATCCCCCTCAAGTCCAGGGCAATATAGAGGCCAGCAGTTTCATCGATAGGATCGAAGAATGGGTCGAAAATGAACCATTCCATCCGCTCGTGCGAAGCAGGGTCCATCAGGGAAAAGTACCGAACCATGCCCTTTCTCTCTGAGACATGGCCGGAGTACGTCAGACGCGTGCTAACGAAATCCTTGTCGGTGGGGTCGTATTCTCGAATGGACAGCCTGTCAATCAGCGGCGAGTACGAGACCCTCATCCTTCGCTCAACTATTCGGCCAGTCCCACTGGTACTGCTCTTGTAGGACCACCACAGACCCAGGTACTTTCTCCTCCCCGGCATGCGCGTGTACTTGATGAAGATGTATCCCTGGCGCGCCACCAACGGGGCCAAGCCGATTAGAAAGCCGGCCAACACCTCCGGCCAGTTTACTGCTCCCACGAACCCTCCATCGAGACGACGGAACGCTATGTGTGCACGACACAAGGTAGCGATGCGCGGCAACAAGTCACGACCGGGCGGCCGGCACCGTGCGGCAGCCGACCGAAGATCTCGCCCTTGAACCCGCCCTTGCGGCAGCAGGACAACTCGGTTACAAGCTCAGTGCGGGTCGTCCGGCGTCGTCCGTCCGCGCTCGCGACCTCGGACGGCTGTGCGCACGCTTCCATCAAGGGCGTCCTCGGTTGGGCCAGCTGCTGTCACCACTGCTGTCGATCAGTCCAAAGCCCTGCGAGTCTGGCTGGAACAGCGGGATGTGGATTATGTGGTCGCGACCCGACGCAACGACGACATGATCACCACCACGATGGGTCGGGCCCGCATGAACGACCTGATCGCCGCCCTCCCCGCCCAGGCGTGGTACCGGTTTCCGCCGGCGCCGGCGCCCACGGGCCCCGTGAGTACTGGTGGGCGCGGATGCCGGTGCGTATCTGCCGGCAGCCCGGTCGCGGGCACTGGCTGCTGGCCCGGCGCAGCATCACCACCGGGGAGATCGCCTACTACGTTTGCTAGGGGCCCCGCCACACCCGCCTGGTCGACCTCGTCCTGATCGCAGGCAATTCTGGTTTCTCTTGCACCCACCTTCTAGCCGGAACCGGTGGTTGGCTCGCCAACCTGCCGAACGACGACCGGTCCGGAGCCGTGGCTGCTCGTCGCTCTAGCACAGGACTGTGAGCGCGAGAACGGCAACGCCAGCCACCAGCAGGCGGATCGACCACGCCATCTGGGTCAACTTGCGGATCGCGATGAGGTTAGCCGCCCATATGTGTCCGGCGACAGCTCAGGAACATCCTCGTCGTGTGTCACGCTGCCGTCCAGCATCCGCCGTCATCCTAAACTGCGGTCGATGTCACCATGCAGCAGGTAAACGGCCAAGTTAGTCGCTGGCATCGAGGGCCATGGCGCGGTCGATGATGCGTTGCGCGCCGGCATTCGCATAGGCGATCACCTGCGCATCCGGCAGGTTCGGGCCGCTGAAGTCCGCGAGAATGTGGGCGTAGCGCTCATCGGAGGAAACGAAGACGCCGGCGAGCACCTTCGCGTTGATCATCTGCGAGCACGAGCGTGCCACCTTGTACTGGGCTGCGCTCGGGTAAGGGACCGCTTCGCCATAGCAGGGCCCGTCCGTCGCCTTGTTGCGTAGGGCGGCTTCATCGCCAACTTCGCTGACATCCAGCGCGACCTTGCCCGTGTACAACTGGTCCGCGGACCGGAAGTCGAACTCGCAGCCGACCAATGCCCTGCTCACCTCGCGGTTCGGCTCGGCGCGCGTCAGCGCCCACGAGCCGTCCACGGCATTCGGCAGCGCCTTGACCAAGTCCCCGCAGGAGGGAACGACCTCGCCATCGCCCAGCGGCCCCCACCGCCACAGTCCCAACACACCGACACCGAGCAGGACGACACCAACCAAGCCAGCCAGCGGCTTCCCGCTCGTCCGCACGTTTACCATTATGGCCGCCGTTCACCACGAAGAGTTTCGATATCAGGTCGCGGCGGTTGCGGGCTCGCCACTGCCAGCCGGGCGACTGCCCACACCTGCCGGGCCACCTGGTCCGGACTGCACCGGCGCAGCATCCCGTGCCGAATGGCAACTTTCAGGTCTCCGTCGTGGTCCCGAATGACCGTCACCCAACCGTTGGTGGAGACGCCTTCGGCCTTGATCCAAGCCACGTCCTCGAAATAGCGCTCCAACTTGCCCACGGCGTGCTCCTAATCGGTGGCTTCCAACGTCATCGCCCGATCGGTGATGCGTTGCGCGCTGCTGTTCGCGTACGCGGCGACCTGCTCGACCGGAGAACCAGGGCTGCTGAAGTCCGCGAGGACGTGGGCGTAGCGCTTCTCGGAAGCCAGGAAGACACCGGCAAAGACCTTGTCGTTGATCTTCTCCGAGCAGGAACGCGCCACCTCGTACCGCGCCGCGCTCGGGTTCGGAACCTCCTCGCCGCTGCAGGGGCCGGTCGTGGCCGTGCTGCGGAGGAAAGCCTTGTCATTGCTCTCGATGAGGCTCAGCACAGCCCTGCCTCGGTACGACTTATCAGCAGACGTGAAGTCGAGATCGCAGCGGACCCGCGACCTGTCGGCCTCGCGCTTCGGCTCCGTCCGCGTCAGGGTCCACGACCCCTCCACGACGCTCGGTAGGACTCCAGCCAACTCGCCGCAGGAGGGAACGACCTCGTCGTCGCCGAACGGCCCCCACCGCCACGCGCCGAGCAGCCCGACGGCCACGACGACGACGCCGGCTAGGAAAGCCAGCTTCTTCCTCATCATCCGACCGCTCACCAACCAGACCGCTGCTCGTGCAGGGGAGGCTCCACGTCGCGTGCCTGCGGTTGCAGTGCCGCCAACGCGACCCTGGCCGCGGCCCGCACCTGCCGGGCCAGCGAGTCATCCGTATGGCGGTGCAGGCCGTCGACCTCAACCGCAATGTCACCCCGACGCGACGCGGCGATGCGAACAGACCGGTCCGGCGAGTAGACATCCACATCGGGGTCGAGAGGCTCTACGTCGGGATTTAAGGGCTTTCGCGACCCGGGGATCATCGGACCGGTCCTTTCGGGGCGACCGTGCGAACCGCCACCATCTGGTCGTGAGAGCGCCCGATGGGCGCGCCCGCCCGTCGCAGCGCCACCATGGCGGTGACCCTATCAACGGGTGTCACCGGCTCGCCGCCCTCAGTGATCACCGCGGATCGATGTGCCAGGGCCGCCTCAGGCAGTGTCAGCTCTACGTGACGTCTACCAGCCCCGATCCGATCAACGCGGCTGCTGCGGGTAGCCACCAGAAGAAACCTCATCGAGCAGTTCGTGCTGCGCACCTGCCCCGGCAACGGCCTCTCGGCCGCGGCGGCGGCGGTTCCAGATCAGAAAGATCGTCAGCGCCAGCAGGACCATCAGCACCAGACCGATGCCGGCGACGATGACGACGATCTGCTGGTCGGTTGGACCGCCCTGATCGCCGTACTTGGTCACGTCGAAGTTGTCGTCCTCGGCTGCTTGGGCAGTGCCTCCGGCCGGGGCCGCTGGCCCGAGCAATGGGTTCACGGAGACCATCGGCACGTCCGCCGTCAACGCTGCCACCGGGTCGAGCCGACCGAAACCGTACTGCGGATCCCGGCCCGCCGGTCCGGCGTCCCGCGCGGTTCGGATGATCCTGTTGATCACGTTCGCCGCATTCAGATTCGGATACTTCGACCGGATCAGTGCCGCGATACCGGAGACGATGGCGGCGGAATCGGAGGTCCCGTCACCCCACCCATAACCCTGCTCCGCCCCGATGTTGAAAATGCCATCGCCAGGGGCGGACACCACCGCCTCCGGCCCCTGGACGGAACCAGACCAGAAGGCTCCGCCACGGGTCGTGCCCGTTACGGCAACGACGCCGGGAACGTTGGCCGGTGAGATGACAGCGCTATCGCCCATGGCGGTGTTGCCAGCAGAGGCGACCACGACAACATCCCGCTCGATGGCGTACGCGATGGCTTGCTCCTCCTCCGGAGAGACGGCGCCCGGTCGCCCGACGGACAGGTTGATCACCGTTGCACCGCCGTCGACCGCCATCCGGATGCCCTGGGCCTGCGCCCGGTCGCTGGACGGACCCTTGCCCTTCTTGATCTTGATGGGCAGGATCCAGGCGCCCGGGGCGATCCCGTCCACACCGTCGGCCGCGGCGTTCGTCGCTGCGATGATGCCGGCCATGTGAGTGCCATGGCCGTCCTCGTCGGCGCGGCCGTCGCCGACCGCGCCATAGCTTCGACCACCAGGAAGGACTTGCCCCCGGATGTCCGGGTGGGTGGCGTCGACGCCGGTGTCCACCACCGCGACGATCACCCCACGCCCGGTGGAAAGCTTGCGCGCCTGATCGATGCGGAGTTCGTCCAGGTACCACTGCTCGGCCCGCTGAGGTGCGGCGACGACGGGCTGGGCGGCGGCACCCGTCAGGAGCACGGCCAGCAGACCGGCCGCGACAGGCCGGAGCACGCCGACGATCACGCTCATCGGTCCGTCCTCATCGCAGAATGCCCGGGGACCCGGTGTCATCGGTGCGCCACGGGTCGTCGTCCTCAGTCAACCACGACGACTCGGGACCGGTTTCGTCGTGCTCGGCGCCACCGCCGTTTCCAGCGGCACCGCCGATCAGCCCGCCGGCCCTGCCCCGCGAGCCGCCCGCGCCGCCGACGCCGTCGCGACCGGCCCCGGTCGGCCGGATTCGAACCGACGACCCCTTGTTACCAACAGTAACCGAACCAAGCTTGCCATTGCTTGACGAAAGTGGTCGCTGAGCTGCGAAGACACCGCCAGACGCTCATCACTCCTTGTCACCCTTCGTCAACGATTGGGCGGGGTCTTCGGGGGGGTGTCCCTATGGGTTTGGTCAAGCGGGGACGGGTGCCTGATCTGTCGGTCGTGGTTGGTAGGGGATCTTGTCGCGGAGCATGGCGTATAGGACGTCGCAGCGGCGGCGGGCGAGGCAGATGAG